>CAJKMT010000080.1 GCA_905201055.1 uncultured Sutterella sp. | reverse complement strand
CAACGTAGTTCACCTCCTTAAAGGAAGATCACTAAGGCTAGTCAACCAAGGCTTTCACAAGCCTCTGCCTTTAGGAAGGGGTAGTTGACTGTCTCCTGAGGCGGTCTTTTCAATGGCAGTCAGTGCCTCAAGCGTTTTTTGCGCTTCTTCGGCATCGATACGGTTTAAGGCAAAACCGACGTGAACGATGACCCAGTCACCGTGCTTGGGGTCATTGATGAGAGAAATATTGACGTCTTTTTGCACGCCGTTAAAGTCGCAAAGGGCAGTGTCGGCATCTTTAACAGTCAAAATTTTTGCCGGTACGGCTAAACACATCGTATTCTCCTAAAGTTCACCGTCGTAACGGATGGCATCTTTACCCGCCTTTTTCGCTAGGTGAGTAAGCCACACTTGACCCAAGGCAAGACCGCCGTCACCCGCAGGCACCTTGACAGGATAGTATATTTGAAAGCCCAGAGCGTGCAGTTTTTCCGTTAACGCCTGCGTTAAGAGGCGATTAGCCATGCAGCCGCCCGTGAGCATCACAGGTCCCCGGTAACCGATGCGCTGCGCCGCCTTTTGTGTCAGAGCCGCAAGCGCCAGGGCCAGCGTTTCATGAAAGTCCGCCGCTGCGCAGGCAGGATTTTTCATACCATCAGTGGCGAGAAAACGCATGAAGGGTAAAAGGCTTACGGTTCGATCATCCTCAAAGATAAAACCGTCGCTGTGAGCCACCCCCTTTGCACGGTAAGCGAGGCTTTCCAAAAGCATAGCCGCGCGGGCATCATCGTGCTGCTTATGGCATAGCCCCAAAAGGCTTGAGGCGGCATCAAAGTATCGCCCAAGCGAGGTGGTCAGCGGACTGAAACGGCGGTTTTTAACAAGTTCACCGAAATGCTCGGCTTGAGGCAGCTCGGGATAACGTCGGGCGATTTCATCTTCCAGTCCCAAAAGCGTCAGCACAGCTGCCGCCATTCGCATGGGCTCAAGTGCCGCGCGGTCGCCCCCCGGCAGCGGCAGGGGAGATAAATGACCGACTCTCGCAAAGTGACCGGCACTCACTAAAAGAAGTTCCGAACCCCAGGCTTCATTCTCAGGCCCCAATCCCACACCATCGAGCGCAAGTCCCAAAGTCGGTTCGTGGCGTTGAAGTTCAGCCATGGCAACGCCCACGTGGGCTGCATGATGGTAGATCGGGAAAAGCGAAGCCTGATTTTTTTGCGCTTCGTTTGCGGCAAAGCGGGAACTCGCAAAATCCGGGTGGGCGTCAGCCGCATACACGTTGGGTTTGATCTCAAAGAGTTTTTCGAAGTGTCTGATCGCTTCTTCAAAGGCCGCGGATGTGGCGGCGTTTTCGAGATCACCGATGTGCTGCGTTAAAAAGACTTCGTTATCACGGGTTAACGCAGCCGTGTTTTTCAGATAGGCGCCGGCAGCCAGGGTTGCATCGAAATTGTCTTTAAAGCGAAGCGCTTCGGGTGCGTAGCCTCTTGAGCGGCGGATAAAAATCGGGGAGTCGCCGATTAAACGAACCACCGAGTCGTCGCAGCGCACCAAAATATCGCGATTGTGAATGAGCCAGAAGTCGGCAATGCCCGCTAATTTTTCATACGCCTTATCGTTGTCGATCACGAGCGGCTCCCCCGAACGGTTGCCCGAAGTCATCACGAGCGCCTCATCGAGCGCGAGCTTTTCGGTCCAATCGGCCCCGTCGGGTTTACCTGCGAGGCTATGAAAAAGCAGCCAATGCACCGGCGTGTAGGGAAGCATCAGTCCGATATCGCTAAGTTGCGGTGCAATGCCCTCAAGTTCCCGATTGGGATTTTTCGGCAAAAGGACAATCGGACGGGCCACGCTTTCAAGCACTTTTTGTGCGGCTTGAGAAATATCGGCAAAAAGCCTTGCGCTCGGCGTATTGGCTACCATCACGGCAAGCGCTTTTTCATCGCGTGCTTTGCGGCGGCGAAGCTCTAAGACAGCCTTTGCGTTTTTCGCG
>CAJKMT010000079.1 GCA_905201055.1 uncultured Sutterella sp. | reverse complement strand
TAAGGGAGAACGACAGATAGGAACGGTCTGCCGGCTGTTGCCATACGGTCGCTCCGGCACGTAGGTCGAACCCCCGGTTCAATACTTTTCCGACGTTTTCTTTTTTGAGTGCCTCACCCAATTTCTTATGCTCGTCGCGACCGAAAAGAATGCGGGTGGGGTTGCAGTAATTAAAGTTCAGCATGAAGCACCTCTGATAAATTTTTCGTTAATCTAGCACAAATCAGTCTTAAGTCAGTTTTCAACTCATCATTGTCAACGAAAGACTTGGATTTTTTGAACCGCTGAACTTAATGATTTCCCCCTTATTTTCTCCTCAGCGAGCAAAAAATTCTCAATATGGCATTAAACTCATCGGATATTGAAAGAGTTCTACAGCAGCTGTAGCTACAAACGCTGTAGAAAATTAATTTTTGTCGTCCAAGTATGCAAATCATTCAAATTGAAACAAACAAAAAGCGCTTTTTGCCTCTGCTTCTTCTGGGTGATGAGCAAGAAAGCATGATTGATCGTTACTTGAACAGCGGCGACATGTTCGTGATGTTCAATGACAAAAATCAAGCAATTGCCACAGCTGTCATAACCGTCGAAGACGAAAAAACAATCGAATTAAAAAATCTTGCTGTGACCGTAACTGAACAAGGCAAGGGGTTTGGCAGACAAATGCTTGATTTTCTCTGCCGCCACTACGGGAAAAATTTCGACACACTCTTTGTCGGAACCGGTGACGTACAAAGCACTGTCGGTTTTTATAAGCATTCCGGTTTTTCTTTTTCGCATCGAGTTAAAGATTTTTTCTTGGAAAACTACGATCATCCGATTTTCGAAGATGGTGTACGACTGAAAGACATGGTGTATTTAAAACGATCTATTAAGACTTCATCCGTTTAAGCATCCGAACACTTTTCTCTCACATCGAACTGATCCAGTCCTTAGGCTAAAATAATTTGGATATTTACCTCAATAAGGATGTAGAAATGAGCACGGAAAAGAAAAATCTGGAACCGGGACTGCCTGCCCTGCTTCCTGAAACCAAAGCCGTCATGGATACGCTGATGGCAGCCGACATTGTCAAAAAGGCTTTGCAGTTGGCTGTTGATCAGGATGAGCTCTGCTTAAAAGAACAAATCGCCATCACGGAAACCCCCTCCTCACCCTTTGGCGAAGAAATCCGCGGTAAGAACTTTGTCGAGCGCTTTACTCAATTGGGTCTTAAAGACGTTCACATGGACGAAGTCGGCAATGTGATCGGTGTACGCGAAGGTACCGGTCCTGAACCCCGCACCAAACTCATTATCTCTGCTCACCTCGATACCGTGTTTTCCAAAGACACCGACTTTAAAGTGAGCAAGGAAGGCAACTGCTACTATGCGCCTTCAATCGGTGACGACTCCCGCGGTTTAGCCGGCATGCTTCAAGTCATCCGGATGTTCCAGGAACTCAATATCCAAACGCTGGGTGACATCATCTTTGTTGCAACTGTCGGTGAAGAAGGAGAAGGCGACCTACGCGGCGTCAAACACCTTTTCCGTGATCCCAACGTGGATGTGGACGCATTCATGTCGCTTGACTGGTGTGATCCGAGTGATGCCATTGTGGGTGCCACGGGAAGCCTGCGCTATCGCGTAAGTTTTGACGGCCCGGGCGGCCACAGCTACCTGGGGTTCGGTCAGCCCTCGGCCATTCATGCGTTAATGCGCACGGGCAAAGTGCTCTGCGATCTTGAAGTTCCCAAGGATCCGAAGACCACTTATACCGTGGGTGTGGTCACGGGCGGCACGACGGTCAACTCCATCGCAGCTCACGCCTCGATGGATATCGACATGCGAAGCACGGAAAACGCTTCGCTTCTGGCCCTTCGCGACAAGATTTTGCCTTGCTTTGAAAAAGCCGCTGAAGAGGAAAACGCCCACTGGGGTATTACCGACGAAGCCAATAAAGTCAAAGTGACGATCACTCCCATCGGCAATCGTCCCGCCGGTCAGCAGCCTTATGAAAGCCCTGTCTGCCAAGCCATCCGCGCAGGACTTTTAGCCTTGGGTCTGCCGCTTCATATGTACGCCTCAACCTCGGGCGACCACAACGTGTCGCTTAGCATGGGTATTCCGAGTCTGGCGATGGGCGCAGGCGGCCGCAACCGCAAGATGCACACGCTCGATGAAGTCTATGAACACGTGGATGCCTACCAAGGACCGCAACTGGCGTTTTTGATGGCCTGTGCCATGAGCGGTGTAGTCAGCATCACCATGGGCATTCTCAAGAAGCGCAGCCGTTAATGCGCTGAAGGAGAATGGATGGGTTCTTGATCGAATTAAAGGAAGTCATCATATTTTCAAAAGTCCGACCAAAGGCGGTCATGTAACGGTGCCGCATCCCCGAAAAGATCTGGCGATTGCGACACTAAAAAGCATTGAACGGCAAAGCGGAATCAAACTGACGCGCTAGATGTTCAAAAGCGGGAGAGTAAAACCTCCTGCTTTTGACAGACAAAGAGGACATAGCTATGAAATACCCTGTCGCTATTTGGAAAGAAAACGGTACGTATAGTGCATCCGTACCAGATTTACCCGGAGTTATAACCGAAGCGGATTCAATTGATGAACTGATTTGCAACGTCGAAGAGGCTTCGCTTGGGTGGATGGAAGCTGAGCTTGATGATGGTCGAGATATTCCCATGCCGTCACTAGTTGAAAAGTATTTCAGGGAAGAAGACTATAAGAATTGTGTTTGGATGCTTGCAGACATTGATCTCGACAAACTATCAGACAAAGTCGAAAGATTAAACATATGTCTGCCTTCAAGAGCAATAAGACGCCTAGATAATATGGCAAAAAAGGCGGGACGTTCCAGATCCGGTTTTCTAACCCAAATGATTTATCAGACGGGCCGTAAAACCCTCGCCTTCAGGCGGGGGATATAAGGTCCCT
>CAJKMT010000078.1 GCA_905201055.1 uncultured Sutterella sp. | reverse complement strand
GAGGGACCTTATATCCCCCGCCTGAAGGCGAGGGTTTTACGGCCCGTCTGATAAAAAAAGCGACCCGAAGGTCGCCCCTTTGCAAAATGTTAAACCGTTCACCAAAGCAAATAGATCTCACGGATCATGGCTGCAAAAATGATCCAAACCAGGATTGTCAGCCAAACTCCGTAATCTCTTATCTGCTTTATTATGAGCAACACAAATTGTACAAGCGCATCCAGCGTTAAAACCAACATTTCCATTAGCCAAGCACAAGTCGAAATAAAACAGCGACGAGGATACTTGATGTACCAAGGATCCCAAAAATGAGGATCGTATTGATTTTTGGGGATGCCGGGTTTTTCGATCATACCTAACCTATTGAATTTATAAGTAAATTATAGCAAACCATCCGACGTGATCACCTAAAAATCAAGCTCTTTTCCTGTCTTTCAAAAGCTTGAATATTGTTTTAACCATATCAACCTTAGGACACCTCTTTCACAATTTTTAAACTATTCAACGCAAGTCAGCGGAGGATCTGATATCCCCCGCCTCTCATCATGCTATGATGGCCATGCGGACAAGATTATCCACAGAATCAACGCAAAACCATAGATCAATTTATGGGCAATAATTTGCACATTGATCTTGAATTCCACATTTCTCCGTGCTATCTTGTCGGCATGAGATGAGTTCTTTGACTGCTTCATCTCACACCTCCTACGGCCCGCAAGTGTTCGAGCACCCGGGCCGTAAGTTTTTCCGGTTTTGTTATCAACCGTTGGAACCTATTTCCAACGATGATTGACCGACACCGGGAAACGGTCAATCCCTCGCTTGAGCGCCTCCCCCGCCCAAACGAACGCAAGATTCTAACTTATTTTCAGTTGGTCATTCTTGCCTCATGCAGTATCCACGTACCTTTTGGCAAAAATCTTGAGTATTTAAAGATTTTGAATTCAAAACAGAAAAGGTGAGTCTGTCCATACAAAAAAGGATTGAAAATCAAATCAATGACTTCAATCCTTTTCTGCTTTTTTCAAGCTAATTTATGTGCTTGAATTATTCCCACTCGATGGTGGCAGGCGGCTTACCGCTGATGTCGTAGCAGACACGGTTAATACCGCGCACTTCATTGATGATGCGGTTGGAGACCTTACCCAACAATTCGTAAGGCAGATGAGACCAACGTGCGGTCATAAAGTCACTCGTTTCAACCGAGCGCAGGCTGACAACCCATTCGTAAGTACGGCCGTCACCCATCACGCCGACACTCTTAACCGGCAGGAACACGACAAAAGCTTGGCTCACCTTGTCGTAAAGTCCGGCGTTACGAAGTTCTTCAATGAAGATCGCATCGGCTTCACGCAAAAGGTCTGCGTATTCCTTCTTCACTTCACCCAAGATGCGGACACCGAGACCGGGTCCGGGGAACGGATGACGATAAACCATTTCTGCAGGCAGCCCCAACGCAACACCCAACTCACGGACTTCATCCTTAAAGAGACCGCGAAGCGGTTCAAGAAGCTTCAAATGAAGCGTGTCGGGAAGACCGCCCACGTTGTGGTGGCTCTTAATCGTCTTGGCTTTCTTGGTCTTTGCACCGGCAGATTCAATCACGTCCGGATAAATCGTACCTTGAGCAAGCCACTTGGCGTTGGGCAGCTTAGCAGCTTCTTCCTGGAACACTTCAACAAAGAGACGACCGATGATCTTTCTCTTTTGTTCCGGGTCGGTCACGCCTGCCAATTCACCCATGAAGCGATCAACAGCGTCAACCACGATAAGCTTTAAGCCCATATTCTTTTCAAATGTTTCGCGCACTTGTTCGCGTTCGTTTTTACGAAGCAAACCGTTGTCGACAAACACGCAGGTGAGCTGCTTGCCGATGGCACGGTGAATCAAAGCAGCGGTAACCGAAGAGTCCACACCGCCCGACAAACCGAGGATGACCTCTTCGTCACCCACTTGTGCGCGAATCTGCTCGACAGCCTCTTTCACATAGTCACCCATGATCCAGGAGGGTTCGGCCTTACAGATATCCAAAACGAAACGATTGAGGATCTGACGGCCCTGAAGCGTGTGAGTCACTTCCGGGTGGAACTGCACGGCATAGTAATGACGGGTTTCGTCACACATACCGGCGATTGGGCAAGACGGCGTAGAACACATCACCTGGAAGCCTTCGGGCAGGACGGTAACCTTATCGCCGTGGCTCATCCACACCTTCATGATGGAGTCGCCGGCTTCATTCTTGAAGTCTTCGATACCCTTGAGCAATTCGGAATTGCCGTGATTTTTCACTTCTGCGTAACCGAATTCGCGCTTACCGATGTTTTCAACCTTGCCGCCCAACTGCTGAGCCATGGTTTGCATGCCGTAGCAGATACCGAGGATAGGTACTCCGGCGTTAAAAACGGCGTCGCTGATGCGATCGGTGCTTTCCTCATAGGCGCTCATGTGAGAGCCCGACAAAATGATGCCCTTCGGATTGAATTCACGAATAAAGCTTTCACTGACGTCGTTCGGATGCACTTCGCAGTAAACATGGGCTTCACGGACGCGACGGGCGATAAGCTGCGTCACTTGGGAACCGAAGTCCAAAATAAGAATACGATCGTGTGTCATTGTCGTTTAACGTAATAATTAAAAAGAAAAAATCATTAAGGCGCGAGTAAGTTTACAGATTAAACTCGACTCGCGCCTGTTTTTCATTTCAAAAAGCTACCGACGATTAGTGATCCTGACGATAGTTCGGAGCTTCCTTAGTGATTCTCACATCGTGAACGTGCGATTCACGCCAACCGGCAGCCGTAATTTCAACGAACTCAGCACGCTGACGCATTTCTTCAACCGTGCGGCAGCCGCAGTAACCCATGGAGGAGCCGCCGATCATTTGGTAAACGATCTGAGACAACGGTCCCTTGTAGGGCACCATACCTTCGATGCCTTCCGGAACGAACTTGCTGATGTTGCCGGAATTGTTGTCTTGGAAGTAGCGGTCAGCAGAGCCCTTGGTCATGGCGCCGAGGCTGCCCATGCCGCGGTAGCTCTTGAAGGAGCGGCCCTGGTAGAGCACCACTTCACCCGGAGCTTCATCGGTACCGGCAAACATACCGCCCATCATGACGGCGTAAGCACCGGCAGCCAAGGCCTTGGCGATGTCGCCGGAGAAGCGG
>CAJKMT010000077.1 GCA_905201055.1 uncultured Sutterella sp. | reverse complement strand
TGAACGCTGGAGTCCAACTGCCCAAAAATATCATCTAGTTGATGAAAAGTTCAGGGTGGATATCGAAACGGCGTTGTGGTTTTGATTTCCGCCTGATGCCTGGTTCTTCGCTTACGGGTGTCTGAGCCTCGGAGAAACGAGGGGGGTGCCTGACGGCATCCGTTTCATCCGGGAGAACGGAATCGTTTGAGGGAGATCGGTTTCGTTCAGGAAAGCGCGGGCAAAAAGCCTAGCTACCTTTCCAATTTTATTGAGCCCACTGTGAATTCAATCGCGGTGGGCCTTTTTTTAGCGGCAAAGGTAAAGCGAGTGACCGACGCCAAGCGGCTCGTGCACTTCTTCAATTTCAAGTTCCGCCTCATCGATGATGGCTTTTAATTCATCGGACGCAAAGAATTTGGAATTGCCGTTGGCTAGGCAGCTGAAATAAAGCGAGCTGCAGGCGACGCTGAGCGTGGCGGCGCTGTTTCTCTGATGGTCTGTGATGGGCTCAAGGATCGCAATGCGTGCGTTATCGCCTCTGGCGATACTCTTGACGCGCTTTAGGATGCTGACAGCCTCGTTGTGGCTGAAACAGTCCAAAAACTGACTCATCCAGATTAAATCGACTTTCGAAGGAATTGCGGGCATTGCGCCGCAGTCGAGCCAATTGACAGGGGCCGCATCAATGCGCGGCTGAAAGTCTGCGATTTCAGCATTGGCTCTCATCATGGCAATCTGTTCGGGAAGGTCCACAATACAGGCTCGGGCAGAACCCCATGTCTTTAAAGCCTTTGCCGTAAAACGGCCGGTATTGCCGCCGATGTCGGCAAAGTAGCGGATATTTTCATTTTTCAGAATATCAAGCGCTGCCTGATAAGCACTGTCGGAGTGGTAATGATCAAATGCAAACCAGGCCTTTCGGGCTTCGTCGGGAAGGTCCTTTATGTGCGGATAAATCGTTTCCCAGTCGGGGGCGAATTCTTTAAGTCCTGCGGGTTTGCCGGTTTCAAGTGCCTCTTGAGCGTGGCTCAGCCCCCGATAATTGACCGAATCACTGAAATCAAAGTTGACTTCCGTCATCTTGTCATAGATGAGACATTCGCCGACTTTGCTTAACGAAAAGGTACGGTTCTTATGCTCTTCGAGCACATGGGAGGAGACCAGAATGTCGGCAAGAACGCCGACTGCATATTCACTTAAAGCTAACCGCGAGGCAGTCTCGGCAATGCTTAAGGGCTTTTCGCTTTGTCCCAAAAGATTCAGCAGTCCGGTTTTCTTCGCTGCAGCACAGGCTTGGAAAACAAAGGGCGCAAAAGCAATTCGCTGAGCCTCGTCGTAGGCTTGAAGCAATTTGATCTGTCTTTCACTTAAAGTCATGTTTTAACTCCGAGAAGTCAGCGGTCATTTTGGGGATCCACTGAATTGTCAGGGATTCTGATTTTTCCTTCAGTACACCGAGACAAAGTTCGCTGCCGTTTTTTTCTTCCCAATGGCAGCTGAAGTGATAGAGGTCATTCGTTTGGGGATTTGTCGGCAGCTTGATTTGGCACTCGTGCTGTGCCCAGCATTCATGAAAGGTTTTGGCCGGATTGTCTGAATTTCTGACTTTTTCAGCAGTTGATTCATTGAAGGCACAGTCGGCCAAGGCTTTAAAATTTCTAGCCCGCATCACTTCGAGATCAACCGCGGTAGGGTTAGAGGCGAGCGCAAACGCAAAAAAGTCACCGCTGTGCGAAAGGCTCGTAAAAAGAGTTCCCTGATCGGTTTGAAGAGGCCGGTGGGGAAGTCCTGCCGGGAAATCTTCGTCACCCGCGGCCCCCAAAGCCTTTTTCATTCGGTTGTAAAAGACTCGGGAGCAGAGGTATTGGCGGCAGCGCTCCGGGCGAATACATTGCCGATAGCGCTTCAGTTGCGTATCTGTTAAGTGACACTGAAGTTTTTCAGTATCCGCTTCACTGATATCGCACAGATACACAATCATTTTTCAAAACGCTTGAAAATGAGGGAAGTGTTGATGCCGCCGAAAGCAAAATTATTGCTCATGACCGCATCGCACCGGATTTTCCGCCCTTCATTGACGATGTAATTGAGCTTGCCGCAGCGGGGATCAGGCGTTTGCAAATTAATGGTCGGCGCAAACCACCCCTCACGCATCATTTCGATGCTAAGCCACGATTCAAGCGCCCCGCAGGCACCTAGCGTGTGTCCCATGTAGCTCTTAAGACTTGAGACGGGGACCGTGCTGCCGAATACCGCTTCAGTGGCAGCGCTTTCAGCGATGTCGCCGGAAATGGTGGCTGTACCGTGGGCATTGAGGTAGCCGATATCTTCGGGGGCCATTGAGGCGCAGGCAAGTGCCTCACGCATCACTTCGGCCATCTTGACCGAATCGGGATTGGTGATGTGTTTGCCGTCGGAATTGGTGGCAAAGCCTGCCACCTCTGCGTAGATTGTAGCGCCTCTTTCAAGCGCGCTTTCAAGGCTTTCCAAAATCAGCGTACAGGCGCCTTCGCCCAACACCAAGCCGTCTCTGTCCGCGTCAAAAGGACGGGGAGCATGAAGGGGATCGTCGTTATGCAGGGTAGAAGTGGCAAAAAGCGTATCGAAAATGGCGGTATTGGCTGCAGAGAGCTCTTCGGAGCCGCCTGCAATCATTGCTCGCTGGTAACCGTTTTTAATGGCTTCATAAGCGTAGCCCACGGCTTGGCTGCCTGAGGTGCAGGCGCTCGAGGTGGTGATGATGCGGCCCGTGATGGAAAAGAACACCCCGATATTGACGGGGGCCGTATGCGCCATGAAGCGCACGTAGGTGGTGGCGTTTAATTTGCGGGTTGTGTGCTCTGAGCCTAAAGCCGCGATTTCCATGAGTGAAGAGGGGTCGCCCGCACAGGAGCCGTAAGCAATGCCCATGCCGCCCTTATGAATCCAGGCGGCGTCAGAGAGTCCTGCGTCTACGAGTGCAAGTTCCGTGGCGCGGCAGGCCATGACGGCATTTCGGGACATGCTTCTTGTCGTCTTGCGCGTAAAACGAGCGCTCAATTCAAAAGGCGCGGCTGGAGCCGCCAAAAGCGAATTCAAGCCGTCGATGCGATCCCAGTCGGGCATTCGGGCAACGGCGTTGCGGTAAGTTTTTAAATTTCTGTAGATGGTCGGCCAGTCACAGCCCAAGGGGCTGATGCCTGCCATACCGGTGACAACGACGCGATGACTCATCCGTGAAGCCCTCCGTCAACTTCAATGACTGAACGAGTAATGTAAGCCGCCTCATCCGACATCAAAAAAGCGGCAGCGGCAGGC
>CAJKMT010000076.1 GCA_905201055.1 uncultured Sutterella sp. | reverse complement strand
GGTCAAGCCCCGGCACATAAAAATCAAGGCCGATTTCTCCGATTCCGACCAAATAAGGATCGTGCAGATGTGACTGAACAAAACTGCGCAGTGCGAGCAAATCATCCTGATATTGGTCTCGGATATACATGGGATGAAGTCCCACGCAGTAACCCCAGCCGAGTTTTCGCGCGGTATCGGCGGCGGCCTCAAAATCATCAACACCGCCCGCTGTTATCACACCGCACCGAATCCCCGATTGACTGAGTTTCTCGGCCAATAAGTCCAAATCCCATGAAATCGGGGCAACACCGACATGGTTATGCGTGTCAATAAACCGCAGCATGTGACTTATGCCTCGGCAATAAGACCGTCCTTAATGCTGACCGTTCGGTCACATCGGGCGGCAAGCTCGGGATCGTGAGTGACAATGATGCAGGCCGTGCCCTGACGTTTGGCCAACTTGAGCAAAGCATCAAAAACGCCGTCGGCGGTTTGACGGTCAAGATTGCCCGTCGGTTCATCAGCCAAAATGCAGGCCGGTTCGGTCACCATGGCTCTGGCAATGGCGCAGCGCTGACGTTCTCCGCCCGACATCTGCGAGGGCAAATGCCGCAGTCGCTCGCCCAGTCCGAGAGACTCAAGGGCGTCTTTCGCTTTTTTTTGAGCCTCAGATTCACTGCAGCGTCGAATAATCAGAGGCATGGTAACATTTTCCAGCGCACTGAATTCGGGCAAAAGATGATGAAACTGGTACACGAAACCGAGTTTTTGATTGCGAAGCTCTCCCCGCTGCACTTCGTTTAAATCATGCACGGTCATACCCGCCACAGTGACTTCCCCTTCGTCGATTGAGTCCAGGCCGCCCAGCACATGCAAAAGCGTACTCTTGCCCGAGCCTGAAGCTCCGACTACAGCCAAAAGCTCTCCCTTTTTCACTTCAAGGTCAATACCCTTTAAAACCTCAACCCGGCGTTCACCCTCTCTGTAGGCTTTTTTGACACCTCGGGCCACAATCACGAAATCGTTTTGATCATTCATAACGCAATGCCTCCGCCGGTTTCGTCTGAGCCGCTCTCCAGCTCGGGTAAATGGTCGCCAAAAGCGACATGATCAGAGAGAAAATCGCAATGGGAATAATGTCGCTTGCTCTCGGGTCCGACGGTAAAGAGCTGATGAAATAGACTTCTTTGGGCAGGAACTGAATGCCGAAGAGCGATTCAATAGCAGGCACAATGACGTCAAGATTGCAGGCAATGAGGAGCCCGAAAATAACCCCGCAGCTCACGCCGACAATACCGACCACAGCCCCCTGCACCATAAAAATCGACATGATGGAAGCAGGCGAGGCCCCAAGCGTTCTCAAAATGGCAATATCAGACTGCTTTTCCGTCACCGTCATCACCATGCTTGAGACGAGTCCAAATGCACCGACCAACACAATCAAAAAGAGAATAACCGCCATCATTCGCTTTTCAACCTGCACGGCCGCAAACCACGTGCGGTTTTGCTTACTCCAGTCGGTCACGGCAAAACTGTCAGGCAGCGTTTTCAGAATTTCAAATGAAATTTCCGGGGCCTTATTCATGTCATCGACGCGAACCCGCAACCCTGCCGGGCCGGTTTGCCGAAATAAGGCTTGAGCGTCTTCAATATGAATAAGAGCCATGGAACTGTCATACTCATAGTGACCCGAGGAAAACACTCCCGTCAGCGTAAAGGCTCGCATTCTGGGCACAATGCCTGCAGGCGTTGCCCGTCCCTGGGGAATAATGACGTTGACCTTGTCGCCGATTCTCAGACGCAAAAGCCTTGCCAAATCAAGCCCCAGCACAATGCCGTAGTCGCCTGCATGTAAGTCTGTCAGGTGACCGAAAGCCATCTGTTTATCGATATCAGATACTTTGCCTTCGTTGGCCGGATCTATCCCGCGAAGCACCACTCCTCTGACACTTGACCCTGAACTCAAAAGCCCTTGACCGGAAGAGTACGGAGCAACTCCCAAAACATGCGGGTTTGAGGCAACAATTTCAGCCGTCTCCTGCCAGTCTTTTAACGCTCCGCCATAGCTCACCACTTCGATATGAGGGATCACCGAGAGCATCCGATCACGGACTTCTTTTTGAAACCCGTTCATGACAGACAGCACAATAATGAGCGCCATCACCCCCAACGCAATGGAGGCTACGCTCATGGCTGAAATAAAAGAGATAAAACCGTTTTTGCCGCGCCCGCGACGACCCTGTCTCGTGTAGCGCCAACCGATTCTGAATTCAAAAGGTAACACTGAATAAAGCCTTTAGGACAAAATCTCAATCGACAAAGATTGTAGCGGTTTTTCCTCATCAATCGTTTCGAAGACTTCAGACAAGTTCAGCCAATTCGTAGAAATATGTTACGAAAAAGGGCGGAGTTCATTCACCGCCCTCTTCAATCAGAAGAAACTGAAGATTATTTCTTTTCGCCGCCCAACATGGCAACGGCACTCGTTCCGGCGATCAAACCGGACTTGGCGTAAATACCGAGTTTGGCGCGCGTATCCACAATATCAAGATTGCGCATCGTCAATTGACCGATACGGTCTTCGGCGGTGAACATCGAATCACCCTTTTCCATCGTGAGGCGTTCGGGTTCATAGGTGAGGTTCGGGCTCACGGTATCAAGGATCGTGTAGTCATTGCCGCGGCGCAGCTCAAGCGTTACCGTACCGGTGATGGCGCGGGCAACCCAGCGCTGAGCCGATTCACGAAGCATAATGGCTTGAGAATCAAACCAACGGCCTTGGTAGAGCAGACGGCCCAAGCGACGACCGTTGATGTGATATTGCTCAATCGTATCTTCGTTATGAATACCCGTGAGCAGACGTTCATAAGCGATAAAGAGCAAAGCCATCCCCGGAGCTTCGTAGATGCCGCGGCTCTTGGCTTCGATGATGCGGTTTTCAATTTGGTCGCTCATGCCCAAGCCGTGACGGCCGCCGATGGCGTTGGCTTCATACATAAGAGCCACGAGGTCATCGAAATGCTTGCCGTTTAAAGCAACCGGCACGCCTTCTTCATAGGTAACCGTAACCACTTCGGGCTTAATTTCAACAGCCGGATCCCAGAAAGCCACGCCCATGATGGGTTTGACGATCTTCATGCTGGTCTGCAGGCTTTCCAAGTGCTTGGCTTCGTGCGTGGCACCCAAGAGGTTTGAATCGGTGGAATAGGCTTTTTCCGCAGACATACGGTAATCAAAACCTTGGGCCTTAAGGAAAGCGCTCATTTCAGCGCGGCCGCCCAATTCGTTGATGAAGTCACGATCAAGCCAGGGCTTGTAGATCTTCAAATCAGGATTGGCA
>CAJKMT010000075.1 GCA_905201055.1 uncultured Sutterella sp. | reverse complement strand
TTACATGGCCTTCGAACCGAAGAGGCTCGCCGCACGTTGGTCGATTTCATTCTTCAAGCTCATGAACATGGCATCCGCTGTGTTCGCATCGTTCACGGCAAAGGCATCAATAGTGGCGAGGACGGCCCAGTCCTCAAAGGGCTGGTGCGCCGCTGGCTACGCCAAATGCGTGAGGTTCTAGCCTTTGTTCAAGCTCCGGCCGAAGAGGGCGGTTCGGGCGCATTGAGAGTGCTTCTAGCCAAAAAATTCTAACTACCACTCCTCCCGGTAAGATAACTTACCGGGATTTTTTTTGACCAACAGGATTAAACTGACAAGGAGAAAAAAAGAATCAATCATTGAAATACTCTGCAAGGAGCCCATCGTGAAAGATATTCTCGAATTGATGCAAACGCGCTATACAACGAAGCACTACGATGAAACGCGCCGCGTGAGCGATAAAGATATGGAGGTGTTAACGGAAGTTTTGCGCCTGTCCCCTTCTTCCGTAAATTGCCAACTGTGGCACTTTTATCTGCTTGACACCAAAGAGGCAATTCAAAAACTTTTGCCTGCTGTACCTGACTTCAACGCTGAACGTTTCAAAGCGCCTCAGCTGATCATTTTCACGATTCCTCGGACAGTTGACGAGGCTTATTGGGATAAGCTCTATGAACAGGAAAAGGCTGACGGACGCTATGTTGGTTGGACAAGTCCAGAAAGACCGGATGCATTGCGTCGCCGCTCAGCGGAAAAGTTAAAGGATCCTCAAGCTCTGAACCTTTATGCGAGCAATCAAGTGTATTTAGCCCTCGGATGCCTAACGGTTGCTGCAGCGTCTTTGGGTGTTGACAGCACCATTTTGGGCGGAATGGATTTCGCCAAGGTCGATGAAATCATGGGGCTCACCGCCAAAGGAGAACACGCCGTCGTCGGAATGGCACTAGGCTATCGAGCCGCAAACGACGCAAACGCCACACGGCCAAAATCTCGTTGGCCTAAAGAAAAAATCATCAGCCGCTTTGAATAATCTTCAAGCCCAGAAGAGCCTTGTTAGTCAAACAACAAGGCTCTCCTTTGGCGTTAACTTATTAACTTTTCCGTTTATTGAATCGGTTCAGCTCGGCTTTTTGCGGAAAGTTCGACAACGCGCAACGCCCAAAAAGCCATTTTGTCAAAAATCTCCTCGGGATATTCCCAGGAAAGTTCGCCATCGTCGCCTGCGTAGTGATGCATGATGAGATTGATGGCTTTTAGACGGTCATCGCCTTCGAGCTTTTCGATTTCACCGTGCCCGCAAACAGAGAAATAATTTTGGCCGGATCGACAGGCAGGATCATCAATCAAAATGGTGGCAGAAGGCTCGGCGATACAAAAGCTCACCTTCGGGTTTTTCTTAAAGAGATCGATCTTATGCCCAACAGGCGCCCCGTGGAAATAAAACACCAATCCATCTTTATCCAATTCGTACCCGTAACTTAAAGGCACTATATAAGGGTACGGTTCATCATGAATCGAAAGCGTGATCATGCGAGAACGGTGCAAGAACGCTTTGATAATGACCGGATTTTCAATAGCGCGGTCTTGTCGACGCATCGTGTTATGAACAGTCGTTACAGTGGTCATGATTTACTTCCCTTTCCTTTTGTCTGAGCAATATGCGGCACCGAAGAGCCTAAAACACGAGCCTTTAATTCCGCCAATTGATCTCGTACGGCAGCCGCTTTTTCAAAGTCCAAATTCTTTGCAAACTCAAACATTTGCTTTTCAAGCTTTTTAATTTGAGCCGATAATTCTTTTTCACTCATTGCGCCCACAGTCTCAGCCAAAGGCTCAACATGGACCGCATCGGGGTGATACACCCCATCAATGATATCTCGAACTTCTTTTTTCACGCTTTGCGGCGTGATGTGGTGCTCTTTATTGTATGCCTTTTGTTTGGCCCGACGTCTCTCGGTTTCCTCAATGGCGTTTTTCATCGAATCGGTGATTTTGTCAGCGTACAAAATCGCAGTCCCCGCCACATTTCGCGCAGCCCGCCCGATCGTCTGAATCAACGAACGCTCGCTTCTTAAAAAGCCTTCCTTATCAGCATCCAATATGGCCACCAGAGAGACCTCCGGAATATCCAGCCCTTCACGCAAAAGGTTGATGCCCACCAACACATCAAAAACACCGGCTCGTAAATCACGAATAATCTCAACGCGCTCGACAGTGTCAATATCGGAGTGCAAGTAGCGAACCTTCACACCGTTTTCACTTAGGAAATCCGTGAGATCTTCGGCCATGCGTTTCGTAAGCGTTGTCACCAACACCCGATCGCCCTTTTTCACTCGCTCATTGATTTCCGACAAAACGTCGTCGACTTGAGTTGCCGCGGGCCTTACAATCACTTCCGGGTCAACCAGTCCCGTGGGGCGAACCACCTGCTCAACAATTTGTGAGGAATGGTTTAATTCATAGTCAGCCGGTGTCGCCGAAACAAAAATCGATCGGCGCATCTTTCTCTCGAATTCATCGAAACGAAGCGGACGGTTGTCCAAAGCCGAAGGCAACCGAAATCCATACAACACCAGCGTCTCTTTTCTGGAACGGTCCCCACGGTACATTCCGCCCAATTGGCCCATCATCACGTGAGATTCATCAAAAAACATTAAGCAATCGGCTGGCAAATAATCAATCAAACAAGGCGGCGCGACGCCCGGGGCCAACCCTGTCAAATGACGGGAGTAGTTTTCAATGCCCTTGCAAAATCCCACCTGATCGAGCATTTCAATGTCAAAAAGCGTTCGCTGTTCAAGTCGCTGAGCCTCTACGAGTTTGCCTTCGCTTAAAAACTCGGCTTTGCGCTCTTTGAGCTCCGCTTTAATCGTTTTAATCGCTCGAACAATTTCTTCACGTGGAGTGACATAGTGACTGGCCGGATAGATCACAAAACGAGGAACTTTTTGCACGATATGTCCGGTCAGCGGATCGAATAAGCTGATACTTTCCAATTCATCATCGAAAAGCTCAAAGCGCACGGCAACTTCCGCGTGCTCAGCCGGGAAAACATCAATCGTATCGCCACGAACGCGGAAGTTACCCCGATTAAAGTCCATATCGGTGCGTTTGTATTGCATCTTCACTAATTGTGAAATAAAGTCTTCTCGCGTCTTGATATCACCCGTGCGCATAATCAGTCGCATCTGAGTGTAGCTTTCGGGTTTACCGATGCCGTAAATCGCTGAAACCGTCGCAACAATAATCGTATCGCGACGCTCTAAGATGCTTTTTGTCGCAGCAAGCCGCATCTGCTCGATGTGCTCATTAATCGCGGAGTCTTTTTCAATAAAAAGATCCCTTGAAGGAACATACGCTTCCGGTTGGTAATAGTCGTAATACGAAACGAAATATTCGACGGCGTTATTTGGGAAAAATTCCCGCATTTCAGAATAAAGCTGGGCGGCAAGCGTTTTATTGGGCGCCATGATCAAGGCCGGCA
>CAJKMT010000074.1 GCA_905201055.1 uncultured Sutterella sp. | reverse complement strand
TCAAAAGCGGACCGGCAATGAGCGGTGCAATAAAAGCGGTGATGATGCCTGCCAAACCCATGGCGAGCCCTGAGAAGGCACCGGCTTTGTCGCTGATCTGAAAGGCTCTCGAGGTGCCCATGCCGTGTGCTGCCACGCCTAAAGAAAAACCTTTGATGTAATCTCGTTTAATTCCAAAAAGCTTAAACATGGGAGTGGCAACCAGTGCGCCTGCAATACCGGTTAATACAACCACACCTGCCGTAAATTCGGGAATGCCTCCCATTTTTTCCGATATCCCCATAGCGATCGGTGTTGTGACGCTTTTCGGGGCCATAGACATAATGCTTTCAAATGAAGCATCAAAAATAACGCCCAATACCACAGTAGAGACCACACCTGTGATACAGCCGACGGTCACGCCGATTAAAAGAGGAGCCCAAAGTTTGGCCAGACGGCGTCTTTGGTCAAAAAGCGGGACGGCCAGGGCAACGGTCGCCGGTCCTAAAAGGAAATGGACGAATTGGGCTCCGGCGAAAAATGTTTCGTACTTTGTGTGAGTGGCAAACAAAATCGCTAACAAAATGCTCACTGCAATCACAAAAGGCGACAGCAGGGTGAGGTAACCGCTTTTTTGATAGACCCAAATGCCGGCTTGATATGCCAAGAGTGTCAGGCAGAGCCAGAGAACAGGGTTTTGAGCAAGATGGTTCCAAAGCAGCTCAATCGTCATCATCGACTCCCAGTAATTTCGCACTCCATTGAATCACCAGAGCGGTCACGACCATGGTGATGGCGGTGCCGATAAATAAAATCGCAACAATGGCAACCCATTCCGAGCTGATGCGATCCCAGTGGCGCACAATGCCGACACCTGCCGGAACAAAGAGCAGTGCCAGGTGGGCAAGCAGAACTGAAGCGGTCAGACGTACTCGCTCGATAAGGTCGTCCTTTACGAGAAAACCGATAAGCAGAAAAATCATGCCGAGAACGGGCCCCGGTATGGGCCAGCCAAGCCCGTAAGAAAGGGCTTCGCCGATGAGCTGCAGCATCAAAAATAAAGCGATGGAAATAAGCATAGGAAAAAACCAAAAGCGTGGATGTGCAATTGTGTCACTCATGAATAAAAAAACCAAGTCAAAACACGACACAGTTTTGAAGAAAAACAAAAAAGGATTTTCTTTTCTGGTTTGCACTGATAAACAAACCGTGAATTTCGGTGGAAAATAGTAAAAGTGATTTTGTCTTGAGTCTTTCCGTGAGGAGGTTATCTATGCGAAAAACTCGTTGTGCTTTGGCTGTCGGCCTGACGTTGATCGCTGGAGTGGCGTATGCCGTTGTTCCGCAGGTCAGCAATGATGTGAAAAAGGCAGCGGAAACCATTTATAAAGATCCGGTGATGCAAAAGATGCTCACCGAACTTACAAGTGATGAAAATGCGCAATTTCGCTTCAACACTCATATGGAAGTGGCCCGTATCGCTTCGCCGTCTCGGTATGAAATGCGCCGCGCCGAAGAACTAGCGCGCCGTATGGTAGAGGAATGGGGCTTTGACAAAAAAGATATTATGACAACCCCCGAGGGCATCATTAAAGGTGCCGGTATTCAGAAGGTGGATGGGTTGCCGGTTTATAACGTGTGCGTGCGCATTCCCGGCACTTACTCACAGGAAAAGGGTGCTCAGAGCTATAAGGGACAATTCCCCAAAGTCTTGCTTGAAGGGCACACCGATACGGTCAATCCTGCAAAGCTTCCTCCGAAGAGTAATCCCTATATGCCGGTGAAACATCAGAAAGCCAGTGAGCCGATTGTGGCTTCACCCGCTGAGTTGGCTGCTCTTAAAGACGAATTGCATTTTGACAAGAACGGCAAAATTATTCAGGACGCAAACTACAAGAAGGCCTATGTGCGCTACGCGAGCCTTGAAGACGCTCAAAAGAAAGGTGGCTATCGCATTTATGTCCCCGGTTTTGCCGATGCCATGGGTAATACCACGGCAGTGATGACCGCAGCCATCATGATGAAGAAGTACAACATCAAACCCGTCTACGACATTTGGGTTTGCGGTACTACCGGTGAAGAAGGCAAGGGCAACCTCTGCGGTATGAAACAGCTCTACGGTTATAACCAGGATACGGGCAAGGGCAACAATGCGTTGAACTTTGTCGCCAATTTCGGCGCGGACTCCACTCGTCCGGGATCGGGCACGCTTAATTACTTGGGAAGCTATCGCTTCGAAGTAAAGTACACGGAACCGGCTGGCTACAAGCAAGGCGGTGCTGAAGCCCCGAGTGCTTTAATGGCGATGACTCGCGCAATTGCCAAGATTGCTGACGTGAAGTCGCCCTGGGATTTGGACAAGAAAGCGGAACGCACGACCTATACGGTGGGTGTTGCCAGCTGTGACGGTGCGGCTGCTGGTGAACGTTCTCGCTCCTGCACGCTGATGGTGGATATGCGCTCGCCGACACAACCGCCGTTGAGTGCTATTCGAGCTCAAATTGAACCGAGCTTTAAGGCCGCAATGGACGAAGAAAACGCCAAGTATGGTGTTAAGGCCGGTGATAAGAGCGCGGTGAAGATGGAATTGGTGTGGTTCGGTGACCGTCCCGCTCACCAACGTAAAAACTTTAACGACATTGCCACTCAAATCTATTGGCAAACCGCACAGACGGTCGGTATTGACAAGCTGAAAGCGCTTAAGACCAACGCGGTGAGTTTAAACGATAACGTTCCTGCGGCAGTTGGTGTTCCGACAGTGAATTTCAATGTGCACACAGTGGCAGCCAATGGTGGCGGTCACACCTTCAACGAATGGGGCATTCCGGGCAATGCACAGGACGAAGGCAAGCGAATTTTCCGCATGATCATGATGGGTTTGACGGCGGCAGGCTACCACACCAGCACGGGTGAAGTGGTTAAACCGACGGCAGCCCCGATCGGTGCCCGCACCACAGAGGAAATGTACTAATAGGGAACATCGGAGAGAATTATGAAAGGAAAATTATTAGTTGCTTTGTTGGGTTCTTTTGCCGCCTCGGTGGCAATGGCCGATGTTTCGGGTGTGCTGACGGTTGATATTCAGGGACCGGGCGGCCACAGCAACGGTGCTTATGGCAATACCAACGCCGTGCATGCCGCAGCTCGTGCCATTATGGAAATTGAAAAGGTTATTCCGTCACAAAAGCAATGTGTGATTTCCGGCTTTAACGGCGGCAACTCCGTTAATTCCATCGCTGCAGACGGTCACTTTAAAGTTTCGCTCAAGGCCAAAGATGACAAGGAATTGGCCGCGCTGAAACAAAAAGTGCAGCAAGCGGTGAAAAAGGGAGTGGACTCTGAAAACGCTTTTCGTGGTGTGAAACCCGGTGATTTAACGGGGGGTGTACCCGCTGAGGTACGTTTCACAATTAAATGAGTCATCATGCCTCAGAAAGGCTGATTAACTGAGATTTAAGTCCCGTCGGGTGTACCTGCTCGTCGGGACTTTTTAAATCCTTTAAAAGATCATAAAAAGATCTGATG
>CAJKMT010000073.1 GCA_905201055.1 uncultured Sutterella sp. | reverse complement strand
TTCTTTCATATGATGGGTAATAGGCCGTTGAAAAGGAGATAGAAAGAAATGAAAAGGCACCGGAACTTGGTTAAAACCAGCAACCGGTACCTTTAGGCGAGCTTCCCTTTAACCGCCCGAAACTTTCCTGGTAAAGGACAATTCAGGCGGCATTCAGGTTAAGAAGCGTTGGTTTTCTTTGCGTGCGGTTTGTAAAGTAAGAAATAGAACGGCACAGCCACAACAAGCGCGCCCAAACCAAGAGCGAGCTGCTGCAAAGAGGCTTGCGTACAGAAAACGATACTGATCAGGATTGCCAAAATCGGAATCGTGTTTCCAAACGGGACCTTAAAGGAGCGGGGAGCATCCTTCATTGTCTTTCTGAACACCATGACCGCCAAGCACGTCGGAATGTACTGTGCAAAACGTGCCACAACACTGATGGCGGCAAGCGTCGTAAACGTCCCCGTCATGTTAATTGCCATGGCAATAAGGGCGGAGATGATGATGCACCAGTGCGGAGCGCCGTAACGGTTGTGGCGTGTCATGAAGGCGGGCAGCATGTGCTTTTCAGCCAATGCCAGACCGCTTCGCGGCGTAATGAAGGACGAGGCAATGCAGATGCCGCCGATTGAGATAAGGGTGCCGGCAGCAATCACGTAGCCTCCGATCGGACCGCAAATCTTCGCAAATGCGTCCTGAACCGGGACGGTGGTTTCAGTCAGAGACGGTCCCATCACGCCGATACAGATGCCAAGCAGAAGGAAATAAACCACCGAGCAGAAAATGAGCGTGATGATGGTCGCAACCGGCAGGTCACGCTTGGGATCTTTCATGTCGCCAGCGACCACACAGATGCCCTCAAAACCGGTAAAGGCGTAAAAGAGCAAAATGGCGGCGCTGCCAAAGGTTGCCATGGAGTAGGTAGTTGTGACCGGAGTGACGAATTGGTCAAAATCGACAAAGAAAATGCCGACGGCAATGAAAAGAACGAGCGGAATAACTTTACCGATCGTCACCGCATTCTGAACAACTTTAAATAGCTGTACACCGAATAGATTCAGTATTGAGAGAAACGCGATTACCCCCATGGAAATGACGTTTTTCATCAGCACCGTATTCCATTCGGGGAACATGCCGAGTAAGGCTGTGGCAAAGCCCACACTCATCGTGGCAAAAGCGATGATGCGTGTGAACCAAGTGATAAAGCCCACTTCGTAGCCCACAAAGTCACCGAAAGCTTCTTTGGCAAAAATGTAGGGGCCGCCCGTGTCTTTAAATAAAGAACTGGCTTCGGCAAAACAAAGCGCAATGCAAAGCGCAAGCACCATATCAAAGATCAAAACGACAAGACTCCAGGGACCGAAAAGGTCCATCGCTCTGTTAGGCAGCAAAAAGACGCCCGAGCCGATGATGCCGTTAACACCCAGAAAGATGATGCTCCAGAGTCCGAGTTTATTTTTGGTTTCGACTGCATTCATGATCAGCTTGCACCTTTCCGCTTATCGAGCGCTTTCTTGAACGCGGGCGAGGAAGTCAACGAAGATTTGCTTCATTTCTTCGTGATCGGGCCACATATTCTCGGGGTGCCACTGCACGGCAACGATGGACGCACCTTCGGTGCCTTCAATCGCTTCAATGACGCCGTCCTGGGCAACAGCTGTTACTTTAAGTCCCTTGCCCAAATCCTTGACAGCCTGATGATGGCGGGAATTGACTTGAGCGGTTTCGCCGAGCGTTTTGTATAAGGAAGAGTCTTCAGTTAAACAGACTTCGTGTGTGGGATAGCTGCCGAGCGCCAATTGTGAGTGCTGGATATAGGATTCCTTGTTCTGAGTGGTCAAATCCTGCCAAACGTTGCCGCCGAAAGCGATATTGATGACTTGGCAGCCGCGGCAGATGCCGAGCATAGGTTTGCCTGCGGCATGGGCGGCTTTGGCCAAACCGAGTTCAAACACATCGCGCTTGTAGTTTGTGCGGTCGAGTGCTCGGACAGGCTGCTCGCCGAAAAATCTCGGATCGACATCGGGACCGCCGGGGATAATCAAACCGTCAAAAAGATCGACAAAGTCTTCGGGATTGGCGTGTTCAACATCAGCGAGAATGATGGGAATGGCACCGAGCTCATCAATCACTTCCACGAGCTGGCGCGGCGCAAAAGGAGCGAGTTTAAGATTGGTGACGTGGGAGATTTGCGGCATTGTGTCAGCCGTGATGGCAATGCGCAATTTTTTCATTATCGTTTTCCTTTCTTCCCGGCAGGTCAATCTGCCTGTGTTTTAGGGGTTAGAGAACGATCAAAAAGTCTATCACCATGCCTTAAAACCCAAAATAAGCAAAGTACGTTAGATTTATAACAAAAAGCATTTGAAAAAAAATGTTTTCACTCTTAAAGAACGTTCGCTGATCACTGGCAAAAATAAAGCCCTCTAACCACGAGGATCAGAGGGCAAAAGGGGACTAAATCTCTTTCGGATTATTTAGTACTTTCTTTGACGCGAGCGAGGAAGTCAACGAAGATTTGCTTCATTTCTTCGTGATCGGGCCACATATTTTCAGGGTGCCACTGCACGGCAACGATGGAGGCGCCTTCGGTGCCTTCAATCGCTTCAATGACCCCGTCCTGAGCAACAGCTGTTACTTTAAGTCCCTTACCCAAATCCTTAACAGCCTGATGGTGGCGGGAATTGACCTGAGCGGTTTCGCCGAGCGTTTTGTATAAGGAAGAGTCTTCAGTTAAACAGACTTCGTGTGTGGGATAGCTGCCGAGCGCCAATTGTGAGTGCTGGATATAGGATTCCTTGTTCTGAGTGGTCAAATCCTGCCAAACGTTGCCGCCGAAAGCGATATTGATGACTTGGCAGCCGCGGCAGATGCCGAGCATAGGTTTGCCTGCGGCATGGGCGGCTTTGGCCAAACCGAGTTCAAACACATCGCGCTTGTAGTTTGTGCGGTCGAGTGCTCGGACAGGCTGCTCGCCGAAAAATCTCGGATCGACATCGGGACCGCCGGGGATAATCAAACCGTCAAAAAGATCGACAAAGTCTTCCGGCTTGGCGTGATCAACGTCAGCAAGAATGAAGGGAACGGCGCCGAGTTCGTCAAGCACTTCCACGAGCTGGCGCGGCGCAAAAGGAGCGCGCTGATGATTGATGACGTGAGAAATTTGCGGCAACGTATCAGCCGTAATGGCAATGCGCAGCTTTTTCATCGTTATATTCCTTCCTGATAAACCGAGCTATGGTTGATTTTGAGACCGAAAAAAGTTGCTCATGAATAAATTGTGTCGGTCTCGTATCCTGAGAAATTTGTGAAAAAGGGGAGTTGATTCAGTTCCGTCTGATAATAGAACTTTGGCAACATCCCCTTTTTTTGTTCCGGTTAAGTTGAGTTTTTCAGACTAAACCATGAACAAGGCCAATACGAAGACCGCCACCGTACAGGCCGGAGCCGTACGTTTGACAACGTCCATCGGGTTAGCCATAGCGATACCGGCAACAACAACCATGGCGCCGGCAATCGGGCTCATCGTACGGCCCAAAGCACCGGTTAAGAAGGCCAAGGCGCCCAGCGCTTTCACTTCCATGCCGAATTCAGGAGCGTGCGGCGTCACGGCTTCGTTAAAGGCCATCGTGGCAGCGTCACCGGAACCGGTAATCGTACCCATGATCCACGGACCGAGCGAACCGCCCCAACGAGCGATGTCATTGGAGTGCTTCAAGACGTCCACGAACGTGTCGATCAAACCGGTGGCACGTAAACCGGCGGCGAACACACCGGCGGCGATGATGATACCCATCACGTCAGCGTAGCCTTTACCCATACCGGTGAAGAATTGCTTGGAGAATTCTTGGGGATTGGTGCGGTCCATGGCGTAAGCCACCACCAAAGTAATCACAGCACCCAAGACCATGGCTTGAGCCACACCCATCTTGATGGCGGGAACCCAAACGTTGCCGACAACGAGGATCGTGATCGGGATGAGCGTCATGATGGCCTTAAGAACGCTGGGCTTGAAGCCGTCGTCCACCTTTTGAGCAGTGGCTTGAGCAGTTTCGGTCTTGCTGCCCTTGTGGTCACCCAAAACTAAGCAAACAAGGAGGATACCGACGACAACGATGGCGGCAGCAAGAATAGACCATACGGCGTGGAAACCGATGAATTCCATCACTTCAATGTTGGCCATGGCAGCCACGAAGGCGTTGTGAGACGTACCCGGCGAGAGGAAGGAACCGATCGTACCGCCCATCACGGCAGCAGCGGCAGCGGCGGGCTTAATGCCTGCGCGCATCATCACCGGAATCAACG
>CAJKMT010000072.1 GCA_905201055.1 uncultured Sutterella sp. | reverse complement strand
CGATGATAGTTGGTTGTATTTCCAGTGAAAGTAGGACATTGCCCGGCTCCCCATTTAAAAAGCCTCGAAGTTTTCCGCTTCGAGGCTTTTTTACTACCTGCTTATTTTCTCGTTTTTATCATCACGTAGTTTTTTAGATAAATTCCATTGCGCAAAACCTTTTGTTCTTTCAAAACCTTATAGCCTCTGTTTTCAAAAAAGATTTTTGCAGTTATTGAAGCGTGGGTTTCGATATTGCCTCCCGTATTTTTTTCAAGTTCCTCGCACAAAGCAGTTCCGATTCCTCGATTTTGGTAATTGTGATGTACATAGAGTCGGTCAAGATATGCGTTCTTCGAAATATCTCCGAAACCAACCAGTACACCGTCCTCAATTGCCACCACGCAATAATGCTCTGTCAAAGATTGGTCCCAATCCTTAAAGTCTGTCCCAGAAGTCGTCCAAGCCTTAATTTGTGCCGCTGTGTAATCGCGCGAATTAACATTCTTCACCGTTTCATTGAAAAGCCTGATAATTTCGTCTAAATCTGAACTCCGATATCGCCGCAAGTACATTCTTTTCCTCCATTGCCGTATCCTATAATGCTCGATAATGATTGATATATGTAGCAAGTTTACTTATGAATGAAGACTTATTTGCTGATTTAATACCGCAAGAGCCTCGTGTGCAGCCGAAGGAGCCTAAACGGCATACAGTTAACGCTCAGATGCAGCCTTTGGCTGAGAGGCTGAGACCTAAGACACTCGATGAAGTTGTCGGTCAGCGCCATTTGCTTGGTCCCGGTAAACCGTTAAGAGTGGCTTTTGAGGAAGGTCGTCCCCATTCAATGATTCTGTGGGGACCGCCTGGGGTCGGTAAAACAACTTTGGCACGATTGATGGCCAAGGCTTTTAATTTACCGTTCATTGCGATATCAGCTGTGCTTAGCGGAGTCAAGGAAATTCGTGAGGCTGTTGATGAAGCGCAGCGCCACATGGATCAAACCGGCGAATCGACTTTGGTTTTTGTTGATGAAGTTCATCGATTTTCAAAGTCTCAACAGGACGCGTTTTTGCCCCATGTAGAAAGCGGGTTATTTGTGTTTATCGGCGCGACGACCGAAAACCCGAGTTTTGAAGTCAACAGTGCTCTTTTGTCCCGTTCAGCTACGTATGTGCTTGAAAGCCTGAAGCCGGAAGACTTCGAACAATTGTTGCCAAGAGCCATTCAGGCCGAGGCTCCGGGGCTATCTTTTTCTAAAGAAGCCAAAGAGATTTTATTTAACTTGGCTGACGGTGACGCCAGGCGCTTTCTGAATGCAGTCGAACTATCTTGTCATTTGGCTACCGATAAAGGCATTCAGGAGGTCGGTCCCGATTTACTCCGTCAGAGTCTGCCTGCAACTCTTCGCCGTTTCGATAAGGGCGGCGAAAACTTTTACGATCTGATTTCCGCTTTACATAAATCGGTTCGAGGCAGTGATCCTGATGCAGCTTTGTATTGGATGACAAGAATGCTTGTGGGCGGATGCGATCCTTTGTATATCTGCAGACGAGTTATTCGGATGGCTACGGAAGATATCGGTTTGGCGGATCCTCGAGCATTGGAGATTGCTTTAAATGCTGCGCAAGCCTATGAACGGTTAGGTTCGCCTGAAGGCGAACTGGCTATTGCCAATGCCGTTGTCTACTGTGCAATTGCACCGAAGAGCAATTCAATCGAAGTGGCTTATAACGCTGTCAGAAGTTTCGTTAAAAAGGATGCATCGCGTCCTGTTCCGCTTTATCTGAGAAACGCTCCAACAAAATTGATGAGTGAGTTGGGATACTCACACGGTTATCGTTATGCACATGATGAGCCCGATGCTTTTGCCGCCGGAGAAGTTTATCTGCCCGAGGGTCTTGAGAAAATGAAGTGGTATTATCCGCGCCCGAGAGGATTAGAGATCAAAATCGCTGAAAAATTGGACAGATTGAACGAATTAAACCGCCAGGCTTGGGCAAAGGGTACCGGACGCGTGCGCTCTAAGAAAGAAAAATAGCAATCTAGGTTATATTCCCCTTGCATTCACGGCTTAAACGGGTGAAAATTAGCGGATGTGTTTTTTCAGAGCTCTCTCTGTTTTTAGGAATTAATAATGCTTGATATCAATTTATTGCGTAAGCAATTGGATGATGTAGTTGCCCGTTTGGCAACGCGCCCTTTTGAATTTCCGGTTAAGGAATTTAACGCTTTGGAAAATGACCGCAAGGCCATCCAAAAGCAAACTGAAGAACTTCAAGCTTTGCGTAATAGCTTATCAAAGCAAATCGGTGCAGCCCGTAAAGCAGGCGGCGATGCCGCTGAATTGATGGCCGAAGCAGCCGCAATTCCCGAAAAACTTTCTGAACTTGAACAACGTTTGTCTCAGATTCGCACGGATTTGAACGAACTCTTGATGAGTGTGCCGAATTTGCCTCACGAATCCGTGCCGGTGGGCCGTGATGAGCGCGACAATCCGGAAGTTCGCCGCTGGGGCACGCCCAGAACGTTTGATTTCCCGATCAAGGATCACGTTGACGTCGGTGCGCCTTTGGGCATGGACTTCGAAACGGCAGCCAAGGAATCCGGCGCCCGTTTCTGCTTCATGCGCGGTCAAGTGGCTCGTCTGCATCGTGCTTTGGCCCAATTTATGTTGGATACTCACACCCGTGATCACGGCTATGTCGAATGCTATACGCCGTATATCGTCAGCGCCGAAACCATGCGCGGAACGGGTCAGTTGCCGAAGTTCGAAGAAGACCTTTTTGCCGCGAAGAAGGGTGGCCAGGAAGGTGAAGGCGAACGCATGTACCTGATTCCGACCGCCGAAGTGTCTTTGACAAATATGGTGAGCGGCAAATTGCTGCGCGCCGATGAACTGCCGATCAAAATTACGGCTCACACGCCCTGCTTCCGTTCTGAAGCCGGCTCTTACGGTCGTGATACGCGCGGTATGATTCGCCAGCACCAATTCGATAAGGTTGAAATGGTGAGAATTGTCAGCCCCGAAGACAGCTATAAGCACCTCGATGAAATGGTCAACAACGCCGAAACGATTCTGCAGCGTTTGGGTCTGCCTTATCGTGTTATTACGTTGTGTACCGGTGACATGGGCTTTGGTGCTGCCAAGACTTTTGACTTGGAAGTGTGGCTGCCGGCTCAAAATACTTATCGTGAAATTTCTTCCTGCTCTAACTGCGAAGCATTCCAGGCTCGCCGCATGGGCGCTCGCGTGAAGGGCAAGGACGGTAAGATTCAATACGTGCATACCTTAAACGGTTCCGGTTTGGCCGTTGGCCGTACATTGGTGGCAGTTTTGGAAAACTATCAAAATGCTGACGGCAGCGTGACTGTTCCTGAAGTGCTTCGTCCGTACATGGGCGGGGTTGAGGTGTTGCGTCCTGAAAATCAGCCGCTCGGCGATTTCAAAGCTTAATGCCTGACTGAAATACAAAGAGAAAGCGGAACTCCGATTTGGAATTCCGCTTTTTTGTCGGGGGATTGACCGATCCTCCGATGGATTCAAACCAAATAATTACTTGGTCGTCTTCTTAGCTGTAGCTTTCTTCGCTACGGTTTTCTTTGCCGGAGCCTTCGCTTCAGTCTTCTTGGCAGCAGTCTTTGTGGCGGCTTTCTTAGCCGGCGCTTTCTTTTCTTCAGCCTTTACTTCGGCCTTTTTGGCGGCGGGTTTAGCGGCAGCCTTCTTAGCCGGGGCTTTGGCTTCAGCTTTCTTGGCTACAGTTTTCGTAGCAGCTTTTTTAGCCGGGGCCTTCTTTTCAGCCTTTTCTTCAGCCTTCTTCACAGTCGTCTTTTTAGCCGCAGTCTTCTTAGCAGCAGGCTTCTTAGCAGCAGGCTTCTTAGCGGGAGCCTTTTCGGTCGGTTCTTCGACCTTGAGCACTTCATCGTCCATGTAGGAGTGCAAAACATCGGACTCTTTCAACATTTCGAAAGAGGCATTCATCATTTCCATGACCTTAGAAGCAGGCAAGCTGTTGTGATGACCGTCAGCCAACGTGTCATGAAGTTCCTTGGTGATCACACCAAGGCGATGGTGAGCTTTTTTGTTGCGTTCGAGAATTTCTTTAAGATCCATTTTGATATGACTCCTACAAAAATAGTGTTACAGATAACCTCAGGATAGACCTTTACTTACAATGTTATTGCAAAAGTAAAAGAAAATTTGAGTAACCTCAAAAAAAACTTTCAACTTTGAGTATTTACCCTTGGTATTCCGAGAATCTTTCGGACAAACGTTGCTAAGCCGCAACAATTTTTTCCTTTGATCTATCAAGGGTATTTGAACTTATCCACCAAAGGTGATGAGGACAGAAAAGCAAAAAATATCCTGTTCTGATAAAATCGCATGCTCACCTGCGGAGAGATGGCAGAGTGGTCGAATGCGCCGGACTCGAAATCCGGTATACGGCTCGTTCG
>CAJKMT010000071.1 GCA_905201055.1 uncultured Sutterella sp. | reverse complement strand
AGAGCCGATGACACAGCAGGGAATCCCCGTCGTTCACGACGGGGAGGATGTCAACGGTTCAAGCCATTCGCTCTTATTATTCGGAACGTTGGTTTCCACAGAAATGTGTGTCATCCAGGTGTTGATGCCGGCACCGTGCCAATGTTCAACATTGGGCGGAATACGGACGACATCACCCTTTTTAATAATTCTGACCTTTTCTCCGCGAACCTGGAAACGACCTTCGCCGGCCGTAACCAAAAGAATTTGACCGCCGGAGTGTTTATGCCAGAATGTTCTCGTCTTTGGCTCAAAAGTGACATTGCCGATCGGCGCGTTAAAGGTTTTGTCGTATTCAGAAAGCATGGTCAAATAAGATTGACCGGTGAAAAACTTCCCGTAAGGATTAATTGCACCCTGGGCAAAGATAGTATCAATCGGCGCTTTTTGTTCAGCTGCCGCCGCAGAACCCGCAGCCATCAAAACGCAAGCAGCTGCCAATACAATTTGTTTGATCCTCATAATCTATCTCCTTGATTAATTAGAAATTTCATAATCAGATCTTACAAATTGTCGGCTATTCGGACTTCCTCATTATTCGCAAATTTTTGCCCACAAATGCAAACGGCCTGCCGAAATGACAAGCCGTAAGCAATTTTGAATTAACGTTAACTGTTAAGCTCTGTGATACACAAAACGGCCGTTAACCATTGTGTCGTCGACCTTCACTTTCAGAATATCGTTAGGCGCAACGGTGAAGATATTGTCGCTTAAAACCACAAGGTCGGCGAAATATCCCTTCATCAGACGCCCCTTAACCTTTTCTTCAAAAGAGGCGTATGCGCTTTCAACGGTATAGGCATCAACGGCCGAATAAATATCTACGCATTCTTCAGGATGGAAGCCCCCCGCGGGTTCGCCTCTGAGGTTTTGACGAGTGACTGCGCAGTAAATATTGGCAATCGGATCCATGTCCTCAACGGGGCTGTCCGTACCGAAACTCGTATGCACGCCCAAGTCCATCAGGGTCTTGAAAGCGTAGCTCGTTGCCGCCAATTCCTTGCCGACGCGATCCTCAACAATACCTGTGTCATAGTGCAGGAAAATCGGTTGAACCAAAGCCAGAATGTCGTTTTTGGTAAAACGTTCCAACAACGGGCGGTCTGTAATTTGCACGTGCACAATGCCCAAACGCAGGGGATTTTGACCGTTTTCGCAAACCTTGTCATAAGCATTGAGCACATTTTCAATAGCGGCGTCACCAATCGCGTGAATCGCCACCCCGGTATTGTGCTTAACGGCCATACCGACCAACGTATCGATTTCTTCTTCGGTGAGCGTGGGAATGCCGTGCGTCGTGGGATCGTCAGCATAGGGTTCACGCATATAAGCCGTGCGGGCACCAAGGCTGCCGTCCACAAAAAGCTTGAGTGGTCCGATACGGTTAAAGTCATTGCCCACACCCATGTGATAACCCTTATCCAGGAAAGCTTGGAAACCCTTCGGTTCCATGAAGCTGAACTGGTGATAGGCGCGCAGCGTCGGCGTTTCAGTGAGTACCTGATTGTAGGCTTCAAGCGTTGATTCCCAGTCGCCCAGGCGTACGTCACAGGTCTGCACTGAGGTCACCCCCGTTTCGTTGGCGTGTTTGATGGCGGTACGCAGCAGGCGCTTTTTCGTTTCAAGCGAGCGTTCACTCATCAGGCAGCGAATCTGAGCGCGTGCGTTTTCACGGAAAACACCGGTCAATTCCCCGTTTACCTGGTCAATGGCGCCGCCCGCATTGGGCACTGTGTCAACCGTCACACCCGCCATTTCCAAAGCCTTGGTGTTGCAAGTCAGAATATGACCGCAGGCGCGATCAAAAATGATCGGATGCTCGGTTGAAATCTTATCCAAATCATGACGAGTCAAAAGACGGTGCTCATCGGTGAAATAGTCCTGATTCCAACCCATGCCGTGAATCACTTCACCGAGCTGCGGCTGATTTTCTTCAATGTAGCGGCGGCTACGCTCAATCACTTCAGCAATCGAGGTCACGCCTTGAAGACGCACGGCGGCCAAGGCAATGCCGGTGTTAAATAAGTGCTGGTGCGAATCGTTAAAGCCGGGAACAATCGTACGGCCCTTGGCATCAAAGAGCTCCTCTGCACCTGTGCAGGCGGCACGCACCTCTTCTTCAGTACCCACCGCAGCGATCTTGCCGTCATCACCGATTAAGAGGGCTTGAGCAAATTGTCCTCTTTGCACATAAACATTTGCGTTATAAATCAATGTCGACATCATTATTCTCCATCTTGCTTGGATTGAGCGGCGTCTTCCTTGGCCTGAGCGGCAACCTGAGCGTCATGCTGCTTGCGGAACATCACTTCATAAATTGCCAAACCGAGCAAGGGAACGATGAAACCCAACACCACGGTGATCGGATCGTTACCGATCGTGTTGATGATCAAGCCGATCATCACAGCGCAGATAATCAAAATCGGAATCGGATAGAACCAGACACGGTACGGACGTTCCAAATCCGGATACTTACGGCGAAGAACGATCACAGCAAAGAAGGTCATGCCGTGGAAGATCATGCCGCACAAGGCAACAAGGCTCGTCAGTTCGCCCAAAGTTCTGGAAAGAATCAAAACGATGGCAAGAGCGGCAGAAGCCAACTGGGCATTCATCGGCGTGCGATATGTCGGATGAAGCTTGGCAAAGGGTTTGAAGAAAGCGCCGTCGCGGGCCATGGCGTAAGTCATGCGCGGGAAGGCGAGCACGCAGCCGTTGAGCGAACTGAAAATGGCCAAAATCATTGCTGCGCCCACGATGTAGAGACCTGCGCTGCCAAAGAGCATGTTGGCCGCTTCAGTACCAAGGTAGTAGTTGCCGGAATTGACCATTTCCACAATCTTGCCGTAAGGCACCACGCGGAAAATGGCGTAGTTAAAGAGTACGTACAACAGTGCCACACCGACGATAGCCAAAATCAAAGCCAAAGGAATATTTCTCTTCGGGTTTTTGATTTCTTCGGCGATATTGTTGAGGTTTGTCCAGCCTTCATAGGCCCACAGCGTGGCGATCACGGCAAAGCCGATCATGGACAGCAGCGTTGAAATCGAAGGCATTTCACCCGGGTACATGAAGAGATCGGGAGACTCTTCACCCAAGAGCAAACCGGCAAAAAGAATGAGCAGAATCGGCAGCATCTTCAAGACCATGAAGACATTGCCGAGACGGCTGCCGAGACCCACACCGCGGATATTAATGAGTGTGAGCAGCAAAACCGTCGAAATAGCAATCACCTTTTGCGTCACCGGATCAATTGTCCAAATGGAATTGAGCGCCGCGGCGAAAGCCACTGCCAAGGCGGCGATAGAACCGGGATTGGACAAACAGAAATTGCCGAAACCACACATGAACGCGATGCGTTCGCCATAAGCTTCACGCAGATAAACGTAATAGCCGCCTGCTTTCGGGATCATGGCGCCGAGTTCGGCAAAACAGATACCGCTCAAAAGGGTTACCAAACCACCGATGAGCCATACCAGGAGAGATAAGCCGGGGCTCATGCCCGCGCGCTGTAAGACAATAGCACCGATATAGAAAATACCGGAGCCGATCATGATACCTGCCAAAACGGAGATGCCGCCGAAAAGCGTCACATCACGACGCATTTCAGTCTTTTCACTTTGCAGGTGACTGGCCGCTGCACGTGTCGTCATCATTCATTCCTTATTGTTATTCGATTAAACAAAAGCTATAAAAAAAAGTTGCATCCATCGATGCAACCTTGCTTGTGTCAATCGTTCATGGCGATGACGGCCGTTTGCGATCGATAGCTCCTCCACTTCCTCAGAAGCAGGAGTCATGGAAATGTTCTTCCCATGCCCAACTGGTGATTCCTACCGGAATCATCGTTTCGGCGATTTGACCTTTTTTCGGCCGTCCCCGGGTGTCCCCTCGGACCGAATACTCATTCGCATCGCGCCTCTATCAACTTTGAGAGTAAATTTAACGCTAAAAATTTCCGTTTGTAAATACGAAAATCACGTGAAAAAGGCCTGAATTTTTGTTTTCAGGCCTTTTTTTAAGTATTTTGGATTAGAGAAATCCAAATTAAGCGTCGCTTTCGCTCACGTCAAAGGTGAATTCGTCGCCTTTGGCGCCGACCGTAACCGTATCGCCGGGCTTGACGCTGCCAGCCAGCAGCAGGCGTGACAGACCGTTTTCGATATGGTCCTGGATGGCACGCTTCAGAGGACGGGCACCATAGAGCGGATCAAAGCCGACTTTGGCAATTTCGGCCAAAGCCTCATCGGTTACCGTCATCTTGATGTCCTGAGCTTCGACGCGAGCCGCCAACTTCTTGAGCTGAATCTTGGCAATATCCTTAATCACTGATTCGCCCAAAGCGTTAAAGACCACGATCTCATCAATACGGTTGATGAATTCCGGACGGAAGTGTTCACGCACCTGAGCCATAACAGCCGTGCGCACCTCTTCTTTGCCGGCCCCCACAAGCGACTGAATTTCATGCGAGCCCAAATTGCTCGTCATGATGATCACCGTGTTCTTAAAGTCAACCGTACGTCCCTGACCGTCAGTCATACGACCGTCGTCCAAGACCTGCAGCAGCACATTAAAGACATCGGGGTGTGCCTTTTCCACCTCATCGAGCAAAATGACACTGTAGGGTTTGCGTCGCACGGCTTCAGTGAGGTAGCCGCCTTCTTCATAGCCGACATATCCCGGAGGCGCACCGATTAAACGAGCCACAG
>CAJKMT010000070.1 GCA_905201055.1 uncultured Sutterella sp. | reverse complement strand
AACCGCCACAATGAATCCGGCTTTAATCGCTTTGACGGCTTCATCGATGGGATCGCCTGCAATCGGGATTCGATTGCTTCGCGTAAACGTTAAATGCGGACCGCATACGGGGCAGGCGTTAGGCTGGGCATGAAAGCGTCTGTCAAGCGGATCGGTGTATTCAGTGTGGCAATCTTGGCACATTATGAAAGGCGCCATTGTGGTCTGCGGCCGATCATAGGGCAGGTGGCGCGTAATCGTAAAGCGGGGACCGCAGTGCGTGCAGTTTGTAAACGCATAGCGGTAGCGGCGATTGCCGGGAGTAAACATATCTTCAAGACACGCCCTGCAGGTAGCGGCGTCAGCCGTAATGGCGGTTTTCACCCGGCCTTCCTGACTTTCGGTGATGGTGAAATCCGTATAGCCCCGGGGGGCGCACTCGTGCGGAATAATTACATCAATGCGGGCAAGCGGGGGCTTTTCTTTCAGTAAAACGTCGGGGAAGGCTAAGACCGCCTCTTTGTCTCCCTCAAGCGTGACACCGACGCCTTCGGCGTCATTGAAAACGGTACCGTTTAAGTGCAGTTCTTTGGCGATACGGTAAACCGTCGGGCGAAAACCCACGCCCTGCACTAAACCGTTGATGCGATAAAACCTTGCGAAAAGTTCCCCCATTGTATGCCTCACAACACTATAAAGACGCGATGATGCGCTGTGCTTTCAACCAATCAATCAATTTATCAACACCTTCTCCGGTGGTGGCCGAGACGCGCAAAATCTGAATTTTCGGATTGACGCGCCGTGCATATTCTTCGCAGCGCTCAATATCAAATTTCACGTAAGGCAGTAAATCCACCTTATTGATGATCATGAGATCGGACACTCGGAACATATCCGGGTATTTAAGCGGTTTATCGTCGCCTTCGGTGACCGATAAAATCACCACTTTGTGCGCTTCACCGAGATCAAATTCTGCGGGGCACACGAGATTGCCCACGTTTTCGATAAAAAGAACGCTCCCATCGGCAGGTTTCAAGTGCGAGACCGCGTGGCGTACCATCTCAGCGTCCAAATGGCAGCCCTTGCCGGTATTGATCTGATGAGCCGCAGCCCCCGTTTGGCGGATTCGGTCGGCGTCCTGGCTTGTTTGCTGATCACCTTCGATCACGGCAATCGGCATATCAGCAGAGCGGCGAATCGTTGTGCAAAGAAGCTCTGTCTTGCCGGAGCCGGGGCTTGAGACAAAGTTAAGCGCCAAAATTCGGTGCTCTCTGAAATCTTTTCGATTTTCGGCTGCGACCGAATTATTTCGCGACAAAATGTCCTCTTCGACCGAAACCACCCGTTCATGCTCGTGATCGTGAGTGTGAGTGACAAGATTGCCGTTTTCATCGCGATGGGTATGGGTGTGCGGGTGATCAGACCCGCAGCCGCATGTTGTACACATAGTGTTCTCCTTTCTGCCGCAAGTGGGAAAAGATTTTTAACCTTCGCCCACAATGTCTAAAACTTTTAATTCGGTGCCGCCCGTTGCCGTGAGGTGATAGCCGCCGCAAAAGGGGCAGGGCTCTCCGTAACGGGGCAGCGGTACCGTTTTGGCGCAATCCATGCACCAAGCTTCGCCCCTGGGGCGCTCGATAATCAGTTCGGCACTGTCAGCCACCGAACCGATTCTGGCGGAAATCCACGCAAAGCGAAGCGCTTCAATTTCAACACCGGCCAATTCGCCGATAGCTACCCGCACGCTTTTGATTTTCGTAAGCGAATTTGCCCGGGCTGTTTTCGTCACGACATCGATAATGCCTTCGGCAATGGAAAGCTCATGCATGGTGCTCTCCTTTTTCCCATTGGACAAAAAGCGGGGTGCAGGCATCAAAAGCGGCCGCAATCAATTTAAGACCCGACTCGGTGCTTTTCGGGGCCGAGCGTTTAGTGTTCGCATAGTTATTCATGAGTTCAAGCATGGGCGAGCCCGCTTGAAAACTCCATTCGGTGGGTGCCACGATGTGAAGCGCATGAATCGCACCGTCTTTTAAACGCACAAAGTGTAAAAGGGTTCCCCGGGCGGTTTCCGCGATGCCGACAGCCGTTTGATTGTCGAGTTTGACAGCCTCAATGCCATAGTGAGGATTTTTTCCGGCAGCAACGCGGCGAAGCTCTGTAAAACGGGCGGTCACTAAATCCTTGATTGTGAAATCAGCTCGCGCTTCAGGGGCATCACAGCCGGCGCGAATTCTCGAGAGTGCCCCGGGCACACGGCAGCCCAAAAGGCGGGGCTTTAAGGCAAAGCTTGGGTCTTGGGTTAACTGCGAGTATAAAAATTTCAGAGACGTTTCGCTTTTGATTTCATCGGGAGAGAGCAGTCTGTCACCGGCAAGCTTTAAGTTTTCGAATCGCTCGTAGGCGGTTTTAATGGCACTGATCGTTTTCTTTTCACGGGTGAGCCAAAGCATTGTAAGAGCCTCGGCCTCTTCATACAGAGTAAGCGCCGCTTCGGTATCAAAAGGAGAGCAACCAGAAAGCTGCCAGAGTCTTGCGCGCAGTGCGCCGATGGTTTTAAGACTTGCGTCGCTCACCCGAGCGCGCGAGACAAGGCTTTTAAGATCAAGACTTAACACTCTGAGCGTTTCCAAAATGGCTTCCACCGCCACAAGTTTTGAGCGCGCCAGAGCCGTTCTTGACGAATAAGGCGCATCAAAAAGGGCAACAGCGGCATCAAGTGCAAAGGCTTGCGCAACGGGGCAAAGACCCAAAACCGAGCGAAGAATCACACGAGCGGTTTCAGGCTTTTGTCCGATACAGGCCTGAGCGATGGCAGTGGAGCGCGTGTTGACAAGCCTCACGGGATCCTGCGCGTATTTATCGATAATAAGCGTGACGGCGGAATTTGAAAAATCCATGAGTGCTCCTTTTAAAGCCCAGGGGCAAAAAAATCCCGTCTTTTCATCACAGAGAGATCGGAATTTGCGTTTTTTTCTTTCTTTTCTTCACCTGGCGTCATCATCAAACGCAGGGCATCAAGCGCAAACAGTTCCACCTCTTTTTGTCGGTAAATTCGTTCAATGGGGCTCATGAGCGAGCAGGCCAGAAAGGGGGCGACAAAAGGCGCCTTCATGCCGAGAAAATGAAAGGCGCCGCCCGGAAGCTTCACCGGCATGATTTTGCCCACTTGCACGACGGGCCACATACGGGGATTGCCGTTTGCCATAATGACGAGCACCGACCAGGGGGTAACCAGCGCCCCCAGCCAGTGGCCTGCAAATCGCGTAAAGCCCAGCGCGCGGATGGCAATGTCAGCCCGACAGATGGGAAGACCTGCCATGCGCTCGTCTCTGATGCGCTCAAAGATCCTCTCAAAGATTCTCTCAGGACTTTGAGTGAAAAAAGTTTGCTCGTTAACCATTCAAATTCATCCTTTGTTTTTAGCGTACTCCATAACCGGAGACATTAAGCCCCGTCAATCGTGTCATTTCGGATACATTTCGTGTTAATCCCGATGAGAAGGATGCTTAAGTGTTCTAAAACAAAAGAAAAAATGAGAAAATCCGCTCGTTTTAAACTTTGCACGGATAATACCTAAAAGTGCATAATTTGCCACTTTAGTGGTATAAAAGACAGTAGTTTGTGAAGCGGTTTCCCGTCCTCGTCTTTCTACAATGAATTTATCGGATGCAAGGTCCGCGGGTTCTCTGTTTTTGTTTTTATCGGGCAGGCGAAGTAGTACGCCACCTTAAAAAAAGAGCGTGCGGACAAAAAGGAGTTACCCGTTATGAACGATATTCATTTTGAAACTCAATACGAAGCCTTGCGCCGCCAGGGTGGGAGCCGCCGCAGTTTCCTGCAGTTTTGCTCATTGACGGCTGCGAGCCTCGGTCTGGGCAGCGCCGGTGCCGCGGAAATTGCAGAAGCGATGCAAACGAAACCGCGCCTGCCTGTTGTTTGGCTTCACGGTTTGGAATGCACCTGCTGCACGGAGTCTTTTATCCGCTCCTATCACCCGGTTGCCAAGGATCTCGTGCTCTCGATGATTTCGCTCGATTATGACGACACCATCATGGCCGCGGCGGGTCACCAGGCCGAAGCGGCACTTGAAGAGACCATTACCAAATATAAGGGCAACTACATTCTTGCGGTTGAAGGCAATGTGCCGTTAAATGACGACGGCGTCAACTGCATTCCCGCGGGCGAAACATTCTTAGCCAAGATTAAACACGTGGCCGCGGGCGCTAAAGCCGTGATCGGCTGGGGGTCGTGTGCCGCATGGGGTTGCGTGCAGGCGGCTAAGCCCAATCCCACGCGCGCTGTGCCCATTACCGAAATCATTACCGATAAGCCCATTGTGCTTGTACCGGGGTGCCCTCCGATTCCGGAAGTGATGACCGCGGTGGTCACTTACATTTTGACTTATGATCGTCTGCCTCCTCTGGACCGCTTGGGTCGTCCCAAGATGTTCTACGGACAGCGCATTCACGATAAGTGCTATCGCCGCGCGCACTTTGACGCCGGTCAGTTTGTTGAAAAATTTGACGATGAAGGCGCCAAACTCGGTTACTGCCTCTATAAAGTCGGCTGCAAGGGACCGACCACGTATAACGCCTGCTCGACCATTCGCTGGAATGAGGGGCTTTCGTGGCCTGTGCAGTCCGGGCACGGCTGTATCGGCTGCTCTGAGCCCAATTTCTTTGATAAGGGGTCGTTTTATTCTCATGAACCCACGATCCTGCCGCCCGGATTGGACGGCATTGAAGCCACGGCCGATAAGGTGGGCTTGGCTACCGTGGGCGTTGTCGGCGCT
>CAJKMT010000069.1 GCA_905201055.1 uncultured Sutterella sp. | reverse complement strand
GATGTAGTCGATCGCTTGTTGAACCGTACGCAACTTTTCTTGTTGATCGTCCGGGATTTCAATCTTGAAAGCGTCTTCCAAAGCCATAACCAACTCGACCGTATCCAAAGAATCGGCGCCGAGGTCTTCGATGAAGGCGGATTCATTCTTGATGTCCGCTTCATTGATGCTCAATTGTTCGGCGATAACCTTCTTGACACGTTGTTCGATGTCGTTCATTTGATGAGTCTCCTTGATGACAATTCATAACGACGCTGCCACCAGGCGCGCCGATTAACTTTTTCGTATTTTATCAGAGCGTAAAGAAAAGATGAGGGGGGATCCCCTCATCCGTTCGGACTATACCATATACATGCCGCCGTTGACGTGAAGCGTCACGCCGGTGATGTAAGCCGCAGCAGGCGATGCGAGGAAAAGCACTGCATTAGCGATATCTTCCGGCTGACCAAGACGGGCAAGCGGAATCTGAGCCAAAAGTGCCTCACGGTGCTCTTCAGGAAGCGCACGGGTCATGTCCGTTTCAATAAAGCCCGGAGCCACGCAATTGACCGTGATGTTGCGGCTTGCCAACTCGCGCGCCAAGGCTCGAGTCATGCCGGCAACGCCGGCTTTAGCGGCAGCGTAGTTAGCCTGACCGGCATTGCCCATACTGCCCACCACACTCACGATATTGATAATACGACCGCAGCGAGCCTTCATCATGCCGCGCATGGTGAGACGGCTCAAACGGAATGCGGGCGTGAGGTTTGTGTCAATCACTTCCTGCCACTGTTCATCTTTCATGCGCATCGCCAAACCGTCACGGGTGATACCGGCATTATTGACAAGCACCGTGATCGCACCGTACTTGGCAGCCGCATCGGACAAAACCGCTTCGCTTTGAGCAGCATCGGTCACATTGAGAACGACCCCTTCACCCTTGCCGCCGGCTTGGGCGATTTTTTCAGTAATGCGGGCTGCTCCCGATTCAGACGTTGCCGTACCGATCACGGTAGCGCCGGCCGCCAGGCAGGCATCCAAAATTGCGGCACCGATACCGCGGGAAGCGCCTGTGATAAAAACCACTTGACCGTTTAAGGCATCGGCAGTAAAAACATTGCTCATTTTTATCTGATCCTTCGTTTGAAATTATTCGGCAGCGTTAATTTCCTCAAGCACCGCGGCAAGCGACTCTTGAGAGTTAATGTTTTTCACCACAATGGAGCTGTCAATGCGCTTGATTAAACCTGCCAACACTCGGCCCGGTCCGCATTCAACGATGTGAGTCACTCCCATTTCTTTAAAGGCCTGAATGGTCTTCACCCATTGCACAGCACCGGCTGCTTGAGAAGCCAAGGCATCAATGATGGCTTCACGTTCTTTGTGAACATTCACATCCACATTAGCCACCACATCGATTTGCGGAGCGTGCATCGCGGTGTTTTCAAGCTTTTCTTTCAGGGCAACGGCAGCCGGTTTCATCAATGAAGAATGGAAAGGTGCAGAAACCGGCAGCACCAAGGCGCGCTTGGCACCTTGCGCTTTAGCCAATTCACAGGCCTTTTCAACTGCAGTCTTTTCACCGGCAATCACCACTTGACCGGGAGAATTGAAATTAACCGGTTCAACCACACCGACTGCGCTAGCTTCCTGACAAACCGCTGCAACAACCTCATCACTCAAACCGATAATGGCAGCCATTCCGCCTTTGCCCACGGGCACGGCTTCCTGCATGACCTTGGCACGGAATCGAACGAGGCTCACCGCATCAGTTAAAGAAAACACGCCGGCAGCCGTCAGAGCCGAATACTCACCCAAACTGTGACCCGCCATAACTTCAGGCTTTTTACCGCCCATGGCAAGCCAGGCCTGGTACATCGCTACACTGCAGGCAAGCATCGCAGGCTGCGTATTGACCGTAAGGTTAAGGGATTCAGCCGGACCGGAATGAATCATTCCCGCAAGATCCTCGCCCAATGCCTCATTGGCGCTCTTTAAAGCGGTCTGAACAACAGCATTGTCAGCAAAACTGTCCATCATGCCGACAGTCTGGCTGCCTTGACCGGGAAACACAAACGCTAATTTCATTTAACAATTCTCCTTAGTCCATTTGACTAACACGCTGCCCCAAGCCATGCCTGCACCGACAGCCTGCATCAATACAATATCACCGGTTTGAATATCACTATGACGAGCCGCATTATCAAGCGCCAAAGGTACCGAAGCGGCTGAAGTATTGCCATGGTGATTCACAGTAACCACCATTTTTTCTTCAGCAATGCCGATCTTTTGAGCGACCTTCTGCATAATGCGCAAATTGGCCTGATGAGGCACATAGCAATCAATATCCTCAACCGTAAGACCGGCGTCATTCAATACTGCCTGTGCGCTCTGGCTCATAGAGCCCACTGCCATGCGAAATACCTGCTGACCGTCCATACGGACAAAGGGATCACCGTGAACTTCGCCGCCATTAATGAATGCACTGCAGCCCAAAACCTTTTCATCAAGCGTTCCGTCAGCACTTAAGCGAGCAGCTAAAATACCGGGCTCATCGGACGCTTCGAGCACCACGGCACCGGCCCCGTCACCGAAAAGCACGCACGTGGAGCGATCATCCCAGTCAACGATACGGCTCATGATATCTACGCCGACCACAATCGCCTTTTTGTAAACACCGGTCCGAATGAGCGCATCAGCATTGGTAAGGGCATAAATAAAACCTGCGCAGACGGCCTGAAGATCAAAAGCTGCTCCTTTGCTGCAGCCCAATAACTTCTGAAGCTGGCAGGCTGTGCTCGGGAAAATCATGTCAGGCGTCGTTGTCGCCACAATGATGAGATCGATTTCAGAGGGATCAACACCGGCATCCCACAGGGCGGACTTCGCTGCGCGCTCAGCCAACTGAGTCGTTGTCAATCCACGCTCGGCTAAGTAGCGCTTTTCGATACCGGTGCGAGTGCGAATCCACTCATCACTGGTTTCAATATTGCGCAGAGCCAACTCGTCAGCCAAGGCTTGGTTGGAGGTGGAACGCTGCGGCAAAGCCGATCCCGTTCCGGATATTTTGGAGTAAATCTGAGGCATGAACAAAAAGCCTTTCACAAAAAATTCACTTAATTGTAAATTGTTTATTTAACGGATCAACTCAGGTGTATTCCGAACTTTGTAACAAATTTTTGACCTTTTTAAACATCTCTCCGTGATACCCTTACGAAAAACATTTTTTCAGGAAAACGACATGCGGATTCGCTTATTGGTTACCGTCGCCGCCTGCCTGCTTGCCTCGCAAACGGTCATGGCTGCCGATGAATTGGATATCACAGATGCCACCTGCAGCGTGGGCTACATCAACGAGGTCGCTCAAAAAGAAGGTCTTGAAAAAGCCCGAATGCTCGCAGAAACCTGTATTGCCCAAGGCTATCAGGATCTTGAAGGGCAAATGAAAGAAGCCGGCAGCACGATCATGGAGCATTATGAAGCTGCCAAGGATTTCATCGGTCAGAAGACTGATGAGTACAGCGAGAAGGCCACTAACATTAAAAAAGAGCTGATGCGCTGAAAAAGACTTTAAGCATTATTTCAACTCCAACAAAACTCTCCGAGTTAAACTAAGCGCATGCAGACTCATTATCCGGAGTTTCGTATGACATGCGTTGCAGAAGTTGCTCATTCTGATTTTGTTGAGGGATTTAAGCTCTACGATGCAAACTTAACAACCGGCATCAGGATGCGTTTTGCCATGGGCGGCAAAGGCCCTGCCCTCTTGCTCGTTCATGGTCATCCTCATACCCATATCATCTGGCGAAAAGTCGCCCCTCAATTAGCGAAAAACCACACCGTCATCCTCCCCGATCTGAGAGGCTACGGCGACACGGATAAGCCCGAGAGCACACCGGATCACAGACCATACAGCAAAAAAGAGATGGCTAAAGATCTGATTGCTCTCACTCAAAGTCTTGGCATTGATCGCTTTGCTTTTGTGGGTCATGACCGCGGCGCTCGAGTCGGGCACCGTCTGGCGCTCGATTACCCTGATGCCGTAACGAAAGCGGTATTCGTTGACATTGCGCCTACCGCAACGATGTACGAGCTCACAAACAAAGAATTTGCAACGAAATATTTTTGGTGGTTCTTTTTAATTCAGCCGGAACCTTTCCAGGAGAAATTAATCGGTTTTGATCCGGAGTATTTTCTTCATCACCACATTAACGGTCAGATCAAAATTAAAGGTGTGGTTGAAGACCGTGCTTTTAAAGAATACCTGCGCTGCTACAAAAATCCCGCCACGATCCACGCCATTTGCGAAGACTATCGGGCTTCGGTCGGCATTGACTTAGAGGATGACAAAGCCGATGCTGATCAGCGCATTCGCTGTCCTTTGTACTTACTGTGGGGAGCCCGCGGAACGGTAGGCAAACTTTACGACGTCGTAGGTACTTGGAGAAATAAAGCCGTTAATGTCTCGGGTGAAGCCCTTGACTGCGGTCATTCACCCGAAGAAGAGTGTCCGGAGATTTTTCTTGAAAAAGTGAAAGCGTTTCTGGATTAATTAATGAGTCCTTCTTCGAAGGTGCTCTAAATGCAAAAAAGGGAATCCGACGGACTCCCCTTTTTTGTATCGACTTGTTGAAAACCGCTTTAGAACACTCCCGTTTTGTCTCCCACCGCAACGTTTTGCACATTGGCTGTGGGGTTTTTCGGCGTTGCCGGCGAAGGCTAAAGTCGAGAAACGTTCAGAACGGTTTTCTCAATTCGGCGAATTATTCACCCTTAACGTCGATCACCTTCTTACCACGATAGAAGCCGTTCGGGCTGATGTGGTGACGGAGGTGAACTTCACCGGTCTTCGGTTCAACAGCCGTAGCCGGGTTCGTCAAGAAGTCATGCGCACGGTGATTGCCGCGCTTGTTGGTCGATTTTTTATTTTGTTGGACTGCCATAGCAATACCCCACT
>CAJKMT010000068.1 GCA_905201055.1 uncultured Sutterella sp. | reverse complement strand
TCTTTTCGAAGGCTTCCAAAGGAATCCCCGTCCTTCAGGGCGGGGAGGACGTCAAGTTTAGAACTTTTCCAGTGTTACAGATAAACCTTTTTCAGCTTTACCTGAGTAAGTATCACTGAGAGTGAGTCTTAAATTATTTCGTTCGGCAAGCTTCTTCACAATTGCCATGCCAAGTCCTGTACCTGTGACTCCGGTTCCCAGCACCCGATAAAACGGATCAAAGATACGCTCCTTATCTTTGTCAGCTATTCCGGGGCCGTTATCAGATACCTTTAGCTTAAAGGGCTGCACTGAGATAAGTTCAATGGTAACCGTTGAACCTTTCGGACAGTACTTGACGGCGTTTTCCATTAGATTGCGCAAAATGGCAAAGAGGTCATCTTCGCCCACCGGTACGGTGACATTGCTATCTGGATCAAGTTCGTCAAAACCGATTGCTTCAATATCAATGCCCTTTTTCTCCGCTTCGCTCAAAACCTGCTCAATGACTGAAGCAAGCGTTTCTGAAATTCGGGCTTCGTTTTGATTGGATTCGGTTTTATCCTGTTGGGCTCGCTTAAGTGACAGAAGTTGAGAAACAAGACGCACTGCCCGATCAATACTGATGCGCAGATCGGCGATTTGTTTTTTTGCTTCCGGTGTCGTCATGCTCTTTTCAAGTCTTTCAGCCTGAAGAGACAGCGCTGCCAGCGGAGAGCGCAGTTCGTGAGCGGCGTCAGCCACAAAGCGGGACTCACTTTGTCTGAGTTCGCTGACACGCTTGAGTACGCCATTAAAGGCATCAACCATCGGCAAAAGTTCAGCGGGCAGCCCCTTCGGATCAATCGGTGTCAGATCATCGGGTTCCCGACGATTGATACTGTCGGTGAGGCTGCGAATCGGCTTGACGGAAATCCACAAGAGTGCCGCCAGGATCAAAATGATTGCTGCTGATAGACCGAGCAGAGGCAGGGTTGCCGCAAGTGCCGCTTGTCTGGCCAATTTTTCGATTTCCTTGGTTTTCTGAGCAACCGCAATGTGTTTGCCGTCGGCAAGCGTAATCAGGTAGAGGCGATATTGAGTGCCGGAAATCTGCAGTGTTTGTGCGCCGTCATGAAGATTTTCATTAAATACCGCACGGATTGTCTGACCGCCTTCGTGAAGTGTTCTGACTAAAATCGTTGAGCCGGCTTTGGCGATTGATTGAGGAGAGTCATCATCAACGATAAACCAATCCTCGAAATCATCGTCATCCATCCAAAGCGCGCCGGGGTGTTGGGTAGAAACGTCAATGCGGGCAAGTACGCCGCTTACTTCCTGAAGCAGATCATCCTGCTCATCATAAGCTTTCTGGTAAGACACATAAAAGAGCACCGCCGCAGAGATCACGGTAATAACCAGGGCGGCAGAACCCGCCCAAAGCAAAAGCCTTTTGACAAAGCCGTAATTTTTTTCTGCGTTTGCGCTCATTGCGCGCTTCCTTTTTCAACCATCCAGCCCAAACCGCGGACGTTTTTGATGACGTTGCTGCCTAACTTTTTCCTCAGGGAGTGAATCAGGTATTCGACGGCATTACTTTCGGGTTCTTCCCCCGGTTCATAAATGCGTTCTTCAATTTTTCGTCTTGAGAGAATTGTTCCCGGTCGGGCAAGCAGCGCGGCAAGCAGTGCGTATTCCCGTCGGGACAAAATCACGGGATTGGGGTTTGAGGCCAATATTGCCGTTTTTTCCCGGACATCAAGCGTGACGATGCCGTTTGAGAGGGCATTTTCAGTGGTCTGATTTTTACGTCTTAAAACGGCGCGGATTCGGGCTAAAAGCTCACTGATATGAAACGGTTTGACCAGATAATCATCGGCCCCGGCATCAAGTCCCTCCAGTCTGTCATCGAGCCCGTCGCGAGCCGTGAGAATGATGACCGGTACATTTTTTTTGCCGCCTTCGGCGTTTGCGCGCAAAGTGCGAAGTACGGTCATGCCGTCAAGTCCGGGCAGACCTAAATCAAGCAATACAAACCCGTATTCATTGACCGAGAGCATCATGAGCGCATCGCGCCCGTTGGCCACATGTTCTACCGTGTACATCTCATCGGCTAAGGCGCCTTTAACGGCCTGCGCGATCATCGGATCGTCTTCTACTAAAAGAACTCTCATTCTGAAATTCCTTCCTAATTAAAGGCATTGTAGGGCAGATTTATTCTGCTCGGGCTCTTTTTTGCAATTGGTTTCCGAGACTTAGCTTGAGCTAAGTTTCAGCTAGGTTTTCTCTAAGTTTTGCCATTTAAACTGCACTCATCAAGAAACAAATCAACAGGAGACGATGTTATGAAAAAAACAATTCTCACCGCCGCCTTATGTGCTTTGGTTATTCCCTTCTCTGCGATTGCTCAGGGACCTACCGGATTTGACGCGCCCAAAGCCAAAGCGGGCGAACCTCAGGGATTTACTTTAACAACGCTCAAATCGTTGGATGAAGTGAAAAAGCACGGACACGATGATCAATTGGTTGTGGTGCGCGGCCGCTTTACCCGTCAGATCACTCACGATAAGTATGAATTTACCGACGAAAAGGGCAATACGATTACCGCCGAGCTTGATGATGACCGCAATTGGTCTCATGTTGCTAAAGACGCTTTGGTGGAAATTCTTGCCGAAGTTGACCGTAAGAAGCGCCATGTGGAATTGGAAGTTTTGCAGGCTAAACCTTTGCGTTAAACTCTAACGGTTAGCAATTCTTCCTCGAGGGAGTGAGTCGATGCGATTTGAAATTACCGGCAGTGTGGATCCGCTTTTGAGTGTGACGCTTGAAAAAGGGGAAAAGGTTTTGGCTGAATCCAACGCCATGGTGGCAATGGACGGCGATCTTAGCCTCAAGGGCAGAAGTCGCGGCGGAATCATGAAGTCGATTGCGAGAAAGTTTTTAAATGATGAGACTTTCTTTCAGCAGTATGTCGAAGCAGAAAAAGGGCCGGGGACGGTGCTCCTTGCTCCCAATATTCCCGGGGATATCCGTATCTTGGATGTCGGTGAGCGGCAGTACATGATTTCAGACGGCGCGTTTCTTGCTGCGACCGATGATGTGGAAATGGAAGTGAGGTCCCAGGGACTGGGGCGTGCGCTTTTAGGGGATTCGGGCGGCTTCTTTGTGATGGCTACCGAAGGGCACGGCCAGGTTGCTGTTTCCGGATTCGGTTCGGTTCGCGAGCTGCAGGTGACTGACGGTCAGTCGCTTGTCGTTGATAACGGACATCTTGTTGCCTGGGATTCAACGCTTGACTATGAATTGAGCCTCAATACCTCTCACTCCGGTCTTTTCGGGAAATTGGTCAACAGCCAGATTACCGGTGAGGGAATCGTCTTGAAATTCAGAGGTCACGGAAAAGTGATTGTCTGCTCGCGAAATAAAGGCGGTTTTTTGGATTGGATTTTATCGAACAGTCGAACCGACAAAGCGGCGAAAAACGAATAGGGAGCGAACTTTTTGAAAACAGACCGGTTGTTTCAGCACATTGTCAGACAACCGGTCTCGTATATTAGTTGAAGGTGATATTTTCAATCGGTTCAGTCGTGTGATTGTCAATGGGGCGGGCGCTGTAGGAAACTTTGCCAAAGTCAATATCTTTTAAATCAATACAGCGGATTCGCGCATCATTCATTGTTTTGAAGTAGATCTTAGCGTTTGTCATGTCAATGGCACTTGTCCATTGAGTGGCAGACAATAGTCCCGTCGGATTTTCCTTCCCGGTGAGTTCCAGTCCTATAGGGATTTCAAAGGAATTCAAAATCTTAAAGCTATAAAGAACTGCATCTTCGGCATCCGGCAGATTCGGGGCGCTTGCTGTCATGAGTGCCGCACGGACAAATCGCGATGGCGGTGTAATGTCACCGGGCAGTCCGGCCATGCCGCTGCCCATGCCTGTCGAGCGAAGTGTAATTTTTCCCCATTCAACAGGATCGCTGTGTCCGGTTTTTAGATTCATGTAATTGTTGAGATTAGTGATTTGCCATTCAAAACCCGGAGAATTGGTGAGCACGCCCAGGCGATTGTCAAAGATCTGCATTTGTCCGTTGACAATTTCAATCACGATTTGTGCGCCTGTTTTATCTGCAATGCGGTAGTGGACAGTTCCGGCTTCTTTAAATCGTTCGGCGATGCGAATGTTTTTCACCTTGTTTTTTGCCTCCGCAACGCTTTGACAATTACCGAGTACCCAGGCGACAAATTCCATGTCGGAAATTGTTTGTTGAGAGGCTTTCGGATCGTAGGCAGGGTATCGGCCGTAGCCCGGAAAGAAGAAGAGTCCGGCAGACAATCCCTTTTCGTTAAGACCTTCGACAACAAAATTTTTGTCTTCAATACTCAATCCGACAAAACCGAATTGAGTTGTGTAGGTCATACCGATGCCGTCGGCTGTCTGCGTTTTAACGCGATGCTGACGCGGCACTTGCACCAGCTCAGTTTTGAGAACCGACTTTCCCCACTCAATGGAGCGCGCGGCAACAACGTCGTGATTTTGTGACTCAAGCGTGATTCCGGTACAGGCTTGAGCGGTCGCGGCGGTGACTAGGGTGCCGAGAGCCAATAGTTTTGTGATCAGTTTGTGCATGAGACGCACTCCTTAATGAATGATTCGGACCATGTTAGTGCTTTTTCCTGATCTATTGGGTGACAAAAAGGTTAATTTACATTTGTTTGCCGAAAAGCCAAAAAACAAAAGATTAAAATTAAAAGATAACGTTCGCAATTTTTGCGAGATTGAGGAGCAAAAATATGAATCAAGATCTTAAGAAAAAAGTTGACGAGTTGATCCCGAACCTGGCTAAGGTTCGCCGTGATCTTCACAAGCATCCGGAATCCGGCTGGACGGAATTCCGCACCGCCAGCATGGCAATCAAGAAAATGCAGCAGTTGGGCTACACCATCACCATGGGTGAAAAGGCTGTGTGCCGTGAAGCCATGATGGGTGTGCCGAGCGCCGATGCTTTGCGTGCTCATATGGAACGCGCCATCTCCCAAGGTGCTGATCCTGAACTCGTTGCCAAGATGGAAGGCGGCATGACCGGTTTCTGGGCAGATATGGATTTCGGCGGCGAAGGTCCCTTCCTTGCCGTGCGTTTCGATATGGACTGCAATGATGTGACGGAATGCGCCGATGCCGATCACCGTCCTAACGTTGAAGGCTTTGCCTCTGTCAATAAGGGTGCCATGCACGCCTGCGGTCACGACGGTCACGTGGCTATCGGTCTTGCTTTGGCAGAAGTGGTCGCTTCCATGCGCGATCAGTTCAAGGGCAAGATTCGTTTCATTTTCCAACCGGCTGAAGAAGGCGTGCGCGGTGCCATGCCGATGGAAAAGGCCGGCGCTGTGGCGGGTGTCG
>CAJKMT010000067.1 GCA_905201055.1 uncultured Sutterella sp. | reverse complement strand
CCGCGCTTGTTGGTCGATTTTTTATTTTGTTGGACTGCCATAGCAATACCCCACTTTATGAAAACACGCGATTATACCCTAGATATGCGCATCTTGCCAATGCCATTACCTAAAGCTTGGAAAAAAGTTTTGCGATTATATCAGTTTTTCTTCAATAAGTCTCGCAAGTTAGCAAAAGGTTTCGGCTTTTCTTCAAATTCTTCTTCAAACTGAGAATTCAAAGCCTCGCTTTCCGGCGCTTCACAGTCTTCGTGCCTCGGAAATGTCGGTAGAGAAAGAATTACTTCTTCCTGCACCCAGTGAGCAACATCCATGTGTTCGGATCCCACAACCACTTCCCATTCCTCGTCTTCATCGACAGGAATCCGATTGGCTTCAGCTTCACTCTTTACGAACAAAAAGGGCACTTCACGATCAATCTCTACATCAATTGGGTTCATGCAGCGAGTACATCGCATCTGAACACTTCCCTTGATCGACAAGAGCGCGCCCGGCAAACCGCGAACACCTTCAGTCCCTTCAATGCTAACCTCAAAAGGTTTTACTGACTCACTGTCGATAATCAGTGTTTGCAATTCGGGCATCTCCGAAATGTCCACTGTTGTGTTAATCTTCTGACGATTTCCTGCAACCGAGAAAATGTCGACTGTTGAAAAATTTTGCTTGTCTTTCGACATTCGATACTCCCAATAAGGTTACGAGGCGTATGTTACCGAATAAATTAGTCCTGGGGTCAAGTTCCCCGTACAGAAAAGAATTACTTCAGCGTCTTGGCGTTGAATTTGAGTGTGTGTCCGCAGACATCGATGAAAGCCGCCAAGAGGGAGAAAGTCCGGAGGCGCTCTGCGTGAGACTGGCTCGGGAAAAGGCCCTCAAGGTCAAAAGTATTGTGGGTGAGGCCATTGTCATCGGCAGTGACCAGGTGGCCGTGCTCGGTGACAGAATTCTTGGCAAACCGCACACACGTGAGCGCGCCATTGAGCAGCTCACCGCCATGCAGGGACAGACCGTTTATTTTTTAACGGCTCTTTGCATTATCAGCGCCGAAGGCAAAATTTTTGAAACCATGGTGCCGACTGTCGTCACCATGAAAAATCTGTCTAAAGAGACAATCGAACATTATCTGGACCGCGAACAGCCCTTTAACTGCGCAGGCTCGGCCAAAATCGAGAAGCTTGGCATTGCGCTTATGAAGGAGGTCCGCTCCACAGACCCCACGGCTTTGATCGGTTTACCCTTAATTGAAACCGTGAACCTTTTGGCTAAGGCGGGGTTTGAAGTCATTGACGGCATCGGCGAAGGTGAATAATGTCGGGAACTCTCTATCTTCTGCCAAACAGAATCGCAGAACGGCCGGTTGAGGAAACTTTGCCCGCAGCCACACTTGAAGTCTTGCGGCAGACCCGCGTCTTTTTGGCTGAAAACGCCAAAAGTGCCCGCGCTTACCTGAAGGCCGCCTCTCACCCGGTGCCTTTAATGGAACTGCAAATTGACGAGATCGGTCATGAACCCGATAGCCGTTTGATTGATCAATGGCTCGCCCCTTTGGGTGAAGGCAAGGACATCGCCATTGTGAGTGAGTCAGGCTGCCCCGGCATTGCCGATCCGGGAGCCACCATAGTCGCCCGCGCTCAGGAAAAAGGCTATCGGGTTAAGCCTTTGGTCGGTCCAAGTTCCATTCTTCTTGCATTGATGGCAAGCGGTCTTGACGGTCAGCACTTCCGTTTCCTAGGCTACCTGCCGATTAAGGAGCCTGCCCGCACACAAGCGCTTAAGTCTGCTGAGCAGCAAAGTGCACGAGGGGAAACGCAGCTTTTTATTGAAACGCCTTACCGCAATCAGAATTTCTTGGAATTTTTAATCCAGACACTGGCTCCGTCGACACGAATTACCGTTGCCTGTGATTTGACAGGTGATTCAGAATTTGTGAAAACGAAAAAAGCGTCGGAATGGAAAAACGAGAAAACTGTTTTACCGAAACTGCCGACAATTTTTGCGATTTTGGCTCAAAAGAGTGCCGTAAAAACTCACACGACACACAAAAACACCAAAACACATTTTAAAAAGCAAGGCAGCTTCTGGCGCCAGGCTTAAAAATCGGGGCGGTTTAACCGCCCTCTTTTTTAACTACTTCAAAAGTTCATCAACGCCCAGCGCCACGGCAAGCTGCTCGGTATTGTCAACAACGGGCACCTTCCACTTCACAAGCTCCGACTTGGGGAATGCCCCGTAACTGACCGCAACAGCCGCACAGCCTGCGTTTTTCGCAAGCCACAGGTCATGCTCCGTGTCCCCGATCATCACCATCTGATGAATATCCACACCGGTTTCTTCTGAGAGCATCTGAAGCATCAAAGGATTGGGTTTGCCCGCGCTTTCATCTGCCGTCACCGTGGCTTCAAAAATATCGCTCACACCCGTTTGAGCAAAAACCCGATCCAAACCGCGGCGGCTTTTACCGGTGGCCACAGCCAGACGCAAGCCTGCGGCTTTCATTTTGCGCATCAGGTTTTCAAGCCCCGGGAAAATGCCGATCTCTTTTTCTTTCACGAGGTAGTATTCGCGATAAGCTTGCTCGAACTGTTCGTAGTGCTCAAATTTAAATTCAGGCTCAATTGACAAAATGGCGCGCCGCCAATCCAAACCGATCACATTGCGTGCCGCCTGCATACCCGGATCTTTATAACCCAAGGCGACAAATGCGTTGCAGATACCCGCAGCAATGGGCTCAGTCGTATCCATCACGGTGCCGTCCCAGTCAAATACAAACAGATCAAATTTGGGCACGAGCATTATTTGTTTTCCTTTCTTTGCTTAAGTGTTGAAATTAATTCTTCACAGTCTTTCGGCAGCTTTGCGGTCACTGACATAGACTGACCGGTAACGGGGTGCTTAAACTCCAAACGATAAGCATGCAGAAACATTCGTTTAAAAGGGATTCCTAAACTGCCCTTGGCAATTTTTTTATTTTCTTCAAAGTCCCCGTATTTCTCATCACCCACAAGCGGGTGTCCTGCCCACTGAGCGTGAACTCGGATCTGGTGAGTGCGGCCGGTCTTCAAATCAACATTTAAATAAGAGACCTCACCGAACCGATCAATAAGCTGGAAAATGCTGTGGCTCGGCAGCCCCTTTTCTTCGTCCACGCAAACCCGACGCTCACCGGATGCGGTGACAAATTTATATAAAGGCGCCTTAATGTGCTGGCGGTCATTTACCCAATCGCCAAGCACCAAAGTTTTATACGACTTGTGAAGATTCCCCTCACGAATCATTTCATGAAGTCTGACCAACGCTTTTCGGGTTTTGGCAAGCATCATCACGCCGCTTGTTTCCCGATCCAAACGGTGAACCAACTCCAGGTAGGGCTGATTGGGACGGGCCGCACGAAGTCTTTCGATTAAACCGAAACTGATGCCGGAGCCGCCGTGCGCTGCAAGCCCCGCGGGTTTATCCACAACCAGAATGTGCTCATCTTCGTACAAAATCGGCAGTTCAATGTCATCGATCGGTCTTGCCGTTTCTTTTTTAGGGGTACTCGAAACACGAATCGGAGGCACCCGCAGCTCATCGCCCAAATTTAAACGCGTATCAACAGAGGCTCGTTTTTTATTTACTCTCACCTCGCCGCCTCGCACAATTCGGTACAGATGGCTCTTCGGCACACCCTTGGCGATTCTGAAAAGGTAATTATCGAGACGCTGTCCGTCAGCGTCAGCGCCTATCCGAATCCAGACGACGGCATCAGGTCTTGCTGCGGCCTGAACGGAGGAAATAAATGCAGGGGTTTTCCCAACTAAATTTGCCATAACTCTATATAATGGGGATCGAGTTGAAATCGGACAACAAATATGGTTTTTGCCCGTTCAACTTCTATGGAAAATCAACATGTGCATTGTAGCCATGTTTTGATTAAAAAATTCTCTTTATCGGGAATGCTCCCGGTAAAGTTTTTTGTGTACCTGCGAAGAGCTGCCTTCCCAGGTTGACTATTGGCGTAGCCGCGAAACTTTTTTTCGCGAGCAGGGATGCCGGCGTAATAACGCTTTTTAAGCAGCAAACGGTATAAGTGAATGCTCTTAAGCGGATAAATGAACCGACCTCAGAGCTTGTTGTTAATTGCCGTACTAAATGAAATCTGTGGTCGGGCAAGTCCCACTCGGATCACCGCATCGATGTCGGTGAATCAGACTTGTCAAAATGAAAATTGCAGTGATTGTTTTAAATAGACCTTATGTGAGGGATTGAGCTCAAAGATGCAAAATAGATCATCTATTTTGAATTCGTTCGTTTCGGTGCTCTCCCTACCGCTGAACTCAAAAGAGAGGCGACACACGTCTAACAGTTTGTTTTCTCACGCTTTTCCGAAGATTCACTCTATCGGAGCTTTTTTATTTGAGAAAAGATTAAGCTGGCGGCTTTGATTAACCGCCATAGCTTCTGCGCCACGGATTTTGTTTCAGAGACGGCACGCCTGACTCTGACGACCTGCGACAGTGGTTGTCAGCCCGGAGTGTGCAATGAAACGCATGTTATTTAACGCCACGCACGCCGAAGAGACGCGCGTGGGTATTGTTGACGGCCAAAAGCTGATCGATATCGATATCGAAACTGCCGGCCGCGAACAACGCAAATCCAATATCTACAAAGGCATCATTACCCGCATTGAGCCGAGTCTTGAAGCCTGCTTCGTCAATTACGGCGAAGATCGTCACGGTTTCCTTCCCTTTAAAGAAGTTTCCCGCCAGTATTTCAAAGAAGGCGTCGATGTGCGCACGGCTACAATCCGTGACGCGTTGGTCGAAGGACAGGAATTAATCGTTCAGGTCGAAAAAGAAGAGCGCGGCAATAAAGGCGCCGCTTTGACGACCTTCATTTCGCTTGCCGGCCGCTACCTCGTTTTGATGCCGAACAACCCCCGCGGAGGCGGTGTTTCCCGCCGTATCGAAGGCGAAGAACGTCAGGAACTGCGCGAAACGATGGATCGGCTCAAATTGCCCGCCGGCATGAGCATCATTGCACGCACAGCCGGTATCGGCCGCACGGTTGACGAATTCCAATGGGACCTCAACTATTTGCTCAAACTCTGGGAAGCCATTACTGACGCAGCTCGTCCGGTCTACGAATATCCGACTGAAAACGGTCATACCAAGCGGCTGCCGGAAGCTCAGATCAACGGCAAGAAAGGCAAGCGCGCCAACCCTGCACCTTTCTTGATTGTTGAAGAATCGAACCTTGTTGTTCGTGCCATTCGTGATTACTTCCAGCCTGAGATCGGCGAAATTCTGGTCGATACAGACGATATCTACGAACAGGCTCGTCAGTTCATGGCGCACGTCATGCCCGATATGGTTGACCGCGTCAAGCGCTACCGCGACGACATCCCGCTCTTCACGCGTTTTCAGATTGAGCAGCAGATCGAAACAGCCTATTCCCGCACGGTGCCG
>CAJKMT010000066.1 GCA_905201055.1 uncultured Sutterella sp. | reverse complement strand
TCTATCTGTTCCCTTGGCAAAAACAGTTGGCACAAGCCAACTGTTTTTGTTACGGGGCCTTTGTCTTAATCAATTAGCGAAGACGCATACCGGGTTTTGCACCTTCTTGTGGTTCGAGAATAAAGAGACCATCCTTATCGTCTGCGCCGCTTGCCGACAGAAGCATACCTTCGCTCACGCCAAAGCGCATCTTGCGCGGAGCCAGGTTGGCGATGACGACCGTGAGTTTGCCTTCCAAATCCTCGGGCTTATAGAAAGCCTGGATGCCGGAGAAGATATTGCGGGTCTTGCCTTCGCCGATGTCAACGGTCAGGCGCAAAAGTTTGGTGGAACCTTCTACCTTTTCACACTTCACAATTTTTGCCACACGCATATCAAGTTTGGCGAAATCGTTGATGGTGACTTCGGGAGCAATTTCTTCTCCGCACGGAGCCACGGGTTTGACTTCCTGGACAACGGGCGGAATCAGCGCATCGAGCTGCTTCATGTCGCAGCGCTGCATGAGGTGCGTAAAGGGCTTGATCTGAACGTCAGAGGTGAGAGGACGCAAAGCGCTTTCCCAATCAAGTTCCCCGCAGTTCAAGAACTCTTCAACCTTGGCGGCCGTAGCCGGCAAAACGGGCTTAAGCATCAGCGTCATCAGACGGAACGCTTCCAGAGCCACAGAGCAGACCTCATGGAGCTTGTCGCGGTTTTCTTCAGACTTTGCCAATTCCCAGGGCTTTTCACGGTCAATGTATTCGTTGACGCTGTCGGCCATATTCATAATGGCTCTGAGAGCGCGGGAGTATTCGCGTTGGTTGTAAAGCGCGGCAATGCCTTCGACCGCATTGCGCATAACTTTGATGAGCGTATGATCGGCCACGCAGTCGCTGATGCGGGCGTTGAAACGTTTGACGATAAAACCTGCGGCACGGCTGGCGATATTCACATATTTGCCGATCAAGTCGGAATTGACGCGAGAAGTCGCTCTTGCTGAAGTCGACGTCGTCGTTGGTCGGGCCCATCTTGGCGGCAAGATAGTAGCGCAGCCACTCGGCGTTCATGCCAAGTTCAAGATACTTGAGCGGGCTGATGCCGGTGCCGCGGCTCTTACTCATCTTGCGGCCGTCAACCGTCATAAAGCCGTGAACGAACACATTGTCAGGCACGCGGTAGGGCTGACCCGAGAAGTGCAGCATGGCAGGCCAGAAGAGCGTATGGAAGTAAACAATGTCCTTACCGATGAAGTGGATCTGTTCGGTCTTTTCGTCATCGAGGAACTTCCAGAAGTCAAAACCCATCTTCTTGGAATAGTTCATGAGGCTGGCGTAGTAACCCACAGGGGCATCAAGCCAAACGTAGAAGTATTTACCCGGAGCGTCAGGGATAGGAATGCCGAAATACGGTTCATCACGGGAAATATCCCAGTCGCCCAATTTGCCTTCACCGAGCCATTCTTCATCCTTGGCGCGAATTTCAGGCTGCACGCGATCGGCACCGCTCTTACCCTTGCCGTTAACCCAGTCACGCAAGAATGCCACGCAGGCCGGATCTGACAAACGGAAGAAGTAGTGCGTGGATTTGCGAAGTTCGGGCTTGGCGCCGGACAGTGCAGAGAAGGGGTTGATCAGTTCGGTCGGAGAATAGACCGCACCGCACTTTTCGCAGTTGTCGCCGTATTGGTCTTCTGCGCCGCAGCGGGGGCAGGTGCCCTTAATGAAACGGTCTGCAAGGAACATTCCCTTGACCGGGTCATAAAATTGTTCGATGTCTTTCGTGTAAATCAGACCGGCGGCTTTCAGGCGCTTATAGATGTCTTGAGATAAGAAGACGTTTTCTTCACTGTCGGTTGAGTACCAGTGATCGAACTTGATATGAAAGCCGTCGAGATATTGTTTGCGGCCGGCGGCGATGCGGGCCACGAATTCCTGCGGCGTGATGCCTTCTTTTTGTGCGGCGATCATCATCGGGGCACCATGCGTGTCATCTGCACCGACAAAATGCACGGTGTGACCGTACATTCGCTGAGTGCGCACCCAAATGTCGGCCTGGATGTATTCCATGATATGGCCGATATGGAAATGACCGTTGGCATACGGCAGTGCGGTTGTCACGAATATTTGACGTTTTTGCATGTTGAAATGTCCCGAAAAATAGCCGGAAAAAGAATAAAAGAGGTCGTTATTTTAGCAAAGCTCCTGGAATTTCTCTTTTGGGATCTTGAGCTTGTCGCAGAAAAATCGGAAAATACGATTTGTTGTTTAAACGGAGTCAGATCGTGAATAAAAAAGAATCAGTCTTGAAAGTGTTAAGCGGTGTTGTCGATCCTTGGATGAAAACCGATTATTTATCTACCCGAATGGTCAAAGTCGACGATGAGGGCAGAACAGTAAAAGTGGAATTGGGTTACCCTGCCGCAAGCGTAAAGGATGAAATTCGCACCATGGTTGAAAGTGCGCTTCATGCCGCCGGCATTGAAGCTCAGGTTGAAGTCACTCAAAAAATTATTGCCCACGCCGTTCAGCGCACGCTTAAAGTGTTGCCTAATGTGAAAAACATCATTGCTGTTTCAAGCGGCAAGGGCGGAGTCGGTAAAAGTACAGTCGCCGCCAACCTCGCCTTGGCATTGGCTGCCGAAGGCGCAAAAGTGGGGATGCTCGATGCGGATATTTACGGACCGAGCCAGCCGATGATGTTGGGCGCACTGGGGCGCCCCATGACTAACGACGGTCAGAACATGAATCCGATCGTCTCTCACGGTCTTGAAATCAATTCCGTGGGCTTTCTCATTGATCCCGATGAACCGATGATTTGGCGCGGCCCCCTTGCAGCCCAGGCGCTCACGCAGCTTCTGACGCAAACAAATTGGCATGATCTGGATTACCTCGTGGTCGATATGCCTCCGGGAACGGGTGACATTCAGCTCACGCTTGCGCAGACAGTGCCGGTGACCGGTGCCGTTGTGGTCACCACGCCTCAGGACATTGCGCTGCTTGACGCCAAAAAAGGACTTCGGATGTTTCAAAAGGTCAATGTGCCGATTTTGGGATTGGTTGAAAATATGTCTGTTTTCGTCTGTCCCCAATGCGGTCACGTTGAGCATGTATTCGGCGAGGGCGGCGCCAAACGCATGAGCGAAACTTATCACGTGGATGTTCTGGGACAGCTGCCGCTGGATGCCAAAATCCGACAAGAGGCCGATTCCGGCGCTCCGACAGTGATCTCTTCGCCTGATTCCCTTGCCGCAAAAATTTATCGTGAAATTGCTCTGAAAGCAGCCGCAGGTATTGCCAAAACCGCCAAAGATATGTCGCTGAAGATGCCCGGCGTGCGTGTGGAGAATAACTGATGCCTTTGGTTAAACCGGATTACAGGGCACCGCGGTGGCTTGCCGGTGCCCAGATTCAAACGATTTTTGCAGCGAAAGTCTGCAAAAAACCGGAAGTGGTTTACCGTCGCGAGCGATGGGACACGCCTGACGGAGACTTTACGGATATTGATTGGGCTACGCCCGAAGCGGCCGATCCCGCCACACCGATTGTTGTTCACTTTCACGGGCTTGAAGGTAGCTCGAGGAGCCACTACGCACTTGCTCTCATGCACGAGACCGTTAAGCGCGGCTGGCGCGGCTGTGTTTCGCTTTTCAGAAGCTGCTCGGGTGAACTCAATCGAAGCATCAAAACCTATCACGCAGGCGACATTGATCAGGTGCAATGGGTTTTGGAAACGGTTCGCGCACGCTATCCGGAGGCCCCGATCTATGCGGTCGGTGTGTCTTTGGGCGGCAATCAGCTCGCTCTTTTTTGCGGCAAACGCGCAAAAACCGCCAAAAAGCTATTGACAGCGGCCGTATCGGTTGGGGCGCCTGTTGATCTGGTGGCCGGCAGCAATCTGCTGCGTTTCGGTTTTAATCGTCTTTACTCCAAAATGTTTTTGGATACGCTGATTCCGAAAGTCATTAAAAAGTGTGAGTTAATGCCCGAAATGCGTGAGATTGTTGACGTAGAGGCGATTAAGAAGTGCAAGAATTTCTATGACTTCGATTCGCTCTACACGGCGCCTGTGCACGGTTTCAAAAGCGCGATGGACTACTGGACAAAGGCTTCGGCCAAGCCGTGGCTCAAGTACGTTGAAGTGCCGCTCTTGCTTTTAAACGCGAAAAATGATCCCTTTATGCCGGAGTGGGCATTGCCGACATTGGCAGACGTTTCCGATTCCGTTTGGCTTGATCAGCCCGAAGAAGGAGGACACGTGGGCTTTCCGACAGGTAACCCTCCTGGCAAAATCGATTATCTTCCCAACCGTATTTTCCGTTTTTTCTTGGAAAGGCAATAGAGGAGAGGAAAAGTACTCGTTGGCGAAATTCAGCAGCCTTGCTATAGTCGAATGCTATGAGGTTGAATTTTCGGGAGAGATTAATGAGTATGCGTTTGACAGCTTTAAGTGCCGTTGTTTTGACGGTTTTCTCTTCCGCTGCATTAGCAGCCGCCGCTGATCTTTGCGGTCCTCAGACGTCATCATTGGAATTTGTCATTGATGATTCTTATTCGATGGGAGAGGTCTATCAGAGTGATCGCAAGGGGGAAAACGCAGAAACTTCACTAGCCCCGGTAACCAAGCTCGAATATGCGATGCGTTTTGTTGCATCGGTGGCAGAAAAAATCCCTGCCGATGTTTCAATGATGAGTGCTGCAGGCACTTTCGCACCTTCTGCCCGACTGCTTTCGCCTTCAAAGCGCAATGCCGAAGAGCTGACAAAGGCTCTTTCTGATCTGAAGGTTTCTCCTTCAACGGTCTCATCCAACAGCCTGGATAAAAAAGATTTGGATTACTTTGCCCGCAGGCGTAAGGCCGCTACGGTCTTATTCTTTATTACGGATGGAGACTTGGACAAGGGGGCTTACGATCCTTATAAGGTTTTGCAGACTTTTTACCAAAATAATCCCAAAAGCTGTGTGCATTTTATTTCGTTAGCACAAAATAAAACAGAAGAAGCGCTCATTGAAAGACTGCGGCAAACGGGTGCCTGCTCCACAGTGACAAGCATGGCAGAGGTGATTGCCGAACCGAATCGATTAAATGAACTCGTGCAGACAAATGTTTATCGCGATTGCAGCGCGAAGACAAGATTAGTAATTTCCGGCATTCCCTTTATTAAAAAGGCTGACACTTTGGATAAAAAAGCAGTGACCATGCTGGAAAAATCTATGCGGGTTCTTGAGAGCCGATCGACTGATGAAGCAATAACCGTTGTGGGTTGGACTGATGCCGAGGGTGACTCTGTTTATAACAAGCGCGTGGCGCTGTCTCGAGCTCAGGCAGTGAAAGACTATTTTGTGAGCCAAGGAATCGATGAGCGTCGGATAAACGTGCTCGGAGCCGGGGAGTCGGATAAGTTCAGCAACGAAAGCGAAGCCGGAAGGCGCCTTAATCGCCGGGTGGACGTCATTTTGGGTCGATAGTCTGATTTCCGAGAAAGTCCCTTTGCATGCGCAAAAGCTCTTCAAGGCGCTTCTGGCAGGGCGTGTCCGCTGATTTTTCTTTTCTTGGAAAAGCACTGTCAAATTCTTCAGCCTTGCTCGGGTCGACGTCATAGATCGGATTTTCAAAGTAGCGCCCCTGAATGCCTTTAAGCGCATTGAGAAAAAGTTCTCTAACCTGAAGCGCAGCAAAATATTTGTTTTGAGCTGTTCTGATGCCGTAATTTTCCGCGCTCAAAAAGCCTCTTTTTGAATAGTAGTCAGGATCGCCGCACAGCAAAATGGCTCTGTAGCCTAATTGCGCAGCTTTTTCTGCGGCTACTTCGATCAGTTTCTGACCGACGCCTCGTCGTTGAAAATCCGGATGAACACTGATGGGACCCAGTGTCAGAACTTCAACATTTTCTCCTTCATCGGTGAGAATGCGGCCTTTGACAAAGACCACATTGCCGATGATTTGCTCACCGTGGACAGCCACCAGATCCAAAGGTCGGACGAAGGCAGGGGAAGTGCGCATCACGTGAAGCAGATAGTGCTCGATGCAGCCCGGCGCGTAGCGGTTCCAGAATGCCTCTCTGGTAACGTTTTCCGTTTGCTGATAGTCTTCTGGTCTTTCCTCGCGGATTTCAATGTCCATAATTCATAGCATTGTGCCAAGGAAACTTGCGATTTTAATCGCCAGAGGAATTGGC
>CAJKMT010000065.1 GCA_905201055.1 uncultured Sutterella sp. | reverse complement strand
TCTTTTCGAAGGCTTCCAAAGGAATCCCCGTCCTTCAGGGCGGGGAGGACGTCAAAAAAACTGCTAGCAGTAGCGGTCACAATAAAAAGAAAGCGCCTTGATTTAACTCTCGGCGCTTTCTTCTCTATGGCTTTAGAGCTTGCTTAAGTCGACTTTTATGCGACCGTCAACAGCGATCCCCTCGCCGTTCTTTTCGCTGATGATGAGCGGATTGATGTCCAGTTCCGTGATTGCCGGGAAGTCAGAGACCAGCTGAGATATTCTCAGCTGGCATTCACGAAGCTGATCCATTTGAGCGGGAGTCGTGCCACGGGCGCCCTGCAAAAGTTTGTACGCTTTCACACCCTTGATCATTTCATCGGCGTCTGTTGTCGTGAGCGGCGCCATTCTGAAAGTCACATCTTTCATGACTTCAATGAAAACACCGCCCAATCCGAACATGACCATATGACCGTATTGAGGATCGGTAGCCACGCCGCAAACCATTTCACGGGAACCCTTGACCATTTCCTGAATGATCACGCCTTCGAGACCGTCCAACAGATTCTTTTCTTTAAGTTTGGCGATCAGATCCCGGTATTGCGCCCGCAATTCGTCAGCACTTTGAATATTGACTCGCACGCCGCCCACGTCGGTTTTGTGAGAGGTTGTTTTTGAAGTCATCTTCATGACAACCGGATAGCCCACCTTGTCGGCGATGTCCACAGCCTGCTCTTCATCGACGGCGAAGCCGGACCGGCAGACGCGGATACCGTAGGCTTCAAGCACGTCAATACTTTCTCGCGTGGTTAACTGTTCTCGACCTTGTGAGGCGCTTTGCATAATGATATCTTGTGCTTTCTGTCGGTCAACGGAGAACACAGGGCAGTCGCCTACCGGTTTTTCAATCCAAATACGCTGCTGATTGAGGCGGTTAAGCCCGTCGGCAGCCTGCTCGGCATACATGAAGAAGGGGACGTTAACCTGCATATCAGACAATTGAGAGAAGAATTCACTCTTAGTCATGAACACGCCGACAATGGGTTTTTCGGGGTGTTTTGCCTTGATCTCCATGACAGCGCGGGCTACGTCGATGTCTTTTAATCCCAAGAAGGGTAAATAAATCACAATGACCATGTCGACGTTTTCATCGGCAAGCACCGTTTCAAGCGTTTGCTTGTAGTGTTCGATCGGTGCAGAGGCGATCATGTCGACCGGGTTTTTCACAGAAGCGGCAGCCGGTAGGAAAGAGCGAAGCGTTTCTTTGGTTTGCTCTGTGAGCGGAGCCATTTTCATACCGTATTCACACACGGCGTCAGTTGCCATAATGCCGGGACCACCCGAATTGGTGATGATGGCTACGCGGTCACCTTTGGGAATCGGGCAGTTGGCAAAAACCTTGGCGGTGGCAAATAGGTTTTCAAGTGAATATTCACGAATCACGCCCGATTGGGTGAGAAGGGCGTGAGCGGCTTTGTCGGCACCCGCCAGTGATCCCGTGTGAGAGGAGGCTGCGCTGGCACCTGCGGCGCTGCGCCCGGCTTTTAAAGCCAGGATCGGTTTTTTCTTTGAAACACGAGTGGCCAATTTTCTGAAATTGGCAGGATTTTGAACAGATTCCATGTAAAGCAAAATTTGCTTCACATCGTCTTCATTTTCCCAATATTCAATAGCGGTTTCCGCATTGACATCGGCTTGGTTGCCGATGGAAATAAATTGTGCGAATCCCAAATTGAGGTCTTTCAAAATGTTGAGAATGCCACCGCCCAAGGCACCGGACTGCGACACAAAACCGATACCGCCGCGCTCGGGCAGGCTTTCGGCAAAGCAGCCGTCCATGCGAATATCGGGGTGTGTATTGACAACGCCAAGGCAATTGGGACCCACGCAGCGCATTCCATAAGCACGAACTTTTTCCAGGAGCGCTTTTTCCAATTCGGCCCCTTCTTTACCGGTTTCTTTGAAGCCTGCGCTGATCACGCACAATCCGCCGACGCCTTTTTGATGGCACTGATCAATTGTGGAGAGGACAAATTTTGCATTAACCACAACGATAGCCAAATCAACTTCACCGGGCACGTCTAAAACGGTCGGATAAGCTTGCAGTCCCTCGATGATTCCGCCTTTAGGGTTGACGGGATAGATGTTGCCTTTAAAGCCATACTCCTGAAGTCTTTTCATGATGTCAGAGCCGATGGTATGAGCTTTAGTGGAAGCGCCGATTACTGCAATGGCGCGCGGTTTCATGATCTTATCGAGGTTTTGCATGTCAAATCCTTTAGAAAGCAAAAGCGCAAAAAATCTGCTCTTATCATACAGATGCACCGCCGAAAAATTAACCCCCGCTAATTTGTACTTTTTGCCAAATGTGCGGCGCCACGTTACGGTTTGAGGTTTCCTTCTCAAGCACTTCTTTAAGTTTGTTTCAAATAGTTGTTTTTATCCTGAGAATAACAATATCCTGTGGCACTTCATCTTTAGGCAAAGAAATCCGAAAAAAATATTGGATATTCCTTGACTTAGTCAGCTGATCCTTTTAAATTTCCGTGTAAGAAAGTGGGAAAAAGTGGAGGTTTGTGCCATAAAAGTGACACAAACGGCTTTTTCATATCTATAGCAATTCTTCGGGTGGACTAATGTTTCAAGGCACTTCGCTACTGGTGCTCGATGCAAAAGGCCGTCTCTCGCTACCTTCAAAGTATCGGGAGAGCCTTCTTGTACCCAGTCAGGGAGAGGTGACATTGACTCGCCATCCGGATGGATGCGTGCTGATTTATCCCCGATCGGTTTGGATTCAGACAAGAGCGAAATTGGCCTCATTGCCCTATTCTGCCCGCACCCTGCAGCGCGTCATGCTTGGCAGTGCCTGTGATGTGAGCGCCGATGGCTCAGGCAGATTGTTGATTCCGGGGGATTTGCGCAGTCTGTGCGGCTTGCGCCGAGAGGTGACACTGATCGGGTTAGGAAATCGCTTTGAATTGTGGGATCAGGCGAAGTACATGCAGTTTGAAAATGATGAACTCAAGAAGGGATTGCCGCCTGACGTGTTTGATTTAGTGCTGTAGGAGAGGGTGAATGCAATCGAGCTTCGTGCACCTCTCCGTTATGGCAGAGGTGGCGCCACCCTTAGTGGTAACGGATCCGAACGGTACGTACGTTGATGCAACGTTCGGCCGAGGAGGGCATTCGCGTCGAATTTTGTCGCTTTTGTCTGCGCAAGGCAGGCTCATTGCTTTTGATAGAGACCCGCAAGCTATTGAATCAGCAAAAGAAATTACAGATTCCAGATTTTCGATCATTCATGCTCCTTTTTCGCGCATGAAAGAAGAGTTGGCTTTAAGGGGAATTGAAAAAGTCACCGGCGTGTTCATGGATATCGGTGTCTCCAGTCCTCAGATTGATGACGCCTCGAGAGGGTTTTCTTTCCGTATGGATGGTCCGCTCGATATGCGCATGGATACTACCGTCGGAGTGACTGCTGCTCAGTGGCTGGCAAGCGCTCCGGAAAATGAGATTGCCCGCGTTATTCATACGTTGGGTGAGGAGCGTTTTGCCAAAAAAATTGCCAAGGCCATTGTTCAGTCGCGCGAAGAAACTCCTCTTACCAGTACTCAGCAGCTTGCGAAACTGGTGGCACAGGTTGTGCCCGCCAACAAAAAGGACCCCACGCAAAATCCCGCGACGAGAACTTTCCAGGCCATCCGTATTCACATCAACAGCGAATTGGATGAGCTGTCATTGGCTCTGGAAGCATCAATGGATCTGGTTGAAGACGGCGGCAGGATTGCGGTGATCACCTTCCATTCTTTGGAAGATCGCATCGTTAAGCGCTTTTTCGACGAGAAGGCACATCCGGAGAAGTCTGTTGATTCACGACTGCCTCTGCGTACAAGTGAATTGCCGGCGCCGCAGCTCATTGAAGTCAAACGTATTTTGCCTACTGCTCAGGAGTGCGCAAGTAATCCGAGGGCACGAAGCGCTATTTTGAGAGTGGCTACACGTACCCGCTCAGGGAGGCCGGCATGATTCGTTTCGGCTTTCTCAATTGGGTGCGTCAAAAATGGCAGATGATCTCCATCGTTTTACTGCTGCTGACGGTAGTTTGGGTGGCGCTCTTAATTGTTAATAACCAGTACAAAGTTCGTGCTCTGATATCCGAAATTGAACAAGAGCAGGAACTGTCGCGCCGCCTTCTTGATGAGCAGCGGGAAATCAATATTGAATTGGCTAAAGTCACACTTCCGGGCTATATCGCTTCAGGTGCCCGAGAAATGGGACTGGAGCCTGCGCGCAACGAAAATACTGTCATTTTGCAGCCCAAGCCCGTGCCGCGATTTGTCACGCGTAAAGAAGGAGATGCGTCATGATGCGAGAATCCTTCGGTACGCGAGTACTTAATTATTTAAAGACACGGTGGTACAAGTTCTGGAGTGAAGACACCGCTCCGAGAATGCCCAAGCGTTCAAAAGAACGTGATAAGGAGTGGCGTGAACTCGAAATTTCCCAAAAACGCTCACATATGGTGTTGGGGGCGCTTGTGGGTATTTTTGTCGTGTGTTTTTTGAGAGCCGGTTATCTGCAGTGCTTCAACACGGAGTTTTTACAAAAGCAAGGTGAAGTTCGGTACGCAAGAACGCTTGAAATCGCAGCCGGACGCGGACAGATTTTTGATCGCAACGGTGTGGTGCTTGCCGCATCGCTGCCCGCACGCAGCATTTGGGCAACAACAAATTTGGTGACGGCGACACCGCAGCAAATCAGTCGTCTGTCCGATTTACTCGGTGTGTCGGAGAACACTCTTCAAAAACGCCTTGCCCGCAAGGACGCTTTTGTTAATTTGGCCCGACAAGTCGATATGGATGTTGTGCGTCAGGTGCAGGCCATGCACTTGGATGGACTGACTTTTTCACCGGACGTGAAACGTCATTACCCCGGTGGCGAAGTTTCAGCTCATATCGTTGGCTTTAATAACCGCGAAGACCACGGTCAGGAAGGCGTGGAATTGGCCAATGACAAAACGCTGACCGGTCAGAACGGGGCTCGTCGTGTGATTCGAGACCGCTTGGGACACGTCATCGAAGAGATGTGGACTCAGGAGCCGGTGCCGGGAAAAGATTTGCACTTATCGATTGACTCCAGAATTCAGTACATTGCCTATACGGCGGTGCGCAATGCGGTTGAAAAACACCAGGCCAAGGCCGGTGCAGTGGTGGTGGCTGATTCCATTACTGGAGAAATTTTGGCTTTGGTCAGTTGGCCGGGATTTGACCCCAACGACCGCAGCACTTTCGCTTTTGACAAGATCCGCAACCGTGTGGTGACCGATACCTACGAGCCCGGTTCCATTATGAAGCCTTTTGCCATAGCCAAAGCTTTGGATATGGGTATTGTGCGTCCGGACAGTCTGATTGAAACTTCGCCGGGCAGCATCATTGTGGCGGATCGAAAGATCAGTGATACAAGAAACTTCGGTCTGCTCACTGTCTCTCAGGTCATTGCCAAGTCGTCGAACGTCGGGACAGTGAAAATTGCTCTGCAGATTCCTGCCCAAACTCTTTGGGAAACCTACAGCCGCTTGGGCTTCGGACAGGCTCCGCAAGTGGGATTCCCCGGGGCTGTGGCCGGGCGTTTGCGTCCCGCAAAATCGTGGGGACCGGTTGAGCAAGCGACGATCTCTTACGGTTACGGGCTTTCAACTTCGCTGATGCAAATCGCGCAGGCCTACACGGTGTTTGCCCGCAATGGAGACGTGATTCCTTTGACATTGATGAAGCAGGATCACCCGGCAGTTGGCGAGCAGGTTTATCGTCCTGAAATTGCCCGACAGATGCGCGCCATGATGATGACAACAGTGCATCGCGGCGGTACGGCTTCTCGTCTTAAGGTAACCGGATACACCGTAGCCGGTAAGACCGGTACCGTTTATAAGGTTAAAAACGGCGAATACGTGAAAGATTACGTGGCCTCTTTCGTTGGCGTGGCTCCTGCCACGCAGCCGCGTCTTGTAGTGGCGGTTATGATTGATGAACCTAAAGACTCCGGTCACGTTGGGGGAGTGGTTGCAGCGCCTGTCTTTGGCGAGGTTGTAGAAGCTGCATTGCGCACTCTGCTTGTTAATCCGGATGATCCGATGATGGTTGCAGGCGGCGGTCTCTTGGCAAGAACAGCTCATTAAAAGTGACTGGCG
>CAJKMT010000064.1 GCA_905201055.1 uncultured Sutterella sp. | reverse complement strand
GAGAGCCGATGACACAGCAGGGAATCCCCGTCGTTCACGACGGGGAGGATGTCAATTTCAACACAAAGAATAAAGAAAGACACATCACTTTAAGATGTATAGAGCTGATAAAAAAGGCGATTGTCGGAGAGAGTGTATGACGGAAGACAAAACAAAATACGGCGAAGTAGCCGAGGCGATGGTTGCCCGAAAACTCAAAGAGCTGCCCGCCGAGTTCAGTGTCATTGCCAACGTGGATATTGCCGACAAGGGTCGTAATTCAGAGTTGGATACAGTGGTTGTGACGCCGACCGGCGTGATCGTGGTTTTGGAAGTGAAAGCAGGGGACCTTCAAGCCGATGACAAAGGTCGCTTTGTTCGTGACTATTCTGACGGCAAACAAACCGATGTGGCCAAGCAATTGGGAAAGCAAAGTGCTATAGCCCGCTCTCGTCTGGCAGGTCTTGGGAAGAACCTGACGATTCGTTCCTTTTTGGTGCTGCCCACAGGCCACCTTGAAGGAGAGGGAATCGGTATTGACCGCAACCGTGTTATTGACTGCGAGAGCTTTTCCGATTTGTGCCGAATCATTCGGGATTGTGACCGACTGATAAGAACGGGCGATATCCCCAAGGAACAGATTGTTGAATTTCTGCAAAACCACTGTGTGGTTCGTCAAAGTTTAAGTTCTATTTCAGATACGCTCGATGTGCGCTCGCGGGAGCTTTCATCGGGGCTGGCCACTTGGGTCCCACGGATTGAGTCGCCTATCGCGGTGGTGGAGGTGATGGCGCCGGCCGGCGCTGGAAAGACCCAGCTTGCTTTGGCTCTTTTGGAAAAAGCTGCTCATGAAAAGCGCTCGGCCTGGTACATCAACTTCACCCGCAATATTGTTCAGAGACTGCAGCGTCATCCTATCAATCAGCATGTGGATTTTATCGGCACATTCCATGAGTTGGCCTTGGATCAAACACAGGCGACAAGCCCGGCAGAGCTCAACGCTCAAGATCTGCCCCGCTACTTTGATGAATTGGCGAAGAGTTTTGTTTTGCAGTTGCAAAGTGAAAAGTATGCGGTTGACTGCATTGTGGTGGACGATGCGCAGGATCTGAAAACAGAGTGGATTGTCGCGCTGACGAACGCTTTGTCTGAAAGCGGCACTTTCTATGTGTTATCCGATCCAAATATCGGCAATGCTCAAAAAATTGAATTTTCCGAGTCGGTCAAAGTCACTTCGGACGAGACCGCGCGCGTGCCGAAAAATATAGCCCGCGTCATCAATGAACTGGGAGTGATAAAAGGTGCGATAGTTTCCCAAAGTCCTTTTGAAGGAGAAGTCCCCTCATTTCGCACATATGATGGTCCGGCATCTCTTCTGAAAGAAACAAGAGCGGCCGTGGATGAGGCGCGCCGAGCTGGCTTTTCCGATGATCAGATCGCCATTTTGAGTATGAAAGGCTTGCGCTCTTCCGATATTCTCTGCTCTCCGACCCTGGGGACCAAGAAATACACGTTAAAGCAGCCGCTATCGGAATTCAAAAACGGCAGACAGCTTTTCAGCAACGGTTCGTTATTTAATGACACCGTTCGCCGTTTTAAAGGATTGCAGGCGCCGTGTGTGATTCTGACAGAAGTGGATTTTGAAGACTTTGATGATACGGCGGCATCGTTGCTGTACCTTGGAATGACGCGTGCCTCAATGAGCCTGACGCTGGTCTTATCAGAGCGCTTTGCCCAAAAATTAGCCGCTCGCCTTTAAGAAAAAGGCGAGCAGCAAAATTTAAGAATTACTTCAGAGCGGTCGGAAGTTTTTCTTTCGTGACACGCACGATTTGCGCTATCTCTTCCCAGGTTTTAATCCAGGCATCGAGCAGCATGCTGTCGATAATGTCTGCCTCAAGCCTGAAAAGTCCGGGCTCAGGTTCCGTGATCATTTGAGTCTTATTAAGCGGGGACTCTTCCCAGTACATTTTGCTGTTGGGATTTTTAAAATCCAGCGTCAGATGCACGGTTCGGGTTTCATCACCCGTGTAATTAAAGTGCTTGGACTTAATGTAGTCCTTTACTTTAAAGCCTCGGACGGCCCGCGCATTATCGGTGAGCTGCTTAACAGTTTCAAGGCGATGCAAAGCCAAATGGCGGAAATTATCGTGTCCGTCAAATTGACAGACAAGATAAAGGCGGCCGTCTTGCTGAACCATCCCTAAAGGACTTACCACTGCCTCAATCTCTTCACCCTTGGCGTTTCTATACTTAACGGCAATCTTTTTTTCTTCATAAAGGGCGTTTGTGACATCTTCAAAGATTCTTGGCAGCACTTTGGGCGGTATGCGAGGTAAGGTGTCGGAAACGAAAGCGACTTTGTCGAGCCAATGTCGTTCTTTGGTCACATGGCCCAACGGGGTGTCAAATTGCTCCTGAGCGGCTCGGAAGAAAGGATCCAATGTTCTGGCGATTCTGCCCGGCAGCTGAAACTTCAGATATTCCTGCACAAGTTTTAACAAAAGAGACTCGGTGGGAGATGGAGCCAGAAAATTAAATGCGCTGCCTGTTGTCGCCAATCGATAACCAAAGGGACGCGAGCGGCTGTCGCGCTCAATGGGACTGTTCTCAGCCTCGGAGAGTTCTTTAAGATAACGCTGCAAAGTCAGGGTCTCGATTTTAATGCCGGCAGCCTCAAGACTTTGCATAATTTCCGTTGACGTGATGTAGTGCCTCGGAAGACGTTTGATGATTTCCAGATAAATTAACGCCTGAGAGATTCCCTTACTGGTTCTTGCCATAGTGCCTTCTCCTTTAGCACTATATGCTAAACGAAATCAGACCGAGCGTTAAGTTTTTTCCAACAATAGCATCCTTGCGGTGTGACTAAAGGTGTTTTGAAAATGACTTCCAATGCGCCGATAGACGCCATATCCAAAGAGTCTGTATGGGTGATCTTTCTCAATTTGAGATTGGCATCGCGTTTGTGACTGTGCAGGAACAGCCAATTACCGTTTGCCTGATTCTGAAAATAATCCCAGTCAAAGGTGTACTGAGAAAAAACTCTGTAGCAGATGCTCGTATTTTTATCGAGGTAATACGGAAGCTCTTCATCGTAGGCGAAGAGCCGATACTGAAGGTCCCAGAAAAGTGCCGGGGTTTCGTTTTGACTGCACAGGGGCTCCAAATACTTTTTGCTGATATCCACAAACTCAAGCCAGACTTTGCCGAATCCGCCCAAAATCGTGGTGGCAATTCGGTCGGCGGTGTTGCTCTCTTTGTAATGAGGGTAGGACTCTTCGATAAAGTGTTTAATCTTCAATAACTTCGTTTCGTACGAGTCATTTCTTTTGCAGCGGTCAATCACTTTGCCGGCAGCGTCTAAAAATTCGATTCGCCAGGTACTTGTCTTGTGGAAAATGATTTTGGTACCGTTTTCAAGATCCAAAACACGCCCTAAGCGAATTCTTTTACGCTCTTTTTCTGTTTCGGGCCAACGTTTTTTTAAGCTGTACTCATAAAGCTGCGGCCCATAACCGTTGACATGAGCAATCTGCGTCTTTTTGTACCAGTATGTGTCTTCCGGTGTGGCGCGGCGGATTGTTCTTAAGAGATCGGGACCGACATTAAAGGTGCTTTTAAAAACATAGAGGTAGTAAGGATATTTTCTCATTGGGCAAGCTCCTGAATTCAGGAGCAGATTAAAAACTGTGGCTTCAGGATATGAAAGATGCCGACAGAGGGACCGTGCGCATTAAGACAAGTCGAGAAAAAAACTGACGGGCGAAGAAAGGAGAATCCGCCCGTCAGTCCTTCTTAATCAATCAGAAAACGCTAGTTCCAACCGATTGATTGCAGAACAGTTAATGCCACGATGGCGATGATGAATGTGCAGCCGGTGTAGGGGAGCACATAGCGCCACCATTGACGAATGTCGACTCCGGTCATCGACAGCGCAGCGGCGAGAACCGCGGAGACCGGCGTCACAAAGTTCGTCAAACCGTCGCCCAACTGGAACGCAAGGCAGAGCACTTGACGCGTGATGCCCAAAACGTCTGCGACCGGGATAAAAAGCGGAATGAGCATCGGCACCTTGGCGGGACCGGACGGAATTAAAAGGTTAAAGGTCGTCGTGAAGATGAAAATACCGGTGGAGACAAACGCATCTCCCAATCCGCCGATCACGGTCACCGCGGCGTAAGCAATCGTGTGCAGGATTTTACCGTCGGTCAGCACAATGCCCACCACTTTGGCAAAACCGATCATCAGACAGATGCCTCCCATGGCGGAGGCCCCTTTTAAGAACGTCACCGCCAATTCATTGGGATTGGTGCGATTGGCAATACCCACAACGATCACCGCCACCATGGCAAAAGCGATCAAAGTTGGGAAGCCCCAGCTGTATGCGGCGGCGCCATAGGCGTAAATGGCAAAAGGCACCAGCATGCAAAGTACGGTCACGATTTCGCGAGCGCCCAAGGTCGGGACTGTTTTGTTTGAGCTATCTGTGGCATCAGGGCTTTCCACGTAACCTAAGATGCTTCGGGAAGGATCGCGGCTGATCTTTAAGCAGTAGCGAGTGGTCCAGAAGACGCACAAAAGCGTGAGCGCCGCCCACACAATGAGGCGCGCGCCGGTGCCGGACATCGGAGGAAGCCCTGCCGTTTCTTGGGCCATAAGAATAATGGCGACGGTGGGACCTGCGGCCTGACCGGTAATGTAGGAGAGGTAAAAAATCGACATGGCTGCGATTTTGTCAAGGCGCAGCTTTTTGACGAGCACCAATCCGACCAGCACGAAAGTGACCAGAGAGTCTTGGCCGGCCAAAGCTCCGATCACAGACATCAAAACGACGATCGCAGGCACGAGAACCGTGATGCTTTTGTCTTCGAGCCGATAGACTGAGTAGTTAATGAGCGAGGTGATGGCGCCCGACTCAATCACCACATAGATTAAGCCACCCATGATAAAGAGCAGAGCAAAGATCACCCCTTGACTGGCAACGCCATTGGTGACTTCAACCAGGGCACGCCAAGGGCTGATCGGTGAGCTCTCAACATAGTGGAAGGAGTTGGCGACCACAAATCCGGTCTGCGGGTCAATATCGTAGAGACCGGCCGGCACAATGTAGGTGAGACCGCAGCAGATCAAAATGATCAGCAAAATCAAGATGAGCACGTGCGGAACACTAAAACGACACACTTTTTCAGTGAAAGTTTCTTTCTTTTCAGTCATCATCGTCTCCTATTCGGGGCGAGTGAATACTACGCTCTGACAAGGGTTGTCGTGGTTGTCAAAGATTTTGTGGATTGCTGTTTTTTCGTTAAACCGAGGCCAGTAGGTTTCTTCGAACGAGCCGTGGTTAAAGAATTGACACCAGGCGTCCTGCATGGTCTCAGACAGGCGCTGCATTTCTTCGTGACCCGCGCCGGCCAGCATCGGCGCCTCGGCCCAGGCCCCAAGTGTTCCGAACACAAAGGGCAACTCCAGTGTGTGGCAGGAATCAAATTTCGACTTGGGGGCTTTCCAGATGAAGCGATACTTCCAGGTGTTGCGGTTGCCGGCTGAGGTCAGGCGCATGAAAAGATCATCAGGATGGTCGTAACGAAGGTACTGTCCCTCGCGAATAGCCTTTTCTTCTTCAGCGTTCTTGGGTTGCACGAAAGCGTGCATTTCATCGGCCGTGGTGCCCAACACCACATTGAGATTGCGTCGGATCGCTTCCTTAGCGGCCGCTTCGGCCGTGGCTTCCGGGCTCGCCCATTCGTCTTTAACCGGTTTAAAGAGCATGCCGGCAAATTCCCGACCCATTTCGGCAAAGACCGCATCCGTCGCGCGCAAGATTTCCTCCATGGACTTTGCGTTGATCTTTTCTCTGAATTGAGGATCCTTCGGGTCAAGACCTAAGTGTTTGAAGTGACATTCGGCGATACGAATCGCATCGGCCTGGGTGTGGTTGCCGCGGCCAATGGAGGGACTTTGCAAAATGGCGTTTTGGAAAAGCCCTTCGGTTTCAGGCAAGGCGATCATGTGCGCGATCGCATTGCCTCCGGCCGATTGTCCGAAAACCGTGACCTTGGTGGGATCGCCGCCAAAGGCTTCAATGTTTTTCTGAATCCAGCGAAGCGCCTCGATTTGATCGAGAATGGAAAGATTGTCGGTGTTGAGCGCCGGGTGATACAAAAAGCCCAGTGCGCCGATGCGGAAATTCACACCGACCACCACGATATTGCCGTGACGGGCTAAGCTTTCCCCGTCATACCAG
>CAJKMT010000063.1 GCA_905201055.1 uncultured Sutterella sp. | reverse complement strand
AAAGCCGCTATGAAGATGGCGGTTCAATATCAAATCGCCTGCGGCAACAAAGAACGAGTCAATTTCGCAACGATTAAAGGGGGATATCACGGCGATACCTGGAATGCCATGTCCGTGTGTGATCCTGTGGCAGGCATGCATTCCCTATTCGGCTCTTCGCTGCCTATCCGGCATTTTGTTCAAGCCCCGACATCCACCTTTGACGGAACTTGGGATCCCTCAGACATTGAACCGCTCGAAGAGCTGCTTGAAAAGCAAAATGATATTGCCGCTTTGATTCTGGAGCCGATATTTCAAGGGGCAAGTGCCATGCGGTTTTACCATCCGCAGTTTTTAAAAGAAGCAAGCGAGCTTTGTAAAGAGCACGGCGTGCTGCTTATTGCTGATGAAATCGCGACGGGGTTTGGCAGAACAGGTCAACGGTTTGCCTGCAATTGGGCATCAGTGACTCCGGATATTATGACGATCGGGAAAGCGCTCACCGGCGGAATGATGACGTTGTCGGCCGTCATTTGTACCAACGCTGTAGCGGATGCAATTTCTGCGGTTTCGCCGGCAGCCTTTATGCATGGCCCGACTTTTATGGCCAACGCTTTGGCCTGCTCGGTTGCCTGCGCCTCATTGGATCTTTTTGAGAGTTATGACTGGCAGGGCGCGGTTCATCAAATCGAGTCGGGGCTTCGCGTAGGATTAATGCCCTTAAAGGGAATGCGCGGAGTGAAAGACGTTCGTGTGTTGGGAGCCATCGGCGTAGTGGAACTTGAACACCCAGTGGACAGTCGCTGGATACAAAAAGAATTTGTTCATGAGGGTGTCTGGGTGCGCCCGATTGGAACACTTTGCTATCTGATGCCGCCCTTTGTGATTTCAAAAGAGGAGCTGACAAAACTGACTTCAGCAGTCAGAGATGTGTTGAAGCGGCAGATCGAGCGATTTGAGAGATAGGGGGAAAAATTCATGCAAAACGTCTGGTTTGTTACAGGAACCGACACGGATGTGGGTAAAACATTTGCGACAGGCTGGATTGCCCGTCAGTGGATAGAACAGGGCCACCGAACCATTACTCAAAAGCTTGTACAAACGGGTTCTGATCACGGTTCGCCTGATATTGATGTTCATCGGCGTTTGATGCAGATGAACTTCCCCGAAGACGAAGCTGGGCTCACAGCACCTGAAGTTTTTCCTTATCCCTGTTCGCCTCACATGGCAAGTGCCCTGCAAAATCGAGCAATCGATTTTGAAAAAATACTCAAGGCCACGCAGGTGTTATCCGAGCGTTACGATCGGGTCATTGTGGAAGGTGCGGGAGGCATCATGGTGCCGCTCACCGAAGAACTTCTGACAATTGATTTTGTGGCTCGTCAAAAGTGGCCGATTATTTTCGTAACAAGCGGCAAACTGGGCAGCATCAACCACACACTGCTGTCGCTTGAGGCGATGAAAAATCGCGGTATGGAGTTGGGTTACCTGATTTTCAATGATTGGCACACGCTGCCGGATGAGAATATTGACAGCAATACGTATGAGTTTTTTACTCGCTGGCTCAGTCGGTATTGGCCAAAAGCCGAAATCGTGCGGTGTCCGAAAATAAGCGTTTAAGTTAACGGGAAATTTTTTGAGCAATCGGTGAAGGCTGATTCGGTTCGTTTCGGCTCTCGGCAGGATTGGTTTTCCGGTCGGATTTCAGCACCAAAGCCAGTCCGAATAAAATAGCGGCAAGGCCGACAGTTGCCCACGGGTTAACGTTTTCTCCGACTACGACGATTGCGAGAATAAAGGCAGTGACGGGTTCCAAAAGACCGAGCGCTACACACGTTGAAACGCGCGTCGTTTTGAGTGCCGTTGCATAAAGCAGGTAGGCGAAACCTGTGACGATCACACCCAGATATAAGACAATCAGTAAGTCATTGGGATTGAAGTCGGGGACATCGCTTAAAGTTAAAGCGACCGCTAGGGCAATGAGACCTGCGACAGTAAAGGCGTGAGTGGAAGCGCGAAGCGGTGAAGTGATTTGAACAAGTTCTTTTGCCAAAAGAGAATAGCCCGCGTAAAAAAGCCCCGCGATTAAACAAATCCCCAAACCCAAGGCATTAAGTTCAATTTGTCCGGCTTGAGAGACAGCCATCCAGATGCCGCCGCCAATGGCGATGGCAATGCCGATGAGCCATAGAGCATCAGGCATTTTGCGTTTGAAGAGAGCTTCCAAAGTTCCCGCCCATACCGGTGCTGATGCAATGATGATGCACGAGCCGAGCGCAACACCTGCAATTTTCACGCCGGTGAAGAAAAGGATGTTAAACATTGCCATGCAGGTGCCTGCGACTAATACCTTCAAGAAATAACTTGTTTTGGTTGAGGTATTGTCGGCAATCGATCGTTCTTTGCGACTTTTAAATAAAAGCGGATAAAAAAAGAGACAGGCAAAGATGAGGCGTAACGCACCGACCCAAAGCGGATTAAGCGTTTGGCTCGTAATGAATGTTTGTGCGGTTCCCGCCGATCCCCAAAGAACGGCAGCCGCAGCAGCAAGAATAAAGCCCGGTAAGATCATTAAAAGTCAGCCAAATGTTAGATCTAACTGTTAAGCTAAATTATAGCTGATTATCTTCGCATAAAGATACTTTATATAAAGTATCTTTTTTTGATCGAATCTCCTAATTTGCGTATAGTGACTGCGTCTCTTCTTAATATAAATCCATTTTCTCTTCGAGGATACGCAATGCTTGAATTATCAATTTGCGTGGTGGCTCTTGTTATTGCCGGTTGGGCAATTGCCAAGAACTATGACGCCAAAGTGGTGCTCTTTGCGACAGGTCTTATTCTTCTGGCCGTTGCCGTGATGCTGGGTCATCCGGCCGTCAGCGCAAAGGCGACTTCCGGTCTTAATTGGGTTGATCCCTTTAAGGCAGTCAAAGACCTCTTTGTGACTCAGTATTCCAACGCCGGTCTTATTATTTTGACCTTGTTCGGTTTCGCCGCCTATATGTCTCATATCGGCGCCAATGACATGGTGATCCGTGTTTTAAGTAAACCGCTCGAAAGAATTCATTCTCCGTACATCTTGGTGCCGCTTGTATTCTGGGTCGGCACTGTGCTCTCCATCATTATTCCGAGTGCCTCTTCTTTGGCGGTGATTTTGATGGCTACGCTCTATCCGGTGCTGCGTGCTGCGCGCATGAGCGTTTTGACGGCTGCAGGCGTTATTGCCACGACCGCAACGATTGTTCCGACTCCGTTGGGCGGTGATAATGTGGTGGCCGCACGCGTATTGGGATTCGAACACGTGGTTGATTACGTGTTCTACCACCACGCGCCGATCACGATTCCGACTTTGATCATCATGGGCTTTGCTCATTATTTCTGGCAGCGCTATATGGATAAGCGTCAGGCCGGTAAGGTTTCCGCCGAAATCGATGAAAGCAAACTTAAAAACCGCGATTTAACGGGTGTTCCGACCTACTACGCCTTGTTCCCGGTTTTGCCGCTTATTTTGGTGATTTTCTTCTGGGCTTGCTTCAAGCACGCGAAGGTCGGTTTGGTTGAAATTACGATCTTCTGCTTTGCCTTGGCTTTCATCTGTGAATTAGTCCGCAAGGGTAACGTCAAGCAAGGTATGAAGGATGCCAACCTCTTCTTTAAGGGGATGGGGGAAGGCTTCTCGCAGGTTGTGGTTTTGATTGTTGCCGCTTCCACCATGGTGGCCGGTCTTCGCGCGATGGGCATGATCGATATGATTTCGAGCTCCATCTCGGGCGTAGAAAACGCCAGCGCCGGTTTGATGTTTGCCTTCTCGGGTATTACCGCGTTAATTACGTTTATCAGCGGTTCCGGCAATGCCGTCTTCTACAGTTTCATTGAATTGATTCCCTCTATTGCGCAAAGCGCCGGTATTGACCCGATCATGGTCGCCTTGCCGATGCAGTGTACGTCGAACTTGATTCGCTCCGTGTCTCCGGTGGCTGCTGTGGTGATTATTGTGGCCGCTTCCGTTCGCGCCAACCCGCTTGAAATCGTTAAACGTACCTCAGTGCCTATTTTGCTGGGATTCGTGAGCGTAATGGTTTTGTCAGTTATTCGATATATCTAATTTGAGGAGTTTAGTCATGACATATTTGGAACCGATTTCTCAGGAATGGCTCATTGCTAAACGTCGTGAAATTCATGCTTGGCCTGAACCCGGCTGGTGTGAGTTCGTGTCCACTGCCCGTGTTATTGAGCATTTGGAAAAATTAGGTTTTAAGGTGCTTTGCGGTTTTGATGTCATCAATAAAGACTTCATCCGCGGAGCGATTAAGCCTCAAGTGGAAAAGTTCTACGAAGCTGCCAAGGCTAAGGTAAGCCCTGAAATGCTCGAGCGTATGCAGGGAGTGACCGGTGTGGTCGGTGTTTTGGAAACAGGTCGTCCCGGTCCCACGATCAGTTTTCTCTGTGACTTGGATGCCTTGCCTGTGACAGAATCAAGTGATCCTGAACATGCCCCGACCAAAGAAGGCTATGCCTCTCAAATTCCGGGCTATATGCATGCCTGTGGTCACGACGGCCACCAAGCGGTGCTGATGGGGTTGGCCTCGTGGCTGGCTGCCAATAAAGATAAGCTCTGCGGCACAGTGAAGCTTATTTTTGAACCGGGAGAAGAAGGTTCTCGCGGTGCCCGTCCCATGGCAGAAAGCGGTGTAGCGGATGATTTGGACTACCTCTATTGCGGTCACTTGGGCTGCGATATTCCTGCCGGTGAAGTGGTGACGGCTCCGGAAAAATTCCTTTGCACGACTAAGGTCGATTTCCGTTTCCACGGTACGCCTTCTCACGCCGGTATGCAGCCTGAAGTCGGCCGCAATGCGCTGATGGCTGCCTCCACAGCCAGCCTTGCCCTGATGGCAATTCCCCGTCACGGTCAAGGCATGACGCGCGTTAATGTCGGTTATTTGCGTGCAGGTGAAGGCCGCAATGTGATTGCTTCAACGGCTGAAATGCAGGTTGAAGTTCGCGGTGAAACGGAAGCGATTAATCAGTGCCTCTACGATGAAGCAATTGCTCGCGTTACCGGCGCTGCTGCCATGTATGGCTGCACGGTTGAAACGGAAGTGATGGGTGAAGCCATTGACTTTGTGAAAGACCAAGAGGTGCAGGACAACTTTGCAGAGGCCGCTCGCCAAGCCAAGTATTGCACGAAGGTGAGCGATACGATGAACTTTAACGGCAGCGACGATGCCACCGTTTTGATGCGCCGAGTACAAAATAAGGGCGGCAAAGCCGGTTATGTGGTTGTGGGCTCTGAATTAAAGGCTGGACACCATCAGGCGAAGTTCGAATTTGAAGAATTCCGTCTGCAGGAACTCTTTGACATTTATCACTACTTGGTGATCAAGCATTTGGGAGCGAAGTAATCGCGATGCAAGACTCTGATCAAAATTTAAAAGACTTTGTGGACTCTCTTGAAGAAGAGTGGAAAGCACAAGTTCCGACGTTAAGTACAGAACCGATTTCGGTGGTGGCTCGTTTGGTCCGAATGAGTTACTACGTGGAGCGTCGGGTAGCAGAAAATCTCGCTCGCTACGATTTAACTCGAGGGGAATTCGAAGTCTTGGCTGTGCTTACGCGTAATCCTGATGCGGTAATCACGCCTAAAATCTTGCAAACCAAGATTTTGATTACTTCAGGCGGTCTTTCCAACCGAATCCGTAAGTTGGAGGAGAAAGGCTTGCTTGAACGTTATCCGGACACAACCGACAGACGCGGTGTGATTCTCAAGGCTACGGAAAAAGGCAAAGCCCTGACGCTTGACGCAGTCAATTCCCATGTGGAAGTGGAAAGACAGATTGCATCAAGTTTGTCCCCTGAGGATCAGCAAGAGCTTGCTCGTTTACTCAAACACATGATTTTGTCTCAGCAACGAGAACTTAATCGCAACAGCTTACGATAATCCTTTATAGGCCGCCTTCGGGCGGCTTTTTTTATCTTGATTATGTCCGACCTTTAAATAATTGTTGAATATGTCATTAGTGATATATTCAAACAACCTCACAAACATAAAGTTTTTCTCTAGACTAAAACCAAGGCTCTAATTCTACGAAGGGGGCTCCGGTAACGCTTGTCTATACATTCTGATCTTAGAAGGTGTCCCGAACCGATCAATTCGGTGGTTCATTTCAGCTAAAATACGCCCAGCGTCCAACGAAGTTAGGTGCATTTTCTTCGTTAAGTATTGAGGGGTTTTGCTGTGGTTTCCTCTCAACCTAAACTTTTCAGAAACTAGCTCTTAGTACCCAACCTTAAAGTAACACTTCAAT
>CAJKMT010000062.1 GCA_905201055.1 uncultured Sutterella sp. | reverse complement strand
CTTGCATGTGTAAAGCATGCCGCCAGCGTTCAATCTGAGCCAGGATCAAACTCTTAAGTTCAATCTCTGTTGCTGATTTTTCAATCAGCGTCGCACTCATTCAGAATTAAAGAAGAAAATGTTTTCGTCTTTACTTCAAACTTGAGTACCCAGTTTTCAAAGTTTTCTGGAAGCTCAAAGCTTCTTGAGTCATCTTCGCATCAACCGGATACTCACGCTTATCGGTTCGTTGATCAATTTTTAAAGAACATTTCGTAGCTCTTTCGAGCTGACGAGTTTGAGAATTATAAGACTCAAATTCGTCTTGTCAAGTGTTTTTGAAAATATTTTTTATTTTCTTTTTTCACCTGACCGCTTCGGCTTTCGCTCGAAGCAGGGTGTGGAATATTACTTGAAGAATTTTCCACTGTCAAGAGCATTGTGAGAAGATTTTTAACCACCACAAGATCTGGACTTTCGTTGCCATCGAAGCAACGGATTGCGTATTTTAACCCCCGTTTCTTACTTGTCAAGGCCGTTTTCTCAAATTTTTTCTTCCCCGCTCACAACCGTTTGATTCTGCGTTATTTTTATTTTTTTTTCGCACCCCTAAAAACACTTCGGGGGCTTGCGCCCCCGATCGATCAGTCTCTACATTTTTCTTAATTTAATTCTTTAAGAAGCTCATCAATACCCGCCTTGGCATCCATCACCAAACCGTAATCGGCCACTTCAAAGATAGCTGCCTCAGGATCATTGTTGATAGCGACAACCACCTTGGCATCTTTAATGCCGGCAATATGCTGCATGGCTCCAGAAATACCGATTGCAATGTAGAGATCCGGCGCAATGATCTTACCGGTTTGCCCCACCTGCCAATCATTGGGGCAGAGTCCCATATCCACCACGGCGCGCGTCGCACCGATTGCCGCACCCAACTTATCGGCAAGCTGCGTGAGTTTCTTGAATCCTTCCTCATCCTCAAGACCGCGGCCGCCCGCCACAACAATGCGCGCGCTTTGAAGCGCAGGACGATCCGTCTTCACAGCTTCGAAACTCACTTTGCGAGTCTTCATCACTTCAGGGAAAGGCGCATTCATTACAACCTGCGCAACTCCCGTCTTTTCGCAGGGATCAAAGGCTGTTGCGCGGATACTGGCGACAACGACAGGCTCTTCATTTTTCAAAGTCACGTCGATGCTGCCTGCGTAAATCGGTCGAACAAAGGTGTTTTCATTAACGACCGAGGTCACATCAGACAAAGGCGCCACATCCAAAAGCGCTGCCACTCGGGGCATGACGCTTTTACCCAAAGAACTCGACTCAAAAAACACATGAGTGTAATGATGCTCATTGACCAGAGACACCACAGCTTTGGCTAAAGACTCCGTCAAAATATTGTCGCCGTTATCGGGATTAACAAAAATCTTTTCAACACCAGTGAAAACTTTCGCTTCTTCCTGAGCGCTCTGCATTTGCCCCAAAAGAAGCATGTCGGCGACTCCGGCAGCTTTTACCGCAGCCGTCACCAAGGAGGCAGCCGTCGGCTTCACACCGTTGGCAGTTACTTCACCAATCACTAAAGCTCGCATGAACTTCTCCTCTTAGAGCACTTTGGCTTCTGTCTGAAGCTTGTTAATCAATTCCGAAACGGATCCCAAAATCTGCCCGTTCTTTTCTTTCTTGGGCATGCTGTAACTCACAGGAGTCAAACGCGGTTTGATGTCCACTCCAAGAGTGTCGGCTTCAATCGTTTCAACCGGCTTTTTCTTTGCCTTCATCATATTGGGCAAGGTCACGTAACGAGGCTCGGCCAAACGCAAGTCCGCCGTAATCACCGCAGGTAATTTCACGGCAACAGTCTGCACACCGCCGTCCACTTCACGCGTCACCAATGCTTCGCTGTTATTGGCAACTTCCAGTTTGGAAGCAAAACTTGCCTGAGGAATATCACACAACGTAGCCAACATTTGTCCGACTTGATTGGCATCGTTGTCAATCGCCTGTTTACCGACAATAACCATATCGGGATTTTCTTTTTCCACGATCTTTTGCAAAATCTTGGCAACCTGAAGCGGCTGAATAACCTCTTCACTGTGAACATGAATTCCCCGATCTGCCCCCATGGCCATTGCCACACGCAGAGTGTCCAGACTCTTTTGAGCACCGATGGTCACGGCGACCACTTCTGATGCAATTCCCTTTTCCTTTAACTGAACCGCGCATTCTGTGGCGATTTCATCAAAAGGATTAATTGACATTTTTACCGTGGAGGTTTCCGGCACTCCCGCTTCATTGAGGCGAACCTTCACGTTGTAGTCCACCACCCGTTTAACGGCTACCAAAATTTTCATATCTATCCTTTAGCCTGCAATACACAGGCAATAACAAAAATTTTTTCAGATTCGCCCATTATATCGAGCAAGACTTCAGAATTCGTCATCATCGCGACGGTCATCGGTCAGACGTTCTCCCCATCCTGCGCTGGCAAAAGCCGCCTTCAAAACCTGCATGCCGGTTTCGGCAAATGCCGCCGGATCAGAGAGCGTGCGTCGATAAAACCGGGCTCCTGCCAACCCCTGCAGCAAACCGATCATGGCTTTCGCTGTCGCCCGAGGCACATGACTGTCTTTCGGTGTTTCCCGTTCGAGATACTTTGTCATAATCTCGATGAGCTCTTCACGGGTTGCCACCGGGTGCATATCGCCAAACAAACGGGCATCGACGTCACTTAACACCCAAGGGGTTTTATAGGCCGCACGCCCCATCATGACGCCATCGACCTTCTGCAGCATTTCTTCTGCCAATTCCAGCGTATCGATCTGACCATTGATCACAATGGTTGCCTCAGGGAAGTCCCTCTTGAGATCAAAAGCCACTTCTCTTTTCAAGGGCGGAACCTCGCGATTTTCTTTAGGACTCAAACCCTTGAGCCAGGCATTTCTTGTGTGAACAATAAAGGTGCGAACGCCTGCATCAAACAAAGTTCCCACAAAATCACGAACAAAACCGTAATCCTCAATTTTGTCAATCCCGATGCGATGCTTAACGGTCACATCAATATCCACCGCATCCATCATCGCCTTGCAACAATCGGCCACGAGTGCGGGCTCTGCCATCAGACAGGCACCGAACGATCCCCGCTGCACCCGTTCACTGGGACAACCGCAATTGAGATTGACTTCATCGTAGCCCCAGTCCTGGGCAATCTTGGCGCACAACGCAAGATCTTTCGGATCGCTGCCGCCCAATTGCAGTGCCACCGGATGTTCCTCTGCGTTAAAGTCCAAATGCCGGGCTTTATCACCGAAAATAATGGCCCCCGTGGTAACCATCTCTGTGTAAAGTCTCGCGTGTTGGGACAGCTGCCGGTGAAAATAGCGGCAGTGACGATCCGTCCAGTCAAGCATGGGCGCCACACAGAAGCGCCAGGGATTAAGTTGAGTCATCTTTTCGAAAAAGGCCACTCGTACCTTGCGATAAGAGTGGCCCCGGTATCAGAAAGTTAATGGTTATCGAGTCTGCACGTAGTCACGAAGTCTTTCGGCAAAATCCGGACTGCGCAATTTGCGGATAGCTGCACTTTCGATCTGACGGACACGTTCACGAGTCAGACCCATCGAACGGCCGACTTCTTCGAGCGTGTGGTCATGACTTGTACCGATGCCGTAACGCAGACGCAAGACGGTTGCTTCACGATCGGTCAAACGATCAAGCGACTTCTTGATTTCCTCTTCCATCGCCGTCACCATGAAGCGGCGCTGCGGATCCTGCTCTTCATCACCGCGCACGAAATCAAGCTTGGTGGCGTCTTCATCGTCACCGATCGGAGCGTCAATAGATTCCACGCCACGCATGGCCTGAATCAAAAGCTGCACCTTAGGCAACGGCACGCCGGACAATTCAGCCAATTCGTTATCGGAAGGCTGCTTGCCGTGTTCCTGCAGATACTTTTGCTTGATACGGCGAATCTTGTTGTAGGACTCCGTCATGTGAACCGGAATGCGAATCGTATTGCCGTAGTCAGCCACGGCACGTGTCACAGCCTGTCTGACCCACCAGGTGGCATACGTCGAGAACTTATATCCGCGGCGATACTCAAACTTATCCACGGCCTTCATCAGACCGAGGTTACCTTCCTGAATCAAGTCAGGCATGGCCAAACCGCGGTTGACATAGCCCTTGGCAATGGAAATCACCAAGCGCAGGTTTGCCTCAATCATTTTTGCCTTGGCTTTGGAAAGACTGGCCTGAGCCACAGTCATGCTGCGATGCAAATCACGCTGTTCGGCAATCGGAAGGCTGGCGTCTTCCTGCAGACCCAAAAGACGGGCCTGCAGTTCTTCAAAAACACCGCGATGATTTTCCAGAGCGGCAGACCAGGGCTGGCCGGAGGCAACCTCGTCGTTTAACCATTGACGATCACAGCAACGTTCGTTAAATCCTTTAACAAAACGTTCCTGCGGCATGTGAGCCTTGTTGACCATCACGTCACGCATGGCGTACATCGTGTCAGTCACCTTGGCCATGTGATCGGCAAGGATATCGGCCAAGTGCGTCACGGTCTTCACGGAGAAACGCACAATGGATAATTCGTCGGCAATATTCTGACGGGCACGCTCGAAATCCTTCTTCTTAGCCGGATCGGCAAAGCTTTGTCGCATCGTTTCAAGGTATCCCTTCAAACGATCAAACATTTCGAGGGCGCGCTCTTTCATTTCTTCGAGCTGCTCAACGGTCATGGCCGCCGCACCGATATCGGTGTTCAGATCGCCGCTGTCGTCTTGAATTTCGTCGCCTGCCACATCGGTGAAACCATCGATCACGTTATCAATCGTTTCTGCGTTTTCACGAATCTTTTCTGCCAAATTGAGCAATTCTTGGATAGAAAGCGGAGACATCAAAACGACTTGCACCAAGCGGGCGCGATGCTGCTCGATACTCTTGGCAACTTCAATTTCGCCCTCGCGGGTCAAAAGCTTGTGGCTGCCCACGCCGCGCAGATAGGCGCGAAGCGGATCTTTGGACAAACCCGCACTTTCTTCAGGAGTGAGAATTGTCGCAGCATCTTCTTCGTCGATGTCGTCATCAACCGTTGCCTGCTGTTCAGCCAGCATGGCCACCGTATCTTCATCAGGCGTGTGGTCAAAGACCTGCACACCGAAGCGGCCCAAACCCAACGTGATTTCTGTCAGCGCGTCTTCAGATCGAAGGGCACTTTCAGGCAGCAAGTCATTGATTTCAGCAATCGTCACCCAGCCGCGGGAACGACCGAAACGTACCAACTGACGATAACCGTTTTCGGCACCGTCTTCATGCTCGGCAGGAGCCGCAGGCAGGTCCAGGAGCGGATCGCTCTTTTTGCGAGAGGACTTGCGTTTCTCAGGCTTCGGCATATCCTCATAGTCGTCCCCGAAATCATCTTCGGAGAATTCTTCCGCTTCTTCAATTTCTTCTTCAAGCTCTTGTTCATCGAGCTCTTCTTGGTCAATTTCGTCTTCGTCGAGCTGCAAATTGCCCTTGAGGTCAAACTTCAACTGATCATGTGAATGCAACCACTCATCGAAATCCTCCTGAGGAGCAGAAGTCAACGTCACATCTTCCTTGGCTTGAACCTTAGAAGATTTCTTGGAGGCGGTTGTTTTTTTGACAGTCGCTTTAGTCATAATCTCGTAAAAAGTATCAGTAATACCAGTGGTCGGATATTGACTCTTTTACATGCAGGGTGAAAAGAAAATAAGCGCGAGAAATTTCAATGGAACAATAGTCCCCGGACGTCAGCACTTCGGACGTCTTGCTTGGCATTAAAAGAAATTTCGCGCTCCTAGCCTTAGACCCACGCAACAGAGTATTCTCCAACCGGTTAGGTTTGCACGGCAAACCTCATTCCTGTTGTTTGTCCGATCGCACACAAAGCCAGCCACAGACCGGCAATCAGCGACAGGACGCGAATTATTACTAAGCAGTCGGTTTCGGGGCTAAGATGTAAAGAATAGACTAGATTCGTCCTATGACGAAGGGCCACCAAACCTCTGCGAACTTATTAAGATACACTGAAAAGATAAGCCTGTGCAAGAATTTACACAGGCTTTTTTATTTATTTGATCTAGATCAAAGATTTTTCAAACCATCATCATCTAGAAATCCGCGCAATTTGTTGGCTCGGCTCGGATGACGCAACTTTCTCAGCGCCTTGGCTTCAATCTGACGGATTCTTTCGCGCGTCACAACAAACTGCCTGCCCAATTCCTCAAGCGTATGCTCGGTGCTGGTATCAATACCGTAACGCAGCATGAGCACCTTCGCTTCTCTGGGAGAAAGCGACGCCAACACTTCGTGGACAACTTGTTTGAGGTTGTCGCTTTCAGCTCTTTCCAGAGGACTTTGATTGCTCTTATCCTCGATAAAGTCAACCAGATGAGAGTCTTCCTCATCGCCTACCGGAGAGTCAATCGAAACGGGCTCCCGACGCGCACGCATAATGGTGCGTACCCGCTGTTCACTTAAACCGACTTTCTGTGCCAAATAAGCATATGTCGGTTCACGGCCATATTCCTGCTGATATTCGCGAGAAAGACGCGTGATCTTATTGAGAGTCTCGACCATGTGCACTGGAATACGGATTGTACGTCCCTGATCGGCAAGCGCTCGGGTAATGGACTGCCGTATCCACCATGTCGCATACGTTGAGAATTTATATCCGCGGCGGTACTCAAACTTGTCTACCGCCTTCATCAGACCTAAATTGCCTTCCTGGATCAGATCAAGGAACTGCAGTCCCCGATTCAGATAATGTTTGGCGATGGAAATCACCAGGCGCAGGTTGGCGTTGATCATTTCCTGTTTGGCTTCGTGCACGCTTTGCTCAGCCTGACACATTTGGGTATAAAGCGCACGCATACGTGCGGCAGGCAGCC
>CAJKMT010000061.1 GCA_905201055.1 uncultured Sutterella sp. | reverse complement strand
ACTTTATCAATAAAGTGGCGTTGGATCTGAGCAAAAAACACGCTGTGATCTATCGAGAAGACTTGAGAATAAAGAACATGACAGCCAGTGCCGCAGGGACGATGGAAGACCCCGGACACAACGTGAGGCAAAAATCAGGCTTAAACCGAGCGATATTGGATCAGGCCTGGGGGAAATTTTTTCAACGACTGCAGTGGAAGTGTGAGCAAAGAGGAGGTACGGTCATCAAGGTAGCGCCTCAATACACTTCTCGAACTTGTCCGCTATGCGGGCATGAGTCAAAAGAGAACCGCAAGAGCCAGGCAAGTTTTCAGTGTGTGGCATGCGGTTATCAGGACAATGCCGACGTAGTGGGAGCAAGAAATATCAAGGTGCGCGGGCAGCGCATGTCAGCCTGTGGGGAGCTCGGCGAAGAAGGTCGAGCTCGAGTGAATCGGCGGATGGAGTCAATCCATCGCGCCGGTCAGCAGCAGGAACCCATCGAAGTGATCATCGGTGAGAGCCGATGACACAGCAGGGAATCCCCGTCGTTCACGACGGGGAGGATGTCAACCTCAGGGAAAATCTGAAGATTTGCTGGCTCTTTATACATTGACAGGGGGAGTAGCCAGATATGTCGAAATTCTGAGTTCTATCAATTCATTTGATCAGAATGATATGTTGGATTTTATTTTCTCGCCCTCAGGTTCTGCTTTTAGCTCTGACGGGGATATTGTTCTGGCTAACGAGTTTCGGATTGAATCCGGTATCTACTATTCGTTGTTGCGTTCCATTGCCTCAGGAATGAATAAATGGAGTGAATTACATAACGCAGTGACAGGACAAATTGGACCTTATTTGAACCGTTTGGAAAACCAATACGGTTTGATACATCGCAATTACCCTTTGATGGCTCAATCGTTGTCTAAAAATGTCCGATACAGTATGTCTGATGAATATTTCCGTTTTTGGTTCCGTTTTGTGGATACGCCTGTAATGAAAAACCTTGCGGAAAGCCAGCAATGGGAAATAATGAGAAAGCTCTGTAAAAAGGATTTTGAGTCTTTAACCGGTCGCTGTCTGGAATCTTGGTTTAGGAAGAAATATATGCTGACCGGACTGTGGACTGATGTGGGAACATGGTGGGATAAAAGAGGTGAAAATGAGATTGATCTGATTGCGGTTAATAGTTTGGAGAAAACGATTGAAATTGCTGAAATCAAACGACAGCCCAATAAGATCAATATGACGATATTGAACCAAAAAGGCGAGTGTTTTTTGAAAGATAACTCAAAACTGGGCAGATTTAAACTCTCCTTAAAAGGTTTATCGATAACTGATTTATAGAGAAAAACCTCAAGAAATTGAACGGTGTCATGAGATTGTTATATTGCTTTTTTAAAATAAGCAATACAACTGATATGAACGCATATTAGAGGCAAGAATGTCTGAGACCATTGAACTATTAAAATTTCAAACCAAAACGGGTGAGTCAAAATACGCCAAAGCTTTCGGCATCGAAAAGGCCAAAGAGGTGATTGCCTATCACGAAACCATTCCGGTTTATGAGAAAACACCGCTTCGCAATCTCTCGAGTCTTTCCCGTGAGTTTGGCGTCGCAAATATTTTTGTTAAAGACGAAAGCTATCGTTTCGGGTTAAACGCTTTTAAGGCGCTCGGCAGTTCCTACTGCATGGCTACCTTACTCGGTGAGCTTCTCAGACTGAAACCCGCTGAACTGACCTTTGAAGCGATCACAAGTGAAAAGGTCGCCAAAGAGCTAGGAGAATTAACCTTTGTCACTGCCACCGACGGCAACCATGGGCGTGGAGTCGCCTGGAGCGCCAAGGTGCTCGGACATAAAAGCATTGTGCTCATGCCTAAAGGCACTGCGATTGAACGATTGGAAAATATCCGCAAACTCGACGCCGATGCTTCGATCACCGATTTTGTCTACGACACAACTGTTCAAATGGCGGCTGAAAAGGCAAAGGAAGTCGGCGGTATTCTGGTGCAGGATACCTCCTGGACGGGCTATGAAGACATTCCAACCCGTATCATGCAGGGCTATCTGACGCTTGGGCTTGAAATTGTCGAAGAGCTTAAAGAAACCCGACCGACACACTTATTTCTTCAGGCGGGCGTGGGTTCAATGGCAGCTGCCATTGCGGCTTTCGTCGCCCAATACTACGGCAAAGATCGCCCCATTATCACGATTGTCGAACCCAACGGCGCTGATTGTTTGTACCGCACGGCTAAGGCCAATGACGATCAAATTCATGCCTACGAGGGTGAGCTTCATTCCATCATGGCCGGTCTTTGCTGCGGCATTCCCTGTACGGTCGCTTGGGATCTTCTGCAGTACTGCGCTGACTACTTTGTGTCGATGCCTGACTATGTCGCAGCCGACGGCATGAGAATTCTGGGCGCTCCGATTGGTGACGATCCCAGAATCATTTCGGGTGAAAGCGGTGCATCGTGTTTTGGTTTTGTAGCCGACATCCTGAGAAAACCTCAGTTGAAGACCTTAAAGGATGAATTGAAGTTAAACGAAAATTCTTCCGTTCTTTGCATTTCCACTGAAGGTGACACGGACCGGACTGGTTACCGGCATGTGGTTTGGGACGGCGGGTACCCCAGCGTCTAATCTAAAATTTTCAGAATCGCCAGGCGGCTTCAATGCCGCCCGCGACGCTATGCGTGTCAGCCGACTCCCATTGACCGTCAAACCGAACATTAAGCGACAAACCCTCGCGGTTTTCAATACCCGCTTTAAATCCCACCGTCCATCTGTCTTTGGAGTTCCAGGAAATTGAACGGTCAAATGATCCTCTTAAATCAGAAACCGCAAAAGACGCTTTCATGTCACCGGCTCGTAAAAGAAGTTCCCGACCGTAGAGCGCCTGAAGCTGCCAGTAAGCCGTTGTTGGCGTAAATGTGGCTGCCTCCAAAGTCAAACCGAGTCTTGCTTCGAGGGACCGAAGCTGCGTCTCTTTAATATTAAGGGCCGCGATATCGTGTGATTTCTCATGTATGAAGGGGAGTGGATGACGAAACCCGCCAATTGAGCAAAAGGTTCAAGGCGAATATTGTCGCTTACTTTCAGATCTAGTCCGGTTTTAATTGCCGCACCGATTGACCAGCGATCAATATCGGCGTCTGTCGTGTCAGAAAAATCACTGAATTGTACAGAGCGTTTTTCATCAGCATTCACATAACCCAAACGCAACGACGCTTCGGTAAACGCACTGTCAATCGGCTTCAAATTTTCGCGAATGAAGCCCGATATCCAAAGTCCGCGGGCTTTGAGTTCCTCTGCGTTGGCACTCGATCCGTCAGCATCCAAAGCGGCGACAGAAAGACCGGTCATGGATAAGCCTGATTTTTTAACCCATCCGCCCGCAATTCCTGCCACGTCAAGTCGGGACTTTCCGATTTGAAGTGCGGACAAAGTACCACCGAAGGGGCGTCCCCAAGCGTAATCACCATCAGCTTGGACAAATGATAATCGGAAGGCGAGCGCCTCTTCTGCGAATCGCTCAAGACTTAAGGCTGAGGTCATCCCATCAAGCACACCGTCGCCTGATAAACCCTGTGCGGTCTCTTGTATCATCGTGCCGCCCGTGTCAGACCAGTCCATGAGTGCGAAAAGGGACTGAGTGTTGTCTTGACTGAGGTTAGCTGCACTCGCATCAAAGATTTCAGCAACCTCCTTGGCGTCGCCTGTTACGAATCGCGAGTATGCGTTCTCTTTTCTTTGAACAGACAATCCGTTTTCGGTGTCTTTAAATGCCAGTGTAGGCGAAGAGGGGATTAAATCGCGATCAATCCATCGAATCTCAGTTTCGGCGTCGTTGATAGCTGAGGCTTTAACAAATGCAGACGAAGGATCAATGCTTAAAAGACCATCGGCGTGCCAACCGCCTGCGGGCGTTGCCACAATCATCGCACCGTCTTCAATCTGCGCGCTTCCGTTCACACTCATCGGCACGAACTGCCCGTCATTAACTGTCAGCACGAGGCTAGCATCACTGTCCTGGAAATAATCTCCCTCAATAACCACGGGATGCTTCGCCGTCGAAATCACTTCGCCGTGATTTTCAAAGAGACCGGATGTTTCTACCGATTCATTACGGCTGAGTTTAAAGTTACCACCTTCAAGACTTACTCCGGATTCAACACTGACTCCAAGAATATGAGCCTGACCGCCGAATTTAAGTGCTGCATCCGAAACCTTCATCAAAATGCTTTTTTGTCCGACAATCCGGTCGTTAAATTCAATTGTCTCGGAAGTACTCTGACTGTTTTCAGTCCCGAAAGAAAGCGTTGTAATTAACGGAGAGTCGCCGTCATAACCGCTCAATTGAGTACCGTAGATTGTTTGCTCGGGATTCCAAAGCGAGATGATGTCTCCCTCAATGGTCGCGCCGGGCTCAATCACGATGTCTTTGACATAGGCATTGGGCGAAATATAAATACTTGCCGTACTGCCCTTAAGAGCGCCCGAGACAGTAAAACGGCTGATCAATTCACCTTGAAGTTCAGGCACGATGAAGTCGCTGCTGACAAAATCTTCTGCGTCTGAATCGTATCGGGTTGATATGTATGAGCCGTAGTAGCCGTACCAGTCTCCAAGTTCGTTAGAGCCGAAGTCAAAGGCAACGGCAATGCCGCCTTCGCCCGCGGCAGTCACGGAGGCGTCTTCTTCAATGGTCAGATGATGATTTTTGCCCCAGGAAAAAAGCAGGCCTTTACCGGCGTAGCCGTTAGCTTCAATTTGAGTGCCGGAAGCAATCGTCAGATTGTTGCCGACCCCTTCAATACGAGCACCGATGCCGTAGGCACCATTGGCGAGCAAATCCGCTGTCTGGCGCACGATGTTTTCGGAACCATAAATGTGAAGACCGATGCCCCAGGTTTGATCAGAAGCAACACCATAGAGCCAATGACTTCCATCTTCACTTCGTGCCCAATAGCCTTGGTCATTGATCAGCCTTAAATTGTCGTCATAGATGGAAGAACCGAAGAAACGCTTTCTGTCAAAATCAAAACCCAAATTCCTGCCAGGCTTTCGCCAATTCAGTGGATAAACCGAGCGTGGGACTGGCAGCAAAGGCATTGTCCGATTTGTCCGACAGCGGAGTAATCAAGATTTCAACCGGAACTTTTCCATTGAAATCGCCCTTAAGCACGTCCCAAAAATAACAGAATCCCAATTGAAGACCGCCAAGCTCAGCATCAGAGAGGAACCGATCAGCCGGTTGTATTAAAAGTTCTCCGTTATAGCGTTCATCGTATTCGCCCGGAAACTGAATATTAAAATTGGCGTAATGTGTACCTTCCGGTGAGTAAACGAGCACTGTTTGACCGGCCAGGACACTAGTTGGTGTGAATGTCAGTGCTGTTATGGCTATTGCCACAGCGGCTGCAATGGGTTTCAGTTCAATGCTCATACCGAAACCTCCAAAGTAATCAAGTAATTTCATTTTAGACTTAATGGCATCAGGAATTGATTCTTAATCACCTTTATTGAAAGATTTTTCCCTCATTGCTAACTGTTTTCAAATTCCGGCGTTAAACTAGCGGCTTTAAATACGTTGTTTCTTTCCATGTCATCATCTCAGTCCATCACAGATAAAGTTGGTCTTTTAAGCGCCATCGGTGCATATACGATCTGGGGCACGATCACGCTTTATTGGGCGTTGCTGGCTGACGTTGACAGTGTGGAGGTTCTCTCGCACCGCATCGTTTGGTCTCTGGTTTTTGTCATCGGACTTCTCATTATTAGAAGAAAGCTTGGCGAAACTCTTGAACTTCTCAAAAATCTGATTCTTGCACCGAGAAGAAACCATACATTGCTGTTGCTTTTGGCGACCTTTTTCGCCTCTGCCAATTGGCTTGTCAATATCATGGGCGTGAGCATGGGACGAGTCGTTGAATTAAGTCTCGGCACATTTTTGACGCCTTTAGCCACAATGGCTATTGGTGTCGTTTTCTTCTCAGAGAGGGTGTCTAAAATCCGTATTGCTGCAATTGCTCTTGCAGTAATCGGTGTCGGCGTTCTGATTACGGGTCTTGATAGGTTTCCCTGGTTTGCCGTTTTGGTCTCTTCAACCTGGGCGATCTACGGTGCTCTAAAAAAGAAAATTGTCATTGAGCCGTTGAAAAGCGTCGGCATTGAACACGTTCTAATGAGTGTTCCGGCGATTATCTATCTTCTGAGTTTTGACGGCATCTTTATCCGTCACTTTTTAAGCGGTTTTGATTCCGTGACGAGTTGGGCACTCATGGGAACGGGCATTGTGACCTCGGTGCCAATGATTTTGTTTTCACTTGCTGCCCAGCGTATTCCGATGACCATTCTCGGGATTATTCAATATACGTGCCCCATCACGACCTTTCTTTTAGGTGTCTTTTATTTTCAAGAACCGGTCACCTCAACCGAATTGACTGCTTTAAGTTTTATTGCTGCGGCGGTAGTCCTTTATGTGCTCGGCAACCGCCAAAAATAGGCTTTTTAGACTCAGTGTTTTCCCACATTGCATGTTTGTCAAAAGTTAAGTACAACTATCTATCGGACGGAGATTGTTCGTTATTCCGCCTTATCTGACATATAGGAGTAGTCATTATGAAAAAGACTTTATTGGCAGCCGCCTTGGCTTTGTCCATGGCCGGCAGCGCTTTTGCCGCACAATTGCCTAACGTGGCTATTTTGGCTACCGGCGGCACGATCGCGGGCGCCGCAGCGTCCAACACTCAAGTGACAGGCTACAAGGCCGGCGCGTTGGCGATTCAAACATTGATTGACGCCGTTCCCGCCATGAAGGATTACGCCAATGTGACGGGCGAACAAATCGTCAAGATCAGCTCCAACAACATGACCGATGAAGTGTTGCTGAAGTTGGCCAAACGCTGCAACGAATTGTTGGCCGATCCGAAGATTTCCGGCATCGTGATCACGCACGGCACGGACACCTTGGAAGAAACGGCTTACTTCCTTAACCTGACAGTGAAGAGCAAGAAGCCTGTGGTGGTGGTCGGTGCTATGCGTCCGGCTACGGCCATTTCTGCTGACGGTCCGATGAACCTCTTGAACGCCGTGAAATTGGCCGCTGACCCCAACGCTCAAGATCGCGGTGTGTTGATTGCTTTGAATGACCAAATCAACGCTGCTCGCGAAGGCACGAAGACCAACACCACGAACGTCGATACGTTCCAGGCCCCGACCTTGGGTGTTTTGGGCGTGATCGCCGGCGGTCAAAACTACTTCCTGCGTGATACGGCCATGAAGCACACGCACGAAACCGAATTTGACGTGAGCAAGATCGATAAGCTGCCGCGTGTGGACATCGTCTACTCGCACGCCAGCGACGACCGTGTTCTCGTTGACGCCGCCGTGAAGGCCGGTGCCAAGGGCATCATCTCCGCAGGCAGCGGTAACGGCTCC
>CAJKMT010000060.1 GCA_905201055.1 uncultured Sutterella sp. | reverse complement strand
TGGAAGTTCCCCTACATGGCCGGCACCAACGGCGGTTCTGCTTTCATCATCCCCTACATCCTGTTCTGCTTTACGCTCGGCATCTTTTTGCTTTTGGCGGAAATGGTGGTGGGCCGCGCCGGGCGAGCCGCTTCCATTAACAGCATGATCCGATTCGGAAAATCGAAATTTTGGGGTATTTTCGGCACCATCGGTATTGCGACCGGTTTTCTCATCCTCACCTTCTACTCAACGATCGGCGGCTGGTGTGTCGCTTATGCTGTGGACGCTGCCATGGGAAACGGAATCATCACTGATCTTTCTCAGTTGGGAACACACTTTAACAATTTCGCCAGCGACCCGGTGCTCGGCATTTTCTATCAGATCGTCTTTATGGCAATGACGGCAGGTGTTGTCGTCTTCGGTGTTCAGGCCGGTATTGAACGCCTGGCAAAATACCTGATGCCCACGCTTTTCATTCTCATGATTGTGCTGATCATTCGAGGCCTGACACTGCCTGGCGCATGGCAGGGCGTGGAATTCATGTTCAGCTTCAACTGGGAACAATTCAATGCCGACTCTTTATTTAACGCCATGGGCTTTTGCTTCTTCTCCCTGTCGGTTGGAGCCGGTACTTTGATTGTGTACGCTTCCTACTTATCAGAAGACGCCAATTTGCCTCATTCAACAGCCTGGGTGGCCTTCTTAGGTATTCTGGCGGCCCTTTTGGGCGGTCTGATGGTTATGCCGCCGGTGTTTGCGTTCGGTCTTGAACCCACTGCCGGTCCCGGATTAACCTTCGTGACAATGCCGGCCGTATTCGCGCATATGCCTTTTGGCACATTCTTTGCCGTTCTCTTTTACATCTGCCTGATCGTTGCGGCCATTACCAGTTCCGTCAGTATTTTTGAAGCCGTGGTGGCTGCGATGGGAGATATGCATATTTCCCGCCGCACTTCTGTGCCGATTGCCTTCATCGCGATTATGGTGATCGGTGTATTCTGCACCATGTCTTTCGGACCGTTGGCCGACTTCAAGATCTTCGGGAAAACAGTTTTTGATTTACTCGATTACCTCACAAGCAACGTCGGCATGCCGCTCACCGCGCTGGGCTTGGCAATCGTTTCAGCTTGGGTGAACTGGCCTGAAACCCGCAAGCAGCTCACGGCTTCCTGCCCGCTGCAAACATGGGCTATCACGGCGCTGCGTTTAGGTATCGGCATTGTTTCGCCGATTGTGATCATCATAGTGGTTGCACGAAGTATCTAACGCAGGCTTACTGAGCAATTTGAACCGCCTTCGGGCGGTTCATTTTTGGGCAATAAAAAAGCAACCGTCATAGGTTGCTCGAGAAGAATTGGCGTCCCCACGGGGATTCGAACCCCGGTACCGACCGTGAAAGGGTCGTGTCCTAGGCCTCTAGACGATGGAGACGCTATCTAATTTTGGTGGAGGTAAGCGGATTCGAACCGCTGACCCCTTGCATGCCATGCAAGTGCTCTACCAACTGAGCTATACCCCCGAAAGAGATTGTGCATTGTATAGGGCTCAGAAAGAAAAAGCAAGAGGTTTTCAAAAAAAAATTAGCAATACTTAACTTCTACGATTTCCAGGTGATGAACGCCCGTAGGAGTCGGCAATGCTACCGTGTCTCCTTCATGAGCTTTCAAAAATACCCGTGCTATCGGACTGATCCAGCTCACGTCTCCCACACTTGCATCGGCCTCATCGATACCAACGATACGAATGGTATGCTCCTGCCCCTCTTCGTCTTCATAAGTGACCGTCGCACCGAAAAAGATCTGATCGGTAGCCGGTCGCGTGGAAGGATCCACCACTTCAGCGCTGTCAATGCGTTTGCTGAGAAAACGAATGCGTCGATCAATTTCTCTTAAGCGGCGCTTGCCATAGAGGTAATCCCCGTTTTCACTGCGATCACCATTACTTGCTGCCCAGGCAACAACCTGAGCCATTTCAGGACGCTCAACCCGAACAAGATGTTCACGCTCTTCGAGCATTCGACGGTAGCACTGCGGCGTCATGTAGTTTTTTGTGCCGTGCGGTAAAGCGGGCAGTCCCACTTCTTCATCATCTTCATCAGTATTGACAGTCATATTCTGCATAACCGAATCCGTAAAGTTACATTTTTTTCCAATCGTTGTATTTTAGTCCAACTCGTTTCGTGCAGTCGAAAGCAAATTGCGCTAAAGTGAAATTACGGTTAAAAATAATTCTGATTCCATTCGGGTGTCTTTATGAAAAAATTAGCTCTCGCTGCCGCAGTCGCATCACTGGTGTTGGCAGGATGCGCCAATGACGGTCGTTATTACCGTTCAGATACTTACGCCGCCTCTGCGGTGAATCAGGCGCAACAAGTTCGCACAGTAGAAATTCTCTCTATCGGTACGGCAAAAGTTGCCGTTTCCAATACCGATAACCGTTCTGATGCCAAGACAATCGGTACAGTTTTAGGCGCAATTGCCGGTGTGGCAATCGGCAGTCATAACAATCACGATACCACCGGGCGTGTGCTTGGCGGTTTGGCCGGTGGTGCCCTCGGTAATTTAGCGGGCGGTGCCGTCGCCGGTGACAGAACAAATTATGTGGACGGTGTTCAGCTTACTTTCCGCTACAACAACAAACTCTATAACTCCGCACAGGTCGGTCGTGTGTGTGAATTCAAACCGGGGCTTGCCGTTATGATTTCTACGACTCCGACAGAAACTCGCATCCAACCGAATAACCCGGGCGGTTGCGGCGAATAAATAAGGAGGCAGTCAATGTTTAAATACAGTTTAGTCGCTCTAGCAGCCGCGGTTCTTATTACGCCTGCGGCTCAAGCCCAGGTCAACAGCGGCATGTCGATGGATGAGCAAATTGCCCGAATCCGTCAGGCTGAGCTTGAAATTCAGGCCTTGGATGCTGCCAAAGAGCAAGAAAGAGTTGCAGCCGAAAAGAAAGCCGCTGACATTCAAAAACGTGCCGAGCAGGCTCGTGCTAAAGCTCGCGCTGCAGAACAAAAGGTAAAGGCAGAACGCCAGAAGAAACTTCAGGCATATGATGATCAGGCACGAGAATTGGAACTTGAATCCAAACGATTGGATATTGAATTAAAGAAGGCTCAAGTTGATTTACAAAAGAAAATGATTGAAGCCAAAGCCAATCGCGCCGATGAATTTGTGCAGGCAGACTTGGACGCCGCTCGAGGCAAAACACAAACCGCGCAATAGAGCTTTTTCTTTTCAGCAGTTAATCCGGCCCGATCCTATTTGAAGATCGGGCTATTTTTTACACCGATCATTAAAATGTAACCGTGTTTCGTGGTTGCGTTTGATATGCTTTCGTTGCGCTTTTTTCCCAAATTTATTTTTGCGGTGTTCGCTTTAACCGTCGCCCACAGTTCTTGGGCGTCGATTTCTGACATCACTGCAAGAATTCAAAAGGCTGCGGTCGTTGAGGGACGATTCACGCAAACAGAAAAATTGGTATCCATTCCCCGTCCTTTTCAATGTGAGGGGTTTTTTATCTTTTGGAAAGACGACGTTTTACTTTGGAAAACACAAAACCCGATTCCGACAACAACCGTTTACACTGATCAAAGCGTAAAAACTTACATACATCTGAACGGTAAACGAATCGAAAATACCTCCGCTTCCAATACGAATATTGTTAATCGAATCCTCGCGGGATTACTGTCCGCGGATATGACTTCACTGGAACTGGACTTTCAGATATTCACTCAAAACAATCCCAATGGCTGGCAAATCAATTTTTACCCGAAAAGCAACATGACGGCCAGCATCGTTAAACATATCTCTGTATCGGGTAAAAACACACCGGAAAAGATCGTCGTCGAAAACTTCTCCGATGATGTCACCACAGTGATTATCAGCAATATAACATTTGCAGAAATGTCAACAACCCGCCAGGAGAACGAACTTGCAAATCCGTAAAATTGTTCTCGCTTCCTGGCAGCTGTTAGCCGTTACCTGGGCCCTTGTCTTGATTCTGGCCTTGGTATTTAACGCGCATTTCCTTCTCAAACACGGAATCGACTACGACCAATCTCACCTATATCCGGTCACCCAAGTTGATGATGCCAGAATTGCGGCTCAAAATAACCTCGCACCGATTGCCAACTATCGTTTGATTTTTATGGTGGGCTTCCCTGAAGACTCCGCCGCATCTTTTGACGACAATGTCCTGAAACTCAAAGCCCAATGGACCGTTCCCAACTCACTGAAGAAAGTCAATTGGGAAGGTTTGGAAATCAGTGAATACTTTTCTTTCTACCGCCTCATCTCTAACCGCCTGATGAACCTGGTCGATCAACACAGTGTGGCGGCTTCATCAGACAATGAATTGCTTGCTCGAGCTCTGGAAAGTTTAACCGGCGTCGGTCAGGCCAGTCTCATCCCTAAGGCCGATGATCCCCTCGGCTTTTTTGACCGTTGGGCAAAAAAAAGACTGCCGGTAAGTACTGTTGTCTCCAGCGGCGATACGCTCAAACTTTATGCCGAAAGCCGTGTCTGGGCCATTTTTGTTTATGAGGTACCGGAAAACTTAGAAGGACTGTCTCCCGGGGCTTTAAATAACAGTATTGAATCGCTCAAACAAATCAGTGCAGAGATTGTTCCCAACACCACTGTTCTCGTACATGGGAAACCTTATATCGGCGCCGCGGCAGTTCATACTCATCTGCTCGAACTCTCCGGCATTGCGATGTTTACCATCATTTTCCTGGGCGGTCTTATTCGTCGCTGGTCTCCCTCGACTCGTTTCCCGACTTTAGTTGTCTTTAGTGTTCTATCGGCCTACACGGCGGGAACATTCGCCGTTTTAGTCCTTTTTGGCACCATTTCGCTTTGGACAATCGTTTCGACCTCCGCAATCATGGGGCTTGTGGTGATGCTCGTGGGCTATTTCCTGCTTGTTCACAGGCACTACTCTCTCTTGTCCCCGGTGAGGGTCTTCGACCGTATTATGAGACCGCTTCTGTGGATCGTTTGTGTAATAAGTGCAGCCTTTGCACTGCTTTACCTCATTCCGTTACCCTCAGTCAGACAAATGTCGGTATTCATGAGTGCGGGGCTCATCGGCTGTGCCATCTCCCTCATCCTTATCTTCCCGAGTTTTAATCCCGGCCCCATTGCTGAGAGCGATTTCAGCAAAAAAATGCTCCTTTTCAGCCGATTCTTCCCTCGCTTCTCTCTGAAACACTGGCAGGAAAAGCCGACCGATTACACGGCCATCATTATTACATTGCTGATTATTTTTTCAGCAGGATTTGCTCAAATCCATTTCTCGCAGAAGATTCAGGATTTAACTTACATCTCCCCGGAGTTAGTCGCAGAAGAAAAGGCTGTAGACAAATTACTTACGCTGCCCAATATCGACCGATTCTTCATTGTCACGGCTTCCAATCCTGAAAATGTCTTAATGGGTGAAGAAGCTTTGCGCCTGGGATTTGTCCAAAGAGGACTAAACCAAACCAATATGACGACCACTTGTATTTCCAAGTGGTTCCCCTCTTACACTCGTCAGACCGATATCGAAAAGCTTCGCAATGAAATGTTTGAACGCGTTCGTGCACCATTATCAAATATTTTAGGATACGACTTACCAAGACCCAATCCCATTCAGCTTGATGTTCGGTTCGAGGATTGGCTGCAAAGTCCATCAGCACGATCTGTTCGACACCTCTGGTTAGATGTTCCGCAAGGTTACAGCAGCATTGTTCAGGTCGCAGGCATGACAGAAGCTCAAATGAAAATTTTGTACAGCCTGGCAGATCACTTAGCCGGCGTCACCTTTGTTGACATAAATGGCGATGCGAATACCTTCTTAGCTCAGTATCGCTACTTCTTTATTGGAATTTTTGTTTTAGCCGTGGTCTGCTCTGTGACTGTCAGTCTTTTTCACTACGGCTTAAGAACGTGGCGGATTGTCGTCCCCTCTCTTCTTGGTGTAACAAGTGCTGTATCACTTTCTGCGTGGTTTGGTATGCCTTTCTCAGTGTTTTCAGCCATGGCCATGGTCATCATTTACGGCATCGGCATAGCCATTGCATTGCTTTACTACACGAATGAAGAAAACGAGGATTTAAGCTTTAGTCTGACAACTTTTGCTTTCCTTTCATGCAGTTTAGCATTCTGCTTTGTCGGGTTGAGTTCCACGCCCGCCATTCAAACATTTGGTTTGACAGTCGCTTTAGGAATTATCAGCACGGGTGTCATTATCTTATTGGTAAGACCGAAAACACCTAAACAGTTGCATTAAAACCTTTTATGCTCCAAAAGGATTGTCCTCAGCAGGACTCTTTAACAAGAAATCTCTTTCTTTTCAGGAGTCTGATCATTGCGATCATTTCTGTCATTTTATGATTCTGAGAGGCTGAGCTAATCACATAGTTTTCGTGCCAAAGTCTTATCTCCTCACATGCCCTGTGTCGCAATACGGACACTGCCATTGGTACTTCACCCAACAAGCTAAGTATCGCTAGCTCAACGTATATTGACCCGATTCTCGTCCGCCGCTTCTAATTTGTATTGAAGAACTCGGCTAAGATCTCCTATGCATACACCCAACACTTCTAAGTCAGGTGATGATATTTAAGCGTCCCTTCTTAATAAGACGCTGACCTACACATATTAAAAAACGGTAAGTCACACTAAGCAACTTACCGTTTTGGATTCAATCGGGTGATTAACACCCGATTAATTCGTCAGTTCAATGTTCTATTAGAACACTGCGCAAGCAGCGAAGCCGAAGACCACGCTGAAGACAATGGCCAACACGCCAGGAATAAAGAAGGCGTGGTTGAACACGAACTTACCGATGCGGGTTGTACCGGTGTCGTCCATCTGGACAGCGCCCAACAACGTCGGGTACGTCGGGAGAACGAACAAAGCAGACACAGCAGCGAACGTAGCGACCAACATGTAGGAGTCGCCCGGGTTAGCAGCGGTGATGCCCAAAGCCGTCACAACAGCAGGCGTAATGGCCTTAGCCGTAGCAGCTTGGCTGTACAACAACATAGCGGCGAAGAAGAAGATCACGGCCAACAAAGCAGGATTTTCAGCCACGGTCGTAGCGGAGAATTCCGTGATTTCTTTCGTGTGACCGGCAACGAACGTGTTACCGAGCCAGGCAACGCCCAACACGCAAACGCAAGCAACCATACCGCTCTTGAAGACGGAGCAGCCGGCGATTTCGTCAACTTTGATCTTGCACATAACAGTGATCAACGTACCGATCGTCAACATGATGCCCATAATGGCAGCATCACGACCAACGATAACGGGGTTGACGATACCAACAGCCGGAGAAATGGCGGAAGCGTACAACACAACAGCGATAACGCCAATCAAGAAGATCCAAACGGACTTCTTAGCAGAAGCGGAGATGTCGCGATGGGTAGCGCCTTGCGGAGCCTTCACGAGACCCTTGGCCAAACGATCCTTGTAAACCGGGTCGCTGTTCAAGTCCATGTTTTGGATCAAGGTCATGACGAAAGCGGTGACCATGCAGCCAGCGAACGTCGTCACAATCCAGATACCGAGCAAGGCCGGGTAGCTCCAACCGAACGGTTCCAAAACACCCGTCATGTAAATCACAGCTGCGGAAA
>CAJKMT010000059.1 GCA_905201055.1 uncultured Sutterella sp. | reverse complement strand
CGGCACTGAAAGTCCAGGGTAAAAAGGTAGGATTGGTTCCTACAATGGGTGCTTTGCATGCGGGACACGCATCTCTGGTAAAGCGCAGCGTAAGTGAGAATGGTGTAACTGTAGTGAGTGTCTTTGTGAATCCCACACAGTTTAACGATAAAAACGATTTAGAGAAATATCCGCGTACGTTGGAGGCTGATTGCAGCTTGTTGGAAGAATGTGGGGCAGCATTGGTCTTTGCTCCTTCGGTGAGCGAGATGTACCCGGAACCGGATACCCGTCAGTTCAGTTATGCTCCGTTGGATACTGTGATGGAAGGAGCGTTCCGTCCGGGACATTTCAATGGCGTTTGCCAGATTGTCAGCAAGCTGTTTGACGCAGTGCAGCCGGATAGGGCTTATTTCGGTGAGAAGGATTTCCAGCAGTTGGCGATTATCCGTGAGATGGTTCGGCAATTAAATTATTCTTTGGAGATTGTGGGTTGCCCGATCGTACGTGAAGAAGACGGACTTGCCAAATCTTCCCGTAATACATACTTAAGCTGCGAAGAACGCAAAGCTGCCCTCTGCCTTTCAAAAGCTGTAAAGAAAGGTCAGGAACTGATCCGAAATGGTATTGCCGCATCTGAAGTATTAGAACCGATGTGTGAGATCATAAACGGTGAACCGCTGGCACATATCGATTACGTATCCATGGTCGATGCACTCAGCATGCAGCCTGTTGACTCTGTAAATGCTGACGTCCTGGTTGCTATGGCAGTTTATATCGGAAAGACCCGACTCATCGACAATTTCAGTTACGAGGTATAATATATGGAGCAGATAACAAAGGTATTATCACGGATCAGCTCTGTTCTTACCAAATATATTGGAATGATCATTATCTGCTTTTCTGTCATTGCCTTCTTCTGGCGTGATGGATTTGCATGGACTACAAACTATACTTCGATCTTTCTCGGCGTTGCCATGTTCGGCATGGGACTGACGATTCATATCGGAGATTTTAAAGTGGTATTTACCAGACCCAAAGAGATCATTATCGGATTTGCCGCACAATATACGATTATGCCGCTGATCGCATGGGGACTCTCGGTCCTCCTTCATCTGCCAACGGATATCGCACTTGGTGTCATCCTGGTCGGATGCTGCCCTGGTGGAACTGCCAGCAATGTGATCACTTATATCGCAGGTGGTGATGTTGCACTTTCTGTCGGTATGACGATCACTTCAACTCTGGCAGCACCGGTTATGACACCTCTTCTGGTATATTTACTTGCCGGTGCATGGGTTCAGGTATCTTTCCCGGGGATGGTAATCTCGGTTGTAAAGGTCGTACTGATCCCGGTTCTTCTGGGTATCCTTCTCCGCAAACTGATCGGCAGACATATTGAGAAATTATCCGGCATCCTTCCAGTGATCTCCGTTGTATCCATCGTCATGATCATCAGCGGAATCGTCGCAGTAAATGCGGAAAAGATCATGACATCCGGATTCCTCGTACTCTGTATCGTTATCTTACATAATCTTGCAGGTATGGGACTTGGATTACTTGCCGGACGCATCTTCCATGTGGAATATGACAAAGCAACCGCCCTTGCGATCGAAGTCGGTATGCAGAACAGCGGTCTTGCTATCACACTTGCCACCGCAAACTTTGCCGCAAACCCATTTGCCACACTGCCTGGGGCGATCTTCAGTATATGGCACAATATTTCGGGCTCTTTATTCGCAAGTCTCCGGCGCAGCGGAAGATATAAGATAAAAGAACAAATAGCAAAAGCAGAGCATGTAATTTAATATATGCAGCAAAAAACTCCTGTGAATGGAACATATCTAATTCCATCCACAGGAGTTTTTTATGACTCTTTACATCACCAACGTACCAATCAGATGCACGATAAATGCTGCGATCCACGCAACCACACACTGTCCCAGCACCACATATGCCGCCCATTTTGCGCCAAGTTCTCTCTTGATCGATGCAATTGCCGCAACACATGGTGTATACAACAGGCAGAAGACCAAAAGGCTTGCGGCTGCCACCGGTGTAATTGCTCCCGTCAGTTCTGCCGTACTTCCAAAGAGTACCGAAAGCGTAGATACCACACTTTCCTTTGCCATAAATCCTGTGATCAGTGCAGTAGAAATCTTCCAGTTTCCGAAACCAAGCGGAAGGAATACCGGTGCAATGATTCCTGCCACAACTGCCAGGATACTGTCCTTGGAATCTGCTACCACATTCATGTGTAAGTTAAATGTCTGCAGGAACCAGATCACGATGGTGGCGACAAAAATCACCGTGAAGGCCCGTTCGAGAAAGTCTTTGGCTTTATCCCAAAGAAGGAGCATGACGTTTTTGGCGCCGGGCATCCGGTAATTGGGCAACTCCATCACAAAGGGCACCGCTTCGCCTTTAAAGACCGTGTTTTTCATGAGGTAACCCAAAATCACCGCCATGATGATGCCAAGCAGGTAAAGCCCGATCATGATGAGGGCGCCTTCGCCCGGGAAAAACGCTGCGACGAAGAATGCGTAGATGGGAAGTTTGGCCGAGCAGCTCATAAAGGGGGTGAGCAAAATCGTCATTTTGCGGTCACGTTCTGAGGGGAGCGTTCTGCTTGCCATCACGCCCGGCACCGTGCAGCCGAAGCCGATTAACATCGGCACAATGCTTCGGCCGGAAAGCCCGATGCGGCGCAAAAGCGTATCCATCACAAAGGCAACGCGTGCCATGTAGCCGCTGTCTTCCAAAAAGGATAGGAAGAAAAAAAGTACCACGATGGTGGGCAGGAAACTGAGCACACTGCCCACGCCGTTGAAAATCGCATCAATGATGAGCGAGTGAATGGACGCATTGACATTTAAAGCGGTAAGCGCCGCATCGGTGTAATCGGTTGCCAGGCCGATTAACCAATCCAATCCGTCATTGAGCCAAACACCGATCACATTAAAGGTGAGCCAGAAAACGGCTGCCATAATGGCGATGAAAGCGGGAATAGCGGTGTAGCGCCCCGTGAGCACTTCATCGATTTGAAGGCTTCGGATATGCTCGCGGCTGATACGGGGTTTGACAACCGTGCGGGCGCAGATTTTGTCGATAAACGAGAAACGCATATCGGCAATGGCAGCGGCTTTATCAAGCCCGCGCTCGGCTTCAAGCTGGCGCGTGATGTGCGCGATCGTGCGCACTTCGTTGACATCAAGGTTGAGCTGATCGATGATGAGGGTGTCGCCCTCTGCGATTTTGCTTGCGGCAAAGCGAAGCGGGATATTGGCTTTTTGCGCGTGGTCTTCAATGATGTGCATGATGCTGTGAAGACAGCGGTGTACGGCGCCGCCATGATCGGTCGCATCGCAAAAATCCTGTACTGTCGGCGCTTCCTGATATTTGGCCACGTGCAGTGCGTGATCAATCAGCTCTTCAATGCCTTCACCGCGGCTGGCAGAAATCGGAATGACCGGAATGCCCAACAGCGCTTCCATTTCGTTGACGCGCACTGAGCCCCCGTTGGCCCAAACCTCATCCATCATGTTAAGTGCCAGCACCATGGGTTTGCCCAATTCCATGAGCTGCATGGTGAGATAAAGATTGCGCTCGATGTTCGTTGCATCAACGATATTGATGATCGCCTTGGGATTTTCCTTCAGGATGAATTCGCGCGAGACGATTTCTTCGTTGGTATAGGGTGAGAGCGAATAGATGCCGGGCAGGTCCGTGACCAAAGTGTTGTCATGCCCGATGATGGTACCGTCTTTGCGGTCAACGGTAACGCCGGGGAAATTGCCGACGTGCTGATTGGAGCCTGTCAAGCGGTTAAAGAGGGTGGTTTTACCGCAGTTTTGATTGCCCGCCAATGCAAAGGTGATCACTTCACCTTCAGGGAGCGGTTTTTCTGTTTTCTTTTCGTGGAATTTGCCGCCTTCGCCCAAGCCCGGGTGCATGATTTCTTCCGTTTCTGCCGGCGCGTGGCTCACGGGCTCTGCCTCACGGATATCGGTGATCGTGATCGCCTCGGCTTCGGCCACTCGCAGCGTGAGCTCATAGCTTCGGATTCGCACCTCAATGGGGTCACCCATCGGGGCGCGTTTGACCATGGTGACAGTGGCCTGGGGGATCAACCCCATATCGAGAAAGTGTTGGCGAAGGGCGCCTGTGGCACCCACCGATTCAACGGTCGCACTCTGACCGATCGGAAGATCATTTAAAGTAACGGGCATCTTTGATTTCTTTCGTTTTTTTCGCACTTATTCGCTGTGCGTTTTAGAGTCAGCATTTTAGTTCAAGGAAGGCTTTTGTGTTGAAAGCAAATAATCAGGAAAATCGAATTGTTGACAAATTATTATCAATGTTAGACAAATAAGTATTTGAAAACATTAGGTATTTTGTCTGATTTAAGTCTGAAAAAGACTCTCTAGAATTATCCGAACAGAATCTCTAAACTCTTCGAGGACGAAAAAATGGTTGAACTCAATCGCAGAGAGCTCTTCAAATTCTCAGCCGGTCTGGCAGGAACGTTTTTTATGACAAAAAATGCCTTGGCAGCGAAAACCGATACGAAGGCGGTGTTTGTGCCGTCAGAGAAAAATCCGCTGCTTCTTAACTTCAACGAAAATTCGCTCGGCATGTCTGACTCAGCGAAAAAGGCGGTTGTGGACTGTCTTGGCGGTGCCTTCCGTTATCCGGATGCTGCGCGCGCAGAGTTAATCAATACCGTGGCAAAGAAGTTCGGTGTTGATGCCAAGCTGGTCCTGTTGGGTAACGGCTCTTCTGAAGTGATTCAGGCTGCTGTGGAAGGTTTTGCGCACGCCGCGCAAAAGGCGGGCAAAGCCGTTCAATTGATCGTTCCCGATCCGACTTTTAATTATGCCGAGCTTTATGCGGCGGCCATGGGCGTGCCCGTTAAGAAGATCACATTGACGAAAGAAAAATTGGCTTTGGATCTCAACGCAATGAAGGCCAAGGCTGAGGCTTTTGACGGTGTGTCGATTGTCTATATCTGTAATCCCAACAATCCGACGGCAACCATAACCGAGAGCAAGCTTCTGAGTGATTGGTTTGGTCAAAAGAATTCGAACACGTTCTTTATCGTCGATGAAGCCTATGCGGAATTTGTGACCGATTCACGCTTTAAGAGCGCTATTGAAGATGTAAAAAGCGGCTCAGCTAATATCGTCGTGACGAGAACATTTTCCAAAATTTATGCCATGGCTGGTCTTCGTGTGGGCTACGGTATTACCGATGCAAAGACGGCTGTGCTTTTAAACAACTTTTTGTCCATTGACAACACCAATGCGGCCGGTGCCGTTGCGGCTCTCGCAAGTCTTAAGGATGAGGTCTTTTTCCAAAAAAGCCTTGAGAGCACCAACCTTTCAAGAAAAATTGTCACAGACGCACTGGATGAATTGGGACTGAAGTATCTGCCTTCGCAAGCCAACTTCATCTTTCATCAGATCAAGGGCGATCATCAGACGTACAAAGACAGAATGGCCGCGGCTCATGTGTTTGTCGGTCGGGAATTTCCGCCCGCTGTGGGCTATAACCGCCTGACGCTCGGCACTCCGGCTGAAATGCGCGCTTTTGTTAAAGTGCTTAAGACGTTTCGTCAAAAAGGCTGGATCTGATTGAAGTCCAACCTGACAGCCTGAGTTAATTAAGCCATCGGCCGCTTTTAAGCGGCCGATGTCGTGCATGATTGCTTTTGAGAGTTAATGCGGCAGTCGTTTAATTAATACAGAGGTATCGCTTCGCCCTTCACCTCTTGCCTGCAGATCCGCGTAGAACTGATCGATAAGGGCAATGGTGGGAAGTGTTGAGCCGTTGCGGTTGGCCTCTGCCAGGCAAAGCCCCAAATCCTTTCTCATCCAGTCAATGGCAAAGCCGAAATTAAAGGCGCCCTCAATCATCGTCTTGCCGCGATTGTCCATCTGCCAGCTCTGCGCAGCCCCCTTGCCGATCACATCGAGTACGAGCTTCATGTCAAGTCCCGCGTTAAGACCGAAGGCAATGGATTCGGAAAGCGACTGCACAACACCCGCGATACAGATCTGGTTGCACATCTTGGCAAGCTGCCCGCAGCCCACGTCGCCTATGCGCGTGACGGCTTGAGCAAAAGCCATGACAGTGGGTTTGGTTGCATCAAAAACGGCTTCATCTGCACCGCACATAACGGTGAGCACGCCGTTAACGGCCCCTGCCTGGCCGCCAGAGACCGGTGCATCCATAAAGTGCAGACCGCGTTGAGCAGCTTGAGCGGCAAGCTCTCGGGCAAGATTCGCGCTGTCGGTTGTGCAGTCAATGAGTGTGGCGCCTTCTTTCATACCGGCAAAAGCGCCGTCACGACCCAGCACCACGCTTCGCACATCATCGTCATTGCCCACGCAGGTAAACACAAAATCGGCATCCTGAACCGCTTCACGAGGCGTGGGAGCGACCAGTCCCGTGTATTCCTTGGCCCACTGCTGAGCCTTAGCGGTTGTTCGGTTGTAAACCGTTACGCGGTGACCGGCTCGTGCCGGTTGCCCTGCCATGGGGTAACCCATAGTACCCAAACCGATAAAGGCAACCGTTTTCGGCTCGCACTTTTCATACACTTTTGCCATGATGATCTGTCCTCATGCGAAAAGCGCTTGAGAGGACCCAAGCGCTTTTAGTTACTTAACGTGGATTAACGAACGCCTCGTTCTTTAATTGTGGCTTCGGCAATCTGCACGCACTTGCGGGCAAGCGTTGCCGTCGGGTCCACAATGGCGACGGTCTTGCCGGCCACTTCGAAACTGTCGGTTTCGTGGAAGATCAGGGGCAATTCCGTGCAGCCCAAAATGAGCACGTTGCAGTCGTAGGTCTTCACAAGGTATTCGGCGCCGCGATACAGATCGTCGTAGCATTCGCCCGTCGTGTAACCGGCTTTAGCACCCTTGGGACCGTAGATGGCCTTCATCACGCTTTGCTGATGATCTTCGTCGGGCGTGTACATCTTCATGCCCATCTTGTCGGCTTTCTTACCGTAAATGCCCGTGGCGATGGTGCCGCTCGTGGCCATGAGACCCACGCGGGCATCCTTGCCGAACTTCGCCTGAATTTCATCGAGCATGGTTTGCTGCATGTCGATGAAGGGGACGTCAAGGTGACGCAGCAGGCGCGGCAGGAAGGCGTGCGCCGTGTTGCAGGGGATGATGATGCAGTCGCAGCCGTCATTTTGCAGACGTTTGGCGCAGTTATACATGGCGATTGTGGGATCGGGACCGCCGTTTAAGAGGCAGGCCGTGCGGTCATCAATCTGCGGATTTTGCTCAATCACCACCTTGAAGTGTTCCTGGTCGGTCTTGGCGGGCGTGGCCTTCACGATCTTGTCATAGAGGTCAACGGTGGCAGCCGGTCCGAGACCGCCGATCAAGCCCAGCTTAAAGGGCTTGGGAAGTTTTTCCGTGCTGTGCGTGAGCGCAACCTTGGCAAACATTTCAAACACGTTCATCACGGGCAGCCCCATTTTCTGCAAAGCTTCCAGGTTAAGTGCGAATTGCGTGCAGTTGGGGATGAGAACTTCAGCGCCTTTATCGATCAGGTGGCGGCAGATTTCGGCGAGCTTTTGCGCGGCTTCGTCGCTTGCGCCCTCGGCGCGGATCTTTTCGCGCAGCTCATCGAGCACCTTAATGTCTTCTTCGCTCGGGAAGACGATCTTTGAGCGCATGGCAAGGTCGCATGCGCCGTCCAGG
>CAJKMT010000058.1 GCA_905201055.1 uncultured Sutterella sp. | reverse complement strand
GAACGCTGGAGTCCAACTGCCCAAAAATATCATCTAGTTGATGAAAAGTTCAGGTTACATGCTTAAGATCTGTCTTTAATTTTAGAGAAAGAAGATCTTATTGCAATAACATCTCTTTGTTTTTTAAACAGAAATATTTCAATTTTTAGGTTATTTCACCTATTTTTCTTTAAAAAAGATCAATTTTTTAATAAAAAAATAGACTTTTTTATATCTCCATGATTTTCAAAGTTTTCTATTCAAACAGTCACCGGAGTGGCTAATCCGTTCGGATGAATCCCTTAACATTAAGGGCAAATACCAGTATTCTTAGTCGGTTACGTTCAGTCTAATCTGCTATAGAGACGTCATGGAAACCACACAAACCCGCTATGAAGATTTCTTGAAAATCCGCGTTCTCACCGAGGTGCTCACGCACCATTTGGGACGCCACGATGATCTTCCGGCTCTTACTCAATACGTTACCTCAGAAAAAACCTGGAAAACGCTCACTTATCGTGAACTCTATGAAAGAGTGCAGCGTTGGCGCCGTTCGTTTACGAAATTCAACCTTGAAAAGGGTTCTCGCGTGGCGATGCTTTTGCCCAACTGCATCGACGCCATCTGCTTTGACCAGGCGGCTCTCGCCTGCGGTCTGGTGCCCGTTCCCCTGCACGCTGTGGACACGCCGGGCTCAAGCGCTTTCATCTTAAATGACAGTGAAGCCCGCGTTTTGGTGACGGCCAAATACCTCAAGTGGAAAGGCATTCGTCAGGCTGACACGTTACCCAACCTCAAAGCCGTCATCATCACCGATGACACGGTGCCCGAAGAAGACCAGGTCAATAATGCCGGCATTAACGTCTGCACGCTTGCCGACTGGCTCGATGCCGCAGAAAACATTACCGTGCCTGAAGTTGACATTGAACCCACGGATCTCGCTGCGCTCGTGTACACCTCGGGTACCACCGGCCGTCCCAAGGGCGTGATGCTCACGCACGAAAACATTCTTGAAAACGCCAAGGGCGTCATGCAAAACATTTGCCCCTCACCTGACGATACGTGGTTCTCGTTTTTGCCGCTCTCGCACACTTTCGAGCGCACGACGACCTATTACCTCGCCATGGGTATGGGTAACCAGATTTACTTTAACCGCAACATCCTGCAAATCGTCGATGACCTGCATTACGTGCGCCCGTCGATTCTGATGTCGGTGCCCCGCATCTATGAGCGTGTGTACGCCAAGTTAAATGACAAACTCGCCAAGAAAGGTGCCGTGGCCCGCTATGTCTTTAATTGGGCTGTGGAAGTGGGCTGGAGACGTTTTTGCAAAGAAAACGGCTTAGCCGTGGAACACACTTGGCGCGAGTGCCTGGACAGTTTGGTCGGCGACTGGCTTGACCAAAAGGTGGGGGCTACCCTTCGTGATGTTTTCGGCGGCGTCAAACCTCACGCTTTCATCTCGGGCGGTGCTGCACTGAATCAAAACGTGGCTCGTGTATTCATCGGTTTGGGTATTCCTATTTATCAGGGCTACGGCATGACCGAAACGAGCCCGGTTCTTGCCGTCAACAAAGAACACCAAAACGACCCCTCAACCGTCGGTATGCCGCTGCCCAATATGCAGCTGCGTTTAGGTGACAATGACGAACTGCAGGTGAAGGGTCCGTGCGTCATGAAGGGCTACTGGAATCGGCCGGACGCCACCGCTGAGATTTTCACCGAAGACGGTTGGCTCAGAACCGGCGACCAGGCCGATATTCTGCCTTCCGGTCACGTCCGCATTAAAGGTCGCATCAAGGAAATCATCGTCACGAGCACCGGTGAAAAGATTCCGCCCGCTGACCTTGAAATGCTGGTTGAATCGGATCCCATTTTTGCTCAGGTAATGGCTGTCGGTGAGGATCTCCCCTACATCAGCATGGTTGCCGTGCTTGAAACAGAGCGTTGGAAGGAACTCGCCAAGGAACTGAACCTTGATCCGAATGATCCGGCTTCGCTTAAAGACAAGGCGGTTCAACAGAATCTGCTTCGCCGCGTCAAGAAAGCCACCCGCGGATTCCCGCAGTACGGTGTGCCGCGTGCCCTGATTCTGTCGCTTACCCCCTGGACGATTGAAAACGGGATGCTCACGCCGACATTGAAATTGAAGCGCCGCATTATCAAGGCCCGTTTCCAGGACGAAATCAATAAGCTCTACGAAACACACGCCGCTTAAATCAAACGCTGCGTTCACTCGGGCGGAAAGTCAATCTTTCCGCCCTTTTTGTTGATCCCATGAAAACGAAAATCATTGTTTCGGCAGTGATAATTTAAGCTTTCCTTTCGGTAAAATGATTTGTTTAGTGAAAACTTTTCGAAGATGTAAAAATGGCCGGTCATACCTATATTGACGATTTCAAAACGCTCCCTGAAATGCTCGAGCATACGCTGGCAACCAAACCGGATAAAGAAGGTTACCGGTATTTCGACTATGAGAGCGAAACATGGAAAAGCGTCACCTGGCGTGAATTTGCTAAAGAAGTGATGCGCTGGCGCAAAGCCTTTGCCTCAATGGATTTAAAGCGCGGCGACCGTGTAGCCATGCTTCTGATCAATTCGCTCGATGCCTTGATTTTTGACCAGGCGGCTTTAGCCAACGCTTTGGTTCCGGTGCCATTACACGCCATTGACACACCGGAATCGGCCGCTTACATCATGAGTAACAGCGGGTGCCGCTTTTTGGTGACAACCACCAAAGCGCGCTGGAATGCCATCTTTAATTCCGACACCCCGGTGCCCACCCTCGAGCAAGTGGTATTTACCACCGAGGAAGAGGAAGGTATGAGCAAAGACACGCACTACTGCGGTCTTCAAAAGTGGCTTGATAACGGTACTCAGGTTTCAGAAAGCGATCTGCCTGCGGGTCCCAGCGAAGAAGACCTCGCTGCCATCGTTTATACCTCCGGCACCACGGGCCGCCCCAAGGGCGTGATGCTCACTCACCGCGCCGTACTCTCCAACGTTCAGGACATCGCCAAACAGATGCCCCTGACCGACGAAGACCTCTTTTTGTCTTACCTGCCCTTATCGCACACCTTTGAGCGCACAGCCACTTACTACAACTGTGTCGCCCACGGTGCCACCCTCGTTTTCAGCCGCGGACCGATGCGTCTGGCTGAAGACTTTAAAGACATTGAGCCCACTGTGATGTGCTCCGTGCCCCGCATTCTCGAGCAGTTTTACGCAAAAATTCAGGCACGATACAACCGCGCGGGCGCATCGGCTCAAGAGATGGCTGATCGCGTGGTTGCCGCCGGCTGGCGTGACTTTTGCCGCGCCAACGATTTGCCCCTTGAAGATGACGGTCTGCCCATCCTGGACAATGTCATCAAGGCACTTTATTTCGACAAGGTCGCTCAGCCCGTTCGAGAGCTTTTCGGTTCCCGATTTAAGTACATTGTGAGCGGCGGAGCCGCACTTAACGGCATGGTGGCAAAATTTTTCTGCGCGATGGGGATCAACATTCGCCAAGCCTACGGTCTTACCGAATACAGCCCCGTCATTTCCATGAACGGCATGACAGGCAACCATCCCGCAACAGTCGGCTTGCCGCTTGCCCGTTGTCAGGTTCGCGCCGGAGAAAATGATGAGCTTCAGGTCTATGGCCCCAGCATGATGAAGGGCTATTGGAATCTGCCCAAAGAAACCGCAGACTCCTTCACCGAAGACGGCTGGCTCAGAACCGGCGACCAAGTTGACTTAAGTGATGGCGGCCGCGTGCGCATTAAAGGCCGCATTAAAGAAATCATCGTCACGAGTACCGGTGAAAAAATCAGCCCGGTCGATGTGGAGTTTGCCATTCAGGAAGACCACCTCTTTGAACAAGTGATGGTGGTGGGCGAAGGACGCCCCTACATCACTGCTTTGGTGGTCGTCAACGACATGCTCTTTAAATTGCTTTGTGAGGAAGTGGGCATTACGCCTGACAGCCCCGCGCTTAACCTCTGTCGTGACTTGCGTGCCAAGGTTGTCAAGCGCGTGCGCATGGCCGCTCGTCACTTCCCGCAGTATTGCGTGCCGAGAAACGTCTACATTCTGCGCAAACACTGGACTGCCGAGGACGGACTTCTCACTCCCACGATGAAACTTCGCCGTCGGCAGATTGCCGAGCGCTTTGCTAAAGAAATCGAAGAGCTCTACGATTTAAGCCGCAAGCGTTAAACGCCATCAACAAGATAAAGGGGCCTTGCGGTCCCTTTCGAATTATTAACGATTATGTTTTTTGACACCCACTGCCATATTCACATGCCTCAGTTTGACAATGATCGGACTGAAGTCATTGAGCGCTTGAAAGCCGCTCAAGTCAACCGTGCTGTGATTGTTGCCACAGAAGAAGCTGAAATTAAACAGGTTTTGGCAATGACCGAGGCTGCAGAAGGGCTCTACGGTGCCTTTGCCGTGAGTCCTCAGGATGAGGAGCTGCCCGATCTCACAGCTGAAGAAATCGCCTCTCGTGTGAATCACCCGAAAATGGTCGCAGTCGGCGAAACCGGTCTTGACTACCACTACTGCCACGAACCGCTTGACTGGCAGAGAAACCGCTTTGCCACTCACATTGAAGCGGCGCTTTTGGCTGCCAAACCTCTCATCATTCATTCGCGCGAAGCGCAGGATGACACCATTGACATTTTGAAGGCAAACAATGCCGATCGCTGCGGATTTGTCCTGCATTGCTTCTGCGGTGATTGGGATTTTGCGAAAAAAGCCCTGGATATGGGCGGTTTTCTCTCTTTTTCAGGCATCGTCACCTTCCGCAGTGCCGTCGATATTCAGGAAGTTGCGAAAAAAGCGCCTTCTGATCGAATTTTTATCGAAACCGACAGCCCCTATCTGGCACCGGTTCCTCTCAGAGGTAAGCGCAATGAACCGTCCTTTGTGCCCTATGTCGCACAATACCTTGCTCAATTAAGGCAGGATTCTGTTGAAAACATTGCCCGTCTTACAATGAACAATGCCAACCGTTTTTTCGGATTAAGCCATGATCAGATCTAGTCTAGGCGCCATGCTTTGCGCCGCAAGTCTTGCCTGCAGCGCCCAATCGGTTGCGCCCAACATTCCGCTTGACCAACAGCTTCAGGACGCCATTTTGCGTGATGATGCGGGAAAGGTTGCCTATATGCTGCGAGAGTTGGCCTACGATCCGAATTTTTATCTGCCTAACGGCGACACGCCGCTCGTCTTTGCCATCAGGGCCGACGCCAATGTAAGCGTCAACCAGGTATTGCTCAGAAGCTTCAAAATCAATGTCAAGGTACCGACCCTGCGGGGAGAAACGCCGCTGATGCTGGCTGCGATCAAAGGCAATATGCCGCTTGCTCAAAAGCTCGTTGATATGGGCGCGCCTGTCGATGCCGATTTCGGGTGGACCGCGCTTCACTATGCGGCAAGCACCGGTCAGGCCGAGATGGCTAAATGGCTCATTGAAAAAGGGGCGAAAGTTAACGCGCGAACCGATCGCGGTGTCACTCCCCTTTACATGGCTGCCCGCACGATCTCAGCCTCTACTGTCAATGTGCTCTTAGCAGCAGGCGCTGATAAGACGCTTTGCAACGACCAGGGAATCAGTCCGTCTGCGATTGCTTTAAAGCGCGGTGACTCGAGACTTGCCAAAACGCTTGAAATTGAGGCTTGCGCCGTTTGGCCCGAACCGGTACAGGAACCTTCTCAAAGTGACGCTGAGACAAGCGACTCCGAGCAAAAATCTCAAAACGATTTGACTCCTGTCACTTCTGCCCCTGCCACCGATCAGTCATCTGGAGCTGCCCAATGAAAGCTCAACCCATTGAACTGCTCGCACCGGCAAAAAATGCCGACATCGGCATTGAAGCTATTTTGCATGGAGCCGATGCCGTCTATATCGGAGGTCCGGGGTTCGGTGCGCGCGTTGAAGCCGCCAATGCTTTTGCCGATATCAGGCGTCTGACTGACTTTGCTCATCGATTCAACGCTCGGGTGTACATGACGCTCAATACGATTGTCAATGATGAAGAGCGTCTTGAAGCCGTTAAGTTGGCCCAACTTGCCTATGAAAACGGAGTCGACGCCCTGATCGTTCAGGATATGGGAATTTTGGATAGCAAACTGCCTCCCATTCAGCTTCACGCCTCCACACAATGCGATGTCAGAACACCCGAAAAGGCTCGTTTTTTGGAAAGCGTCGGATTTTCACAGGTGGTACTTGCCCGTGAGATGAGTCTGGAGGAAATCCGCAAAAGCTATGAAGTGCTTCAGTCCGCACGAATTGAATACTTCATTCACGGTGCTTTGTGCGTGAGCTATTCGGGTCAATGTTATGCAAGTTTTGCTGCTACCGGCCGCAGCGCCAACCGAGGCGCCTGCGCGCAGCTTTGCCGCCTGCCCTATAGCGTCTACACCGAAGACGGCAAAGAGCTCATTCATGAGCGGCATGTTCTGTCGCTTAAAGACAATAACCAATCGGCTAACCTTGAAGCACTCATTGATGCGGGTGTCAGAAGCTTTAAGATCGAGGGGCGACTCAAAGACGAAGCGTACGTCAAAAATATTACGGCTCACTATCGACTGTTAATCGACGAAATTCTCAAAAGAAGAAGTGATCTGTGCCGTTCAAGTGACGGGAAAAGCACCTTTGACTTTGTGCCGGCGCCTGAGAAATCCTTTAACCGCGGTTTTACCGACTACTTCACCTGCGGGCGCCATCACGACATGGCTGTTTTTGAAACGCCGAAAAACGCCGGTGAAAAAATCGGCAAGATTCTTCGAATCACTAACGACAGCCTCGAAGTGGCATCAAAGGAAACTCTTCACAATGCCGACGGCATGACGTACCTCACTCGAGAGAAAACGCTCATGGGATTTGCCGTCAACCGAGCCGAAGAACTTGAACCCGGCCGCTGGCGCCTGACGCTCAGAGACCGACCTATTCTGAAAAAGCACCCGCAGCTGGCGCCCGGAGTCATTATTTACCGAAACCGTGATCAGGCTTTTGAAGATCTTTTGGCTAAACCCACCGCTAAAAGAGCGATTGCTGTTAAAGCCCAATGGAGCGCTGATGAAACCGGTTTTAACTTAAATGTTGAAGACGAACGCGGCAACAGAGGTCAAAGCAAGTGTTTGCCCGAGCAATTGCAAAAAGCGGGCAAACCTGAGCAAAACCGAGCCAATATCGAGAAAAATCTGAAAAAAACCGGCGATACCGATTTCGAGATCACCTCAATCAACATTGATGATCGGGACTTTTTTGCCCCCGCGAGCATCGTCAACGAAATGAGACGCGAGGCACTGCAGGCGTTGGGCAGCTCTCGCGCCGAGCATTTTGAAAGACTTAAGCCCGCACCTGTCACAGAAAATCTCGCCTATCCCGATGCCACGGACTTCCGTGCCAATGTTTTAAACGAACAGGCTGTTCGGTTTTACAAAAAGCACGGCGCCGAAATTACTGAAGCCGCACTTGAAACGGGTACCGTAAGGCGTGAAGTCCCTCTGATGGTGACGAAACACTGTGTGCGATATGCGCTGGGCTTATGCCTCAAAGACAATATTGAAAAGGTTAAAGCCAACCCGGAACTCAAAGTGCGTTTCATACCGGATCCTCTTATTTTGAAATCCGGTCCCAATACATACAAAGCCACCTTTGACTGCAGAAAGTGTGAAATGACGCTTACCGGAAAGCTCAAAACCTCTGTCAGTCTGGGACAGCTGAAACTTAAGAGAACCTGAAATAGTGTTTATCTTTTAGAAATATTTGCCTTTGCTCAAATCCTGAACTTTTCATCAACTAGATGATATTTTTGGGCAGTTGGACTCCAGCGTTCA
>CAJKMT010000057.1 GCA_905201055.1 uncultured Sutterella sp. | reverse complement strand
CGGACCTCCGCGCCCGCGGCGAAATCTAATAGGAGTTCACCATGGCAAAGGGTAACCGTGAAAAGATCAAGTTAGAATCGACCGCTGGTACGGGTCACTTCTATACGACGACCAAGAACAAGCGTACGAGTACGGGTAAGATGGAAATTTCCAAGTACGACCCGGTTGCTCGCAAGCATGTGGTCTACAAGGAAACGAAGCTCAAGTAATTGAGCCATCGTACCGACCAAAAAGCTCGGCTTAGTTCCGAGCTTTTTTATTGTCTGTTCACAACGGCTTAATCGGAACTACATTCAAAAAGTCTGAAGCCGTTTTTTCAATGCTAACACTCACGTTATAGATCCGTTCAAGACGCTGAGCCTGCAAAACCAATTCCGGCTCATCCAAAATGGACAGCGTTCCCTTCTCTAAAAGCAAAATCTGTTCGCTAAAGCGCGCCGCTGTGAGCAAATCGTGCATGATGACCAGTGTAATGGCTCCGTTTTTACGGGTATATTCACGCACTGCATTCATCACAATCAATTGATGCCGAAGGTCAAGCGCGCTCGTGGGCTCATCCAAAAGCAGCACTTTGGGTTGAGAAACAAAAGCCTGAGCGAGAAAAACCAATTGCCGCTGCCCGCCCGAGAGTTTATTGACAGGAGTGTGAGCCAATTCATTAATTTCCAGGGCATGCAGCGTCGCGTCAACCTTATCAAAGATTTCCTGACTGACTCGCCAGGACAATGTTTTAACGAGTCCCAGCAAAACCATTTCAAAGACGGTTAGAGTCGATGCAATTGTTGACAACTGTGGGACGTATCGAATGGCAGAGGTCGCAATATTGCTGCCATTTTCAGTCACGGATATCTCACCCTGACTGGGAATTAAACCGGCGATAGCTTTTAAAAGCGTCGTTTTTCCGCTACCGTTGTGACCAATCACACTGATGAGCTGAGGGCCTTTTACATGGGCACAAATATCGTAAAGGACCGGATTTTGTCCGTAACTCACGCCCAATTTATCCAATGTCAGCTCAATCATTGCGACCTCCCGCTGCTATAGCGCACAAGCAGCGCCAAAAGGAAAGGCACGCCGACCAAAGAGGTGATAATCCCGACCGGGATGATGGCGCCGGCAGAAATCAGCTTGGCAAAAAGTGAACTCAAAACCATGAGCAAGGCGCCCGATAAAAGCGTGCCGGGCAATAAAAACCGTTGATCTTCTCCGAGAAGCATTTTTGCAATATGAGGCGCAACAAGACCCACAAAGCTCACGGTCCCGATAAAAGCCACAGCGCCGGCAATGAGTAATGCGGAAAGAAAAAACGTTTCAATCCGAAGACGTTTGACGGGAATTCCCAAACTCAGCGCCCTTTCTTCGCCCAATGTCAATGCGGTAATTGCCCAGCTACGTTTAAGTAAAAACACAGCAATTAAAAATGTCAGCACAGCATTTAAGCCAACTGCAAGCCACGATGCTCTTTCCAAATTACCGAAAGTCCAGCCGTTGATGATTTGAGCGACTTCGGGGCTAGAGCGATAGATCAGGACCTGCTGCAGAGCAAGGAAAAAGAAGTTCACCACAATACCGGCCAGAATCACGGTTTCAGGGGTCATCCCGCGGCGAGCGCTCAGAAAATAAATAGCAAAGGACACAAAGAGAGCAAAAAAGAGCGCGGCGGTTGCCGTTGCAATCCAAAATTGCCCCAACACACTCAGCCCCAAACTGATAGCCAGTGCCGCTCCGAAACTCGCTGCAGAAGTAATCCCCAATGTTGAGGGACTAGCCAATGCGTTTTGCGTGATATTTTGAATTTGAAGACCGGCCATTGCCAACGCGGTCCCGACAAAAAGCGCGGTGAGCGTCATCGGTAGCCGCAGGGACCAAACAATAGTGGCATTGATATCGGAAGCGTCAGGACCGGAAAAAAGTGCACTTACCAAGTCGGACAAAGGCATAGCCGATGAGCCCACTGCCAAATCCAAACCCACTGCAATCAAGAGCAACAGAGCTGCCGCGCACAATATCATTGTGCGCCTGTGATTCGTTTGACGGTAGTGTAAATGACAGCTCATGTAATTTAAGGTTTCAAAGTAAACGTGCCCGAAGAATCGACTTCAGGCAAATAGCGTTTATAAAATGCGTGAATTTCCGCTTCCGGATCAAAATCATCAAATAAGCCGGGATAAATCACCTGGGCCATAAAAAGCGAAAAAGTGTAATCAAGCATCGAACGCAGACTTCCGTGATCAACGCCGTAAACCCGGTTGTTTTTTACCGCCTGTAGTCTATCCCATAAAGGACGCCGGATAAAGCCTGACAGTCTTTGCAAAGCCTCTGTTCTCGGCACCATTAATCCCATGCGCATTTGATCGTTTTCTGCGGCATTTTGCCAAATACTGCCCGCGATGAAAATAATTCCAGGATTTTTCGCCAAAACAAACTCCCGCGACAATGAGGCGTACGGAGCCGGCATATCGGCAGCAATATTATTGACCTGCAGCCGCCTGAGAATTCCTCCCCAAAGGACCGTCTTATTGTAGGAGTTGCCATAGGAACCGACCCCTAAATTCCCGCATTCGACATAAACGGGCACCTGTTTCGCCTTGTTATCTGCCTTGGCAATACGTGTTTGGATGGTTTGAATGGTCTCGGTGTAACGATTGATTTGCTCTTCGGCGACACTTTCACGATTGAGCAATTTTCCAAGCAGTTGCGTGCTTTTAACATGGTTTTGCAGGGTCATTGCGTGGTAGTCAAGAACAACAACCGCAATGCCTGCTTTTTCCAGTAAACGAAGCCTTTGCGCATTTTGCGCATACTGAGTTTGTCCCAGGATCACCACATCGGGTTTGAGCGAAAGAATCTTTTCAGTATTGAGAATGTCATCATGATAGCCTCCGATGCTCGGGATATTCTTTAGCTGAGCAAAGGCCTGCGTCAGGCGAACGTATTCGGCGTAACGCGTGCTTTCCCATCCGTCAGCCGTGATTCCGACAATTTGATCAACCGCTTTTGCGCCGCCGACAAAAAGAAAATTGGCAATGTAATTGGCCACCACAAAACGCTGCGGCATTCTGCTCAGAACAACAGAACGGCCGGCAAGGTCAGTTAACTGCAAAAAAGGCGTTTGAGAAAAGGCAAGCGTCGGCCAATTCAAACTGAGCGTCGCCGCTGCCGCCGCTTTTAAATAAAATCGTCTTTCAGAATTAAACATACGCACGCCCCCGTCACTCATTTTTCCTAATTTTAGGAAAAATCCTTTGCACAATATTGTTTGTTTTTTATTACTTTTTGCCAAATTATCTTATTTACCTGACGAACGGGCATTTTTGTATCGGATACTTAAGTTTTTCTGAGCGTACAATGCCTACTTCAAACTGCAGACAAGGAATAGTAACGTGGACGGTCTCATCAAAGTTCTCGGATTCGTACTCTTTATTTTCATCGGCTATTTTCTCAAACGTGCCCACGTGCTCAAAGAAGATACCGTTCACGCGCTCTCCGGTCTTCTGCTTTATGTCACATTGCCCTGCCTGATTCTGGTTTGTCTCAACGGCCTGCACCTTGAGTGGAGTTATCTCTGGTTAATCGGTCTGGGGCTTCTGACAAACTTTTTCATGATTGGCGTCGCCTGCCTCATTACTTACCGGTGCCCCGAAAAAAGACTCTTTGATATGCTCAATTTGTCAGGCTTTAACGTCGGCACATTCGTGATGCCGTTTCTGCAGTCCTTTGTCACGCCGGTGGGCTTTTTATCGATTTGCTTATTCGATATCGGCAATTCCATCATGTGCACCGGCACCACCTATGCGCTTGGCTCAGGCACCGGCACAGGCATCACGCTTGTCAAAACAATTCTCAAGCGCATGTTCAGCTCCGGTCCGATTTGCTCTTATTTTGTCATGCTGGTGCTGGCAGTTTTGGGAGTTTCTTTCCCGAAAACCATTGTGGACTGGGCTCAGATCGGGGCCAATGCCAATGCCTTTCTTGCCATGATTTTGCTGGGGCAGAGCATTCGATTTGCGATGCCCGCCGAGCAGCTCAAAGAATTGCTGCGCCTTTTGGCCATTCGTCTCGCAGGGTCGCTAGTGATGTCGCTTGCCATGTACTACCTGCTGCCCTTCCCGCATGAAATCTGCAAGATTCTTGCACTGATTGCCTGGGCACCGGTGCCGGTTGTGGGATTGATTTTCTGCATTAAAGCCAAATGCAATCCTTCAATGGCCGCTAACCTTAATTCGTTATCGGTCGCCTGCAGCGTGGTGATTGTGTCGGCGTTACTGACGATTCTCTGAGGAAAAATCCGGCGGCAGGCACCTTGTACGGGTCTTAAGCACGATCACCCAGGTGACGCTGACCATCACGCCGCAGAATAAAAGGACCAAATCGTACTTCCAGGCTTCGCCCATCACGATCGGCACCCAAAGCGCCGCGCAAATGGCGAAAGCCGACGTTTGGAAAAATTGCTGTATGCTTGCCGCCATTCCCCTGTTTTGCGGAAAGTAATCCAGGTTATAAACCGTCATGATCGGACGAATCACGCTCATGGCTGTGCTGTAGACAATCACCGCAATCAGGCAGAGAGGATAAGGCACATGCCAGAAATAGTTCATGCAGACGCCGCCGATACCCGCCAGATACATCAGGGCAATCTGTATCCAAACCGCTTTGACTTCACCGAAATAGGCCGCGATTTTTGTACAGAAAATGGAACCCGTCACAGAAAAACCGATAAGCGGCAGCATCAGGTAACCGAAATCCGTCACACCCATTCCCATGACATTTTCCACATAGTCGGGTGCGCCTGCTGAAAAAAGAATTGACCCCATAAAAACAAAACCGTTACAAAACACGCCGGCAGTAAAGGCAACATTTTTGAAGGAATGTACGTACGTTGTCGTCAGCGGCACAAAATGAAACTCGGTTCTTTTTCCCGGGGGATGAGTCTCATGGAGCAGGAAATAAGTGATACATGCCATCAAAAGGGCAAAACCTGCCAAAAAGATAAATACACTGCGCCAACCGAAAAGCACGACCAGCCAGCCGCCGATGATCGGCGCAAAAGCGGGCGCCAGAGCAAAAATCACTGCGATTAAACTCGTGAGTTCCTGAGCCTGACGGCCGCTGAATAAATCACGAGTAACCGCCATTGCCAACACCGTTCCGGTACTGGCAAAAATTCCCATCGAAATACGGCCGATTAAAAAAGACTCGTAGTTAAAACTGACGGCACAGATCAGGCACGAAAGACTGTAGAGACAAAGCCCGCCCATCATGACGGGACGTCGGCCGAGGCTGTCGGAAATCGCACCGACAAAAAGCGAGGAAAGCGCAAAACACAAGAGGTAGCTCGAGAGAGTCTGGTAGGCAGCGACTTCGCTCACAGCAAACTCTTCGGCAATCATCCCCAATCCCGGCATATAAGTGTTGGCCGACAAGGGTCCCACCATGGAACACATGGCCAGTAAAAATGCCAAAGATTTAGGAACACTGAAAAGCATTGGAGTGCGACACCTTGACGTAAGAACGCCCGCTTTTTTTCAAGCGGGCGTCTTAGATTTTAAGCCAAAGATTAATGCTCGTCGGTGTCTTTTTTGACTAACACCGCACCGAAGAACCCGTCGGTTCCGCTTTGATGCGGCGCCATCACAAAGTAGGGAGCATGCGCTTTGGCGCACTCTGGGAGATTAACCCCCTGTTTGGCGAGCACCTCGGTGGCATCCATGATTTGGTACTCAGGGTGCTTGGCCAAAAAGGCTTCCACCACATCCTGATTTTCGACTTTAAGCAAAGAGCAGGTCGCATAGACGAGGCGCCCCCCTGACTTCACCAGGCGGCTGGCGGACTCAAGGACATTAGCCTGAATCGCGTTAATGCGGGCCAATTCCTCTTCACTCATGCGCCAGCGCAAATCGGGGTTGCGGCGCAAAGTGCCGGTACCTGAACAGGGCGCATCCACCAGTACCCGATCAAACTTACCGGCCAAACGTTTGACTCGCACATCACGTTCGGTCTTAATGGCAATCGGGTGCACATTGCTTAACCCGGCACGGCGCATGCGAGGCGTCAGTCCCGCCAGGCGCTTTTCGTTCACATCAAATGCGTAAAGTCTGCCGGTCGAGCGCATGAGTGCGCCCAAAGCCAAGGTTTTACCACCGGCACCGGCGCAAAAGTCGCAGACCATTTCTCCGCGCTTAGGCTGCACAAGACGGGCAATCAACTGACTGCCTTCATCCTGAACATCAATCTTGCCTTCGCGATAAATCGGCCATGCGGTCAACCCGGGCTTAGTCATCAGACGCACACCGTCAGGCGACATGGGCGTTTCCAGGGCGGTCACACCATGGTCAGCCAGCTCTTTCATAACTTCTTCACGTTTTGCCTTCAAGAGGTTAACGCGCAAATCAAGCGGCGCCCCCTCTTTCATCGATTCAAAGAGAGCCGGTGCCTCGTCACCAAATTGAGTGTTCAATCTTTCGTAGAGCCAATAAGGCAACTCCGACTGCACAAAAGCCGTGGCTTTTTCGGGCTTACTGCGAAGAATATTGTCCAAGGGACCCGCATCATTGCCCACCGTCTTTTCATCAAGAGCGTCACGTCCGTAAATTCGAGCCAGGGCCACCATTGCGGTCAATCTCGGCGCACGAACCGGCACAATCGGCTTCATCTGCCAGGCAATTGTCGAAAGATGTCTGAGCGTGTAGAAAATCGCCTCCGCAATAATGCTTCTGTCGCGTGAGCCCAGCTTGTGATTGAGTCTGAAAAAGCGGCTCATCAGCACATCGGCGGGACCGTCGAGCTTTAAAACGGTTGCCAAAGCCTTGCCCAGCTCTTCGACGATAAGCCCCGTGATGCGCGGGCCGCCCGAGCGCGTCTGACGATGTTCAATATCAAGGTGAGCTCCGGACTTTTGCCTGCGCTCTTCTTTAGTCATTGCGCGGCTTTCGCGAAGCTGACGGCTGCGCGCTGCGCGCTGCCGCTCGGTTAAATGGCGCTGCGTACCCGCAGGCTCTCGGCGGGGTGTTCTTCTTTTTTCCTGCATGATTTATGCCTGTCCGAACAAGGTCAGTTCCAGTGCCGTTTCATTGTCCATCACGGCCCGTTCATTTTCATAGCGCACGCGACCGGTCACACAAGCTTTAACCGCGCGGGAATATATTTGGTGTTCATAGATCAACACACGATCAGCGAGGGTGTGCGCGTCATCGCTCGGCAAAACGGGAACCGCCGCTTGGGCGATGATAGCGCCGCCATCCAACGCGGCAGTTACAAAGTGAACCGTGGTCCCCGCCATGCGGACACCGGCATCGATGGCTCTTTGATGAGTGTCAAGCCCCTTAAAAGAAGGAAGCAACGCCGGATGAATATTAAGAATTTTCCCCTCAAAGCGGTCAACAAAACCGGCAGTCAGAATCCGCATGAAACCGGCCAAAACAATAAGGTCCGGCTCATAGCGAGAAATCACTTCATAGAGCTTTTCTTCGAACGCCTCTCGAGTGTCAAAGAGCTTATGATCAACGCAAAGAGCATCAATGCCGTAACCCTTGGCAAGATCCAGGCCCTTGGCCTCAGGCCTATTGGAAATGACGGCAACAATTTTGGCACCGATCTTGTGCTCCCAATCTTCACGCAAAGCGCATTCTTCAATTGCAACAAAATTGCTCCCGCGACCGGAAATTAAAACGACGATTTTTTTCATTTTTTCAAAAAATACAATGATATTGTCGAATTCTACCGACTCATTGACCTGAATATTGGTAGCGATAGAAATAATTATTGAATGAGCGACTAATAGCGCTTACAGTTGCCCCTTTGAAAACAATTCAGACTAAACGTAAATAACTCGCGACTAAAGTCGCAAGCTTTTATTTATCGTGATTGTTAGCAAT
>CAJKMT010000056.1 GCA_905201055.1 uncultured Sutterella sp. | reverse complement strand
CACATCGGCTTCCAAGCCAATAAGATCGGCAAGGTCATTTGCGGCACGAAGAACTTCCTGGCAACCACGAAGGCTGACATTACCTTCACCGGTGTGCCTGCTCACGCCGGCAACGCCCCGGAAGAAGGTAAGAACGCCCTGCTTTCTGCCGCGACGGCTCTTTTGAACATGCACGCCATTCCGCGCTCCGGCAAGGGTGATACCCGTATCACTGTCGGTAAGTTAAACGGCGGTGAAGGCCGCAACGTGATTCCTCCGAAGGCTGTCCTCGTTTTGGAAACCCGCGGTATCACGTCTGCGTTGGATGAATACATGTTCGGCGAAGTCAAGCGTATTGCCAAGGCTGCTGCTGAAATGTGGGGCTGCGGCTATTCGATTGATATCAAGGGCGGCACCAAGAGCGGCGAGTCTGACCTTGAAGTGGCCAAGGTTGTGGCAGAAGAAGCACGCGACATGGGCTGCTTTGATGAAGTGATCGAAGAACAAAACTTCGGCGCTTCCGAAGACTACTCTCACTTTATGAGCACGGTGCAGGCCGCTGGCGGCAAGGGTACCTATGTTCAGGTGGGCTCCACCCTTCGCGCCGGTCACCACAACAGTCACTTTGACTTTGATGAACAAACGCTTGCCAACGCGCTCGAATTGATGAGCCGCTGCGTTTACCGTACGCTTGCCAAGTAATTAAACTTGTGCAAAAACGTTTGGGGCGGTGAGAACCGCCCCAAAGCAAGAGGTCCATGAAAACGAACTGGTATCGTTTCGTGGACTTTTTTGATGCACCGTTAAGCTAAAAACGGCGCAAACTGCGTATCAAGCTCTGCCATGGATTGCTCAATGGCGGCAGCCCGCATCGCATTGGTGTCTTTCATCACGGCGACTTCAGCTGTCATGCTTTCTAGCATCTTTTCCACTTCTTCAGGGTTTGCACTGCCTTCAGTGCGGCGTCTGCGCAGAATCTCACGGGGATCAAGGCTTGCTTTAAATTCCGCTTCACTCATCGGACAATTGGTGTCCGTGCCCGGCATTTCCTTGGCGACCGTTTCCGCGTAGATTCGCTTCATTTCTTCGTAGGGGAAGGTGAGCGGCAAAATGCCGTTGGCGCGGGCAAAACTCACCATGCCGCTTGCGACATGGTGGCCGACTCGAAACGGCAGTCCGTATTCGCTCATGAGGCGGTCGGCAATTTCCTGACTGGCTGTCCAGTCAAGCGAAAGTTCTTCCAAAGCCCGGTCTTTATTGACAACCAATGCATCCAGAATCTTCAAAAAGCGCTCTATTGTTTTAACGCTTTCAGCGGCAAGCGCACTGTGAACTTTGACGGACTTGCCGTCAATCATGCCGCTCGGCACATTATGAACTCGGGTGACGGCTAGCGCTGCGCCGCTTACCACATCGCTTGCGTTGCCGCGGCAGCTGATTAAAAGTCCCGGATTGCGCTTTTGGGGCATGGCAGACGATACATAGGTGTTGCCGCCGCCTTCAGCCAGAAGAATCCAGGGACGGGGCTGAGCATACTGCACCATGATATCGGCGATGAAGCTGCCGATATGCAAAGCGATTGAAGCCTGAATTTGGGCAAATTCAACAGGCAAATCATTCATGGAGATCTGCGTGGCATCAAAAGCGTTTCGCACGGGTGCGTGAAAACCGAGAAGCTTTGCCATGAGTTTACGGTTTAAGGGCCAGCCCGTACCGTTTAATACGCACGACCCCATAGGACAGTAATTGAGTCTTGAGAAAAATTGAGCCAATCGGACGCAGTCACGTTTAAAGCCCTCGGTGTAACCCAAAAGATAGTGAGCAAAAGTGGTGGGCTGCGCCGCAACACCGTTTGTATAAGAGGGCATCACGGTATCCTGGTGCGCGCGGGCAAGTTCAAGCATCTTTCCGATGACTTTTAAGAGCGTATCGGTTACCTGAATCACTTCGTCGCGCATGATCGCCGCTCGAAATGTCGAGTGCATGTCCTGGCTGGAGCGCCCGATGTGAATTTCGGTGACTTCGGAGGTGCCGGCTGCGGCAATCAGTTTGGGCTCAAAGTCAATCACGCGCTTGACGCGGTTGGCAGCTTCTGTCCCTGACTTTAAAACCTCATCGAGCGCTTTGGCGCTTTTGTGTGCCAGTTCCGGCTTTAAAAGCCCGCCGCAGCTGTTAGCGATAATGGTGGCTTTATTGATTTGCCCCAACCAATAAAATTCGTCGCGTACCATGTCATCTCCTTAACCGTTAAATTTGTCCAAAGACTTTATGTGACGATTCTAAACCCAAAAAATCGGTGTTTTGCTGACAGTGTTTCCTACGGAGTTTTCAGGGTTGTCATTTTGGCAATGATGGCATCGACCGTTTGAGTTTGAAATTCCTGCTGCATGCGCTGCATGACAGCGCTTTTAATACCGTTGCCGATACCGTCTTTGCCTTCGTACAAAGTTGCTTTAAGTGCCTCTTTGGCACAGTCTCGTCCAAGAAGACGAAGAACGACTGTCTGGGCTTGAGAGGTGACTCGATTTGTCGTTTTAGTGCTGATGGTTGTGATTTCCTTTGCAGCTTTGGTTTGCCCGAGTGTGACAAAAGCCCATTGAGTGAGTACCTTGGTGTCAGAGGCAGAGGAATTTTTCACAAGGCATCGCCCGAGTTCATCGGCGTACTGGCCGGCGTGCGCTGAGACCGCAGTGGCCGCAAGCAATAATGACAAAATCAATTTTTTCATAACAAATCCCTTTTTTTGTTTTGTATTTTAGAGAAGGCGCATCAATTCGTTTGACTGTATCTGCTGCGCATTGAGTTATTGATTGCCAAAATCGTTAAAATACACAGATCAACAGGGAGAGCGGCTGTGAAGCGATTTGTAGAACTCACCGTCAGAAAAGGAAGCACATTGGCTTCTCTGGAAAGACATAATCCGGAAGACTTGCATGTGGTTCTGGAGGCTTTTCTGACTTATTTACCGGATGACTTGATTTCGGCTTCAACGGCCCTCACCAAGGCTCAGGAATTTTTGGATGGCGCAGGCGACTGGCTGCGTGAAACACCCGTATCCATTTTGCTGCAGTCGCTTAAAAAAGGTCTCATTTTTGAGGCAACGGTCGGCTACCGGAAAAACAGCCGCGACCGCTACACCCGGGCAGAACTTGAAGATGCAGTTTTGCTCGAGCAGGAGCGCCGCGAAACTCTTCGCAACGTCATGCAGAAGGCGCTTCAGCGCCGCAACCGTGAAATCAATTCCAAAAAGCGTCAGACCAGTCCCTACGATCAGCAGTTTATGCGCGAGGCTTTGGAATTTGCCCGTGAAGCCGCTCAGGCGGGCGAAGTCCCTGTGGGCTGCGTGATCGTCAAGGACGGCGAGATCATCGGTGTGGGACGCAACCGTTCAATCGAAGACAATGATCCGAGTGCCCATGCTGAAGTTATTGCGATCCGGCAGGCTTCACAGGCGCTTGAAAATTATCGTCTGACGGGCTGCACACTTTATGTGACGCTTGAACCCTGCGCGATGTGCGCGGGGTTAATCGCTCACGCCAGAATCTCTCGCGTGGTTTTTGGCGCCAGAGACGAGAAAACCGGTGCTTACGGCGGCTCATTTGACCTACAAACCACTGCCAAACTGAATCATCGTGCCCAGGTGGATTCCGGTGTCTGCGGCAAAGAAGCGGCCGCATTGTTAACAGAATTTTTCGGAGAAAGACGCCATGCCTAATTACCCGATCCGAGTGGGCTTTTGCGCTCCGTCCCGTGCCGTGATGGATATTTCAACACCGGCACTTGCCAAGCTTTATTTCAAAGATCGGGGAGCCGATGTTGTTTTGCACGACACGGTGTTTAAAAACGTCAAACAGTTTGCCGGGACCGACGCTGAGCGTGTCGAAGGTCTCATGACAATGGCTTGCGATCCGACTGTTGATTTGGTGCTGCCCCTTCGCGGCGGCTACGGCTTATCGCGCATTCTCGATAAGATCGACTATGAGGCGATTGCCGCAAGGGCTCCGGTTTTATGCGGCTACTCCGATTTCACAGCCTTTAACCTTGCCTATTTGAGTAAGACCGGCATGATCAGCTACCAGGGTCCCAATGGAACCGACTTTGTCGACACGCCCGTGTTTATGACGGAAAAGAGCTTTCACGGGGCGCTTTTTAACGACGAGTGGGTAGCCTCTTTTCCGTGTAAAGAGGCCGGTGACTTAGACATGGAAGGCACGCTTTGGGGCGGCAATCTTTCCATGGTTGTTTCGCTTTTGGGCACGCCTTATTTCCCCGATATTGAGGGCGGCATTTTATTTTTTGAAGACTGCAACGATCGCGCCTACCGCATTGAGCGCCATTTAGCTCAACTGGAAATGGCCGGTGTTTTGGCTAAACAGAAAGCAATTATTTTCGGAGACTTCCGTGATGCTGATCCGGCTCATCCGAAAGAAAATGATTTTCTTTTTGCCGATGTGCTGAAGTATTTGCGTGAACGTCTGCCCGGAATGCCGATTCTCTACGGTCTGCCTTTCGGACACTCGCCCGTCAAGATCACGCTGCCCGTAGGCGCCTGTGTGAGAATGCGCACGGAAAAGGGTTATGTCGTTCTGTCAACGAAAGAGCATCCTCGCGTGACGCCTCGTTTTTAATTCTTTAGACCATCATGCTCGGTTGGATTAAGGCTCAGTGGTACCGATTCGTCACCAACGGCGCCTTTCACAGTGAGAATATGACGATTGCCCAGTGGCGTCGGCGTCACTCCCGGGTGTTGGTGCGTCAGATTCTAAGTTCTCTTAAGCTGCAGCCCGTGGCATTGGCTGCTGAAGTGGCCGGTGCCTGCGTAACGGCAATGTTTCTGTGGGATGCCGTCAATCCGATTCTCTTGGTTTTCTGGCTTTTATTGGTGGGCGTTCACTTTTACGGCTCGGTGGATTTTAACCGTCGCTTCTGGGCTGATCGCTACCGTCACGCACGGATTCATTTCTGGATGCGCGCCTGGATGGTCCTGGCGATTGTCGGCGGTCTCATTTGGGCTTTGGCGGGCATCACCTTTGCCTACAATATCGGCAATGACTCGGCTTCGCAGGGGATTCTCTTTTCCGTCATCCTGACGGTGACTTTTGCCTCCTGGCCTGTGTATGCCTGTTGGCTCCCCAGCCTTGTGATATTCACGCTTTGCGCGGTGACGCCGCTTGTGCTGCGTTTGGCGCTCATTTTCGGGTGGTCGCGGCTCATGATTGCCGCGCTTTTGGTCACGGTTGTGGTCTTTATGTTTTATTCGGGTAAGCGCTTTAACGAAATTGTTCAGTCTTCGGTCAGAAATGATCAGGAAAACGAAATGCTCGTTAAGCGTCTGACTCTTGAGAGAAATCTGGCTGAAAAACTGCGCCGCGAAACTCAGGAACAAAGCCGTCTGAGAAGCCACTTCTTTACAGCGGCCAATCACGATATCCGGCAACCACTGCAGGCAATCGGCATTTACATTCAATTGCTCAAAAAAAGCAACGACCCGAAAACGCTCGCTATTGTTGAGCAATTGGCAAAAACCACTCAAGGTCTTCAGACACTGGTGGCGCAGATTCTGGAAGTCTCCAAACTTGAAACCGGTCACACTAAGGTCAATCCTGAACCCATCAAATTGGCGACGCTGCTTGAAGAACTCGCTCTGGAATTCGAACCCATTGCAAAAGAAAAAGGATTGTCTTTCAGGCTTAAAAATCTCGATGTCAATGTCTGCACTGACGTTCAGCTTTTAACACGCGCCATCCGTAATCTTCTCACCAACGCAATTGCTTACACTGAAAAGGGCGAAGTACTCCTGGCAGCCCGCTGCATAGGCGGCAAACGCGTGAGCATTTGCGTGGTTGACAGCGGTCCGGGGATTGAACAGGCTGAACAAAAGAAGATTTTTCAAACTTTCTATCGCAGCGAAAATACCCGTTCGCACGTTGAGGGGTATGGCCTGGGGCTTTCCATTGTGAAAGTGATTTGCGATCAACTTAATATTAAACTCAGTTTGGGCTCTCACCCGGGCAGAGGCTCGATTTTCAGGCTCGAATTGCCGATTCATGAGGCTGAGCAGGCTCGTATTTTCAGTCAGAAACACTCCAACCAGCAACCGGTTAAGGCGCTTAATGCCACCGTTGTACTGATTGAAGACAACACGCCTGTGCGGGAAAGTCTGACAGCGCTGATGGAAAATTGGGGTACAAAAGTCATCGCTGCTGACGTTTTCAGTGACGCGTTGGCTGAAGAAGTGAGAAAAGCCGGCAAAATCGATGCCGTGGTCTCAGACTTCAATTTGGGTGAAGGGGAGGCAACGGGGCTAGAGAGCATTCTGAGACTTTCACTGATCTCGGAAGAAAAGATTCCCGCTATTTTGCTCACAGCCGTGTCCTCTGAAATCATCGAAAAGCATTATGTGAGAACACTGCGTGTATTAGGCGAGCGCGAGGCTGCCCTTTTTGCTATGCCCCGGATTATGCAAAAGCCTGTTACCGGTGAAGCTTTAAATGAAGCGCTTCATGAGCTCGTGCAGGAGCATTCCCGTTAAATACCCACATCAAAGCCGTGACGGCGAGCCTCCAGGAGAGCTTCGGTGCGGTTGCTCGCTCCAAAAGCCCGATAGATGGCCGTGACGTGCGTCTTAACCGTCCCTTCGGACAAATTCAATTCCTTACAGATGCGCTTAATCGGTGCGCCTTTGGCAAGAAGCTCCAACACATCCTTCTGTCGTTCTGTGAGGTGAACGGAGCCCGCTTCGCTCACGGGTTCGCGGGCAGTCAGAAGACCCGTTTTTTGAGCTTGATTGAGAAGTTTAACGGGGATATAAACGCCGCCTTTTAAAACAAAGCCGATGGCAGAGGTTAAAAGACCGGCTTCGAGCGACTTCGGGATAAAGCCTGCGGCTCCCATCTGAAGAACGCGCACAATGCTGTGCTGATCTTGCAGGCCGCTCATCACAAGAATTTTAAGTGTCGGATGAGCGGCAACGATTTCTTCCATGAGAGAGGTGCCCTGGACGCCCGGCATCGACAAATCCAGAATCATCAAGTCGGCCGTTTCGCCGTAACGGTCTGCGAGCGCAATGGCGTCCTCTTTGGTATTGGCACAGTAAACCGTGTTCTCTTCGCCCTCGTAGTCCTTCAAGAGCATTTCCAGGGCCATAGTCACAATGGAGTGATCGTCAACGACTAAAAATTGCATCCTGTCTTTCCTCAAAATCAACTCTGCTAATTTTAAGGGATTGAGAACTGAAAATACGGTCACCAAAAGGGCTAATTTATCGAGCTGTCGGTTTTTCGAAACGTTAAATTCGGCTCAATCGACTCTCTGAGTTACAATGACGAACGAGTCTTTTCAGAAATCCTATGATTAAACCTAAAACGTACTATTTCTCTTTTGCCAAGTTCATTCCGCTCTTGCTGATTATGTCCATAGCAAGCATGGCGGCAGCTTTGCTTTGGATGTTGGGTTACTCTGATACGACAGCAATCGGGCAGGCTGATATTTACTGGGTGTTTTATCTTCACATTGCCGCCACTGCTGCCGCACTTTGCTGCTACGCGATTGTGGCGATCTCGAGCTTATTTCAGTTTTTTAATTCCAAAGCGCTCATGCCGATTGTCTTTTCGCACGGCTTTGCGCCAAGCGGCTTTGTCATGACGCTTTTTGCTTTGGGATCAGGGGCGCTTTTCGGCCGGCCCATGTGGGGGGCTTATTGGATTTGGGACTCACGTTTGACGGCTCTGTTGATTCTGCTTTTCTTCTTCGGTGCCTTCATTTCTTTGTCAGTTTCCAAGGTCAACAATCGTCAGGATTTAAATGACCGCAAGGCTGCCGCTTCAGCGCTTTTGGGCGTAGTGGTGATTCCGGTGCTTTATGTGTTCTTTGATCTTTACACACCGATGGCTCACGACTTGGACAATAGTCTTCTGCGCTCCAACGGGCGCGATGCTTATGTACTGATGTTTCTTTTTACCGTCAATCTCTTTACCTACATGTTTGCCATGTCTTTGAGCCGATGCCGGAATGTGATCCTGGAGCGTGAGCGAAGAGCCACGTGGGCTCAGGATGCCGCCATTGAAGGGGAACTGTGATGACAGAGGGATTTTTTCTTTTTAATCTGACCGAGCAGGGCCACAGTGTGGTGCTCGTTTTCGTGCTGGCGGCTGTTTTAGCCGTGGCAGAGATCTGGAGCCTGAAAAACCGCCGGGCGAAAGCCTACCATTCACTTTTGCGCGAAGCGCGAGCTCGCTTAAGCGAAATGCGTCTTCGGATCGACTGAAAATTTTTTCGGTATAGAAAAAGCCGTGGCAACGGACCGATCGTTGCCACGGCTTTTTGTGTTTGAATCAGTAGGACTGTTCATCCACGCCCACAATGTAGCATAAACCACTAATGGTTTCTACCTATCACATCGGGAATAAATAAACATTTGACCTAAACTTTTCAGAAACTAGCTCTTAGTACCCAACCTTAAAGTAACACTTCAA
>CAJKMT010000055.1 GCA_905201055.1 uncultured Sutterella sp. | reverse complement strand
CGTCAAGTACGCCCATCCCCGGGGCATTGTCGCCCATTTGGCTCATCAGCGCCGTCTTCATGTCCAGAATCGGCGTTTGAATTTCACGCTGAACTTCATGGATGTAGGACGCGCACTTGAAATCAGGCACGAGGATGAGATCGGCGCCCATCTCAGCGAGCAATTCGGACTCGTTGAAAATAAAGATCTTGCGGTCGCTCACGGCAAATGTCGGATCCGGATCGATCTTAAAGTTGTCCTCGGTCATGATGACGCTGATGTCATCAGTTCCCTGGGCGAGCAACTGGGTTTTTACTTCCATGGCAGCACGGCGGTTTAAGCCCGCCACAATACCGATCGTTTTACTCTTAGCCATTGTTCGTACCTCTTAAAATCAGAATGCGAAAGAGATGAGGGCACAACACGACCAGCGGTCGAATTGTTCGCTCCGTTAATTCAAGTGTAATACAATCCTTCGGACAACCTCGAATTATTTTTTATAAAGATTTTCTGCGTAGAAAAAGCTCATGGCAAAAGAAAAATTGTTGGTCACAGGCGCAGCCGGTTTTATCGGCTCGCACTTTGTGGACGCGGCGCTTGCGGCCGGCTACCAGGTGCTCTCGGTCGATAAACTCGACTATAGCGGCACTCTTTTGAATTTGAATAAGGCGTTTGCCAACCGCTCACACAAATTTCTGCAGGCCGACGTCGGCGACAGTGCCGTTATGGCCGAGGCGATAAAAAGTTTTAAGCCGCACGCCGTTGTTCATCTGGCGGCTCAAACTCATGTGGACCGTTCAATCGATGATCCTTCAAGCTTTGTTGACAATAATGTCACCGCCACGCAGCGCCTGCTTGAAGTGTGCAGACAGTACTGGAAGACAATCCGAGGAGAGAAAAAAGGGCGTTTTCGCTTTGTTTATGTGTCAACGGATGAAGTCTATGGAATGCTTCAGGCTGGTGACCCCGCTTTTACCGTGAACAGTCCCTATCGGCCAAGTAGCCCCTACGCAGCAAGCAAAGCCGCAGGAGAGATGATCGCTTTAAGTTACTGGCGCACATTCGGTTTTCCCGTGATGGTGGAGCATGCGTGCAATAACTATGGGCCGCGTCAGTTTCCCGAAAAACTGATTCCGCTCATGATCGATCGGGCCCGAAGCGGCATGACGCTGCCCGTATACGGCACGGGCGAAAACATTCGCGAGTGGATGTACGTGACCGATCATGCGCAGGCACTTTTAAAGGTGCTCGAAAAGGGCGAGCCCGGTCAAACCTACAACATCGGCACGGGTGAAGAGGTACCTAATATTAAATTGATTCGGGCTTTGTGCACATTGATGGATTCAGCCTGCCCGGGGCTTTTGCCTTATGAAGAGGCGATCACTTTTGTTGATGACCGACCGGGGCACGATTTCCGTTATGCAATGGATAGCAAACAGAGTTTAAAGGCCTTGGATTTTGCGCCTCGTGTGAGGTTAATTGAAGGACTTCACCGAACGCTGCGCTGGTACCTGGACAATGACGAGTGGCTTGATGCGGTCAAAAGCGGCGACTATCCCGAGTGGATGAAGCGCTACGAGAAAAAGAAATGAGAATTGAGAAAACAGCTTTCGAAGGACTTCTGAGAATCTATCCCGACGTGCATCGGGACAAAAGGGGACTTTTTTGCGAATTGTGGCACGCGGGGCGCTACGAAGACCTGTGGCCGCAGCTCAATTTCGTGCAGGATAACTTTTCCGTATCAGTCAAAGGGACTTTAAGGGGGCTGCATTTTCAGAAAACGCACCCGCAGGGCAAACTCATTACGGTGCTTGAAGGGGAAATTTTTGATGTGGCGCTTGATCTTAGAGCGGGGGCAGCGACATTCGGCCGAGTCTACAGCGTCACGCTCAATGCCCGCGACATGAGTCAGCTTTATATTCCGGAGGGCTTTGCTCACGGATTCCTGACGCTTTCTGATACTGCCCGACTTTTTTATCGATGCACGGATTTTTACTACCCCGAGGACGAAGACGCGATTCTTTTCAGTGACGCCAATCTCGGGATCGTATGGCCTGTCCCGGGGCCCTACATTGTGTCTGACAAAGACAGCCGCGCCCGCACGTTCTTTAAGTGGCGTGCAAGTGCCGGACTCTGACAATATTCTTTTTTCGGTTTTTGGCAAAATAATGCCTTTTCCCTCAATTAGACGAATTTGAAAAATGGCGAGCTTTATTGAAAAACTCAACCCTGAACAGAAAGCTGCGGTGACGCTGCCTGCTGAGAGCGCATTGATTCTGGCCGGCGCCGGCTCCGGTAAAACCCGCGTGCTCACCACCCGCATTGCCTGGTTAATTGAAGAGCGCATGGCCAGCCCCATGGAAATCCTTGCGGTGACCTTTACCAATAAAGCTGCCAAAGAAATGCTCACGCGTATCGAGGGCTCAATTCCCGTGAACACCCGCGGCATGTGGGTGGGCACCTTCCACGGTCTGTGCAACCGCATGCTTCGCCGCCACTTTAAAGAAGCGGGGCTGCCGCAAACCTTTCAGATTCTTGATCAGACCGATCAGCTCTCGGCGATCAAGCGTTTGATGAAGGCGCACGCAATCAGCGCCGATGAGTATCCTCCCAAAGAGGTTCAGAACTACATTTCAAGCGCCAAAGAAGAAGGGCTTCGTGCCAAGGACATGACGGCCGAATTCGGGAAAAAGGAAAACTTTGCGAAAATCTATGCGCTCTACGAAGAGCAGTGCAATCGCGAGGGTGTGGTGGATTTCGGAGAGCTTCTTTTAAGAAGTTACGAACTTTTGGCCCGTAATGAACTCATCCGCCGACATTACCAGGATCGTTTCCGCTTTATTCTCGTGGACGAATTCCAGGACACAAACCGCCTGCAATACAAATGGCTGAAGCTTCTGTCGGGTTTTTCGCCGGCAGGCGTTCGCGAGTTTGACGGCAACTGCGTGTTTGCCGTGGGCGACGATGACCAGTCGATTTATGCCTTCCGCGGTGCCAACGTCGGCAACATGATGGATTTTCAGCGCGACTTTCACATCAAGCACTTAATTAAGCTTGAACAGAATTACCGCTCCTTCGGCCATATCCTCAATGCCGCCAATGAGTTGATTGCCCATAACGATGACCGTCTTGGTAAAGACTTGTGGACGAGTTCGGGTGACGGTGAACGAATCCGCGTTTTCCGCGCAAGCGATGACCGTGATGAGGCACAGTACTGTGTGCAGGAAATCCGTGAGGCGGTGGGGCGCGGTGTGAAAAAGCACGAGATTGCGATTTTGTATCGTTCCAACGCGCAAAGCCGCGTGATTGAACAGGCGCTTGTTGCCTCCGGTACTCCCTATCGAGTCTACGGCGGACTGCGCTTTTTTGACCGTGCGGAAATTAAGCACGCCTTGGCTTACCTGCGTTTGATTGAAAATCCCAAAGATGACACGGCCTTTTTGCGTGTGGTGAATTTCCCGATGCGCGGTATTGGCGCCAAGAGCGTGGAGACGCTGCAGCAGCAAGCCATTGATAGCAACGTGAGCCTTTATGAAGCTACCCAGACCTTGGAGGGGGCTGCCGGCACAAAACTTCGTGCCTTTACGCAATTAATCGATGCCATGCGTTTTGAGTATTCGTGCCTGCCTTTGCCGGATATGATCAGTGCCGTGACCGAACGTTCCGGGTTGCTTGAACACTACAAAAAAGAGCGCGAAGGGCAGGAGCGGCTTGAAAACTTAGAAGAATTGCAAAGTGCGGCTCAGGCTTTTCTTAAGGAAGAAGGCATCAGCGTGGATGCCAGAAGCGATGAGGTGGAAGCCGACGGAGCCGATGATGAAATGACTTCGCTTGCGGGCTTTTTGTCTCATGCTGCGCTTGAAGCGGGTGACAATCAGGCGCAAAAGGGGGACGATGCCGTGCAGCTTATGACCGTACACGCCGCCAAAGGTCTTGAATTTGATGTGGTCTTTATCACCGGATTGGAAGAAGGATTATTCCCGCACGCCAATAGCGCCAACGACCCCAAGGGCATGGCTGAAGAGCGCCGTCTGATGTATGTGGCCATTACCCGCGCGCGCAAAAACCTGCACATGAGTTTTGCCCTGTCGCGCATGCTGCGCGGTCAGTACATGGACTCGGGTCCCAGTCAATTCATCAATGAAATAGATGAAGAGCATCTGCTTTTCCTCTATGACAGAAAGCGCTCCATGGCAATTGAAGATGAAGATCAGTCTTTAAGCTGGGGTGACGAGTATTCGAATTCAGGCTACTCGCGCAGATCGGGTAGCTATCGCTCAGGAACAAATTACGGGTCTTCGCGCTATGGCAGCAGCTATGGCGGACGCTCAACTTCGACCTACGGCTCGGCTTCAACGGGATTTGCCCGAGCGAAGATGGATCCCGCTGTCAGAAAGATGGCATCAAAAGTCGACTACAAAGGTTTTGCTATCGGCAATCGTGTGAGCCACCCCCGGTTCGGTGAAGGATCTGTGGTGGGACTTACCGGTCAGGACAAAGACGCTCGGATCCGGATTCAGTTTGATGAAGTGGGAACCAAAGAGTTGCTGTTGTCTTTAGCTAAATTGACTAAGCTTTGATAGTTAACTTAATTCGAAATTAACTTAATTTCAGATTAACTGAAAAATTTTTACCCTAAAACTTGCAAACCGTAAAAAGCTCTGTTAATATACGCAACTCGCAACAGGCACGTAGCTCAGTTGGTTAGAGCATCACCTTGACATGGTGGGGGTCGTTGGTTCGAGTCCAATCGTGCCTACCAAATTTCAAAAAGGGGTTTCCGTTAGGAACCCCTTTTTTCACGCTGCAACAGCAAGAACTTCTACTATTATTTTGCGATATGATCAAAATATTGAAAAATTTCGACACGTTTTAGAGATATGTCGATTGAATCGACATATCTCTAAATATGTAATTTTGACAAACCAGAATATGCAATTTTGACAGTTTGGGTGTCTAGAAGTTCGTTGACAAGATTAGCGCAGACTGAAGTTCAGTCCTCACTGAAAGCTTGCTCGCGTGTCTTTTGCCATTTCGGAATGAGTGTGGCGGCTAAAAGCAAAGCGGCGGCTGCCAGCAGCACTGCGGAGATGGGACTGGTGAAAAAGACGGTGGCATCTCCGCGCGACAAAAGCATGGCGCGGCGAAGGTTTTCTTCCATCATGGGACCAAGCACAAAGCCTAAAATCAAAGGTGCGGGTTCACAGCGCAGTTGATAGAAGATGTAGCCCAAAAGCGCAAAAGCGGCCATCAGCACGATGTCATAGGTGTTGTAGTTGATAGAGTAGACGCCGACTGCGCAGATCGCCATGATCGCCGGATAAAGCAGACGGTAGGGAATGCGCAGAATCTGTACCCAAAGACCGGCCAAGGGCAAATTTAAAATCACGAGAAAGAGATTGCCGATCCACATGGAGACAATCAGTCCCCAGAAAAGTTCCGGATTGGTGTGCATCACCTGGGGACCGGGGGTAATGTTTTGGATAATGAGCGCGCCCATTAAAAGTGCCATAACGGCGTTTGACGGGACGCCGAGCGTGAGCATCGGAATAAAGCTTGTCTGAGCGCCGGCGTTGTTGGCTGCTTCAGGACCCGCTACCGCTCGGATGTTGCCTTCGCCTACCGGTACTTCGTTTTCTTTTTTTATGCGTTTTTCAACCGTGTAGGCCGCAAAAGAGGAAAGCATTGCGCCGCCTCCGGGCAAAAGCCCCAGGAGACTTCCAAGCAGCGTGCCTCGGGAAATGGCACCGGTGCTTTGAGAGATGCTTTTGAACGTCGGCCAGGGGGATTTAACGGCTATGGTATTGTTGTTGCCTGCAGCCACCATGGCTTGAAGATTTTTCAGAACCTCTGCTACACCGTAAAAGCCCATGGAAATTACGGCAAAGTCAATCCCGTCCTGAAGTGTCAAAGTATTGAGCGTAAAGCGCAACTCTCCCGTATTGATATCGGTTCCGACCAGTCCCAGAAGAAGTCCGGTGATCACCATGGCGATGGCTTTAAGCACATCGCCGTTTGAGAGCGCCACGGCGCCCACGAGTCCCAAAACCAAAAGACTGAAATATTCAGTGGCGCCGAAATAAAGCGCGACTTCCGATAAGACGGGACTTGCCATCGCAATCAACAGGGTGGCGACGGTGCCCGCGATAAAACTTGCGACGGCTGCCACTCCCAAGGCACTGCCAGCGTGGCCTCGCCTGGCGAGTTTGTTGCCGTCAATGCAGGTGACAAGCGATGCGGCCTCCCCCGGAATATTCATCAAAATGGCAGTGGTGGAGCCGCCGTATTGACTGCCGTAGTAAATGCCCGCAAGCATGATGACAGCGGCTGTGGGATCTAGGGCATAGGTAAGGGGCAGCAAAAGCGCGAGTGTCGCCACAGGTCCAAGTCCCGGCAGCACCCCCACCAGTGTTCCGATTAAAACCCCCACGAAGCAGTAGCCCACGTTGGCGACGGTGAGCGCACTTTGAAAACCGACGAGAAGGTTTGATAACAATGCGTCCATCACAGCCACGCCGCAGGCAGCAGGTCGACTTCCAGACCGATGCCCCAAACAAAAACAGCCACTGTCAGAAGGTCGATTACTGCCGTAAGAATCAATGCTTCTTTGAGTTTTCTTTTCTCAGAGGCAAGTGAAGAAACGAAGACCAGAACTGACAGTGCAATAAGAAGCCCCGCGGGTTCAAGCAAAAAAGCAAAAGCCAAAAGGGCAATACCTAAAATCAGCGCTTTAATGGCAGCGAACCGATAGATGATTTCGTGCGGCTTTTTTTCTGAAAAAGTCCCTTTGATGCTGATGATTATTCCCAAAAACATCAGACAATAGCCCAAGAGCCTCGGAAAATAGCCCGAGGCCATGCGGGAAGCCTCGCCCATGGGCAAGTCAGCTGAGCCCAACACAAAGGCTAAACCGATAGCGGCAAAAAAGAGTCCGGCCACGGTGTCTCGGGCCAATCGAGCATGAATCATCGGAGGTTAAAACTTCAGCGCTTTAATAAACGAACGGTATTTTACCTGTTCATTAACAATCCATTTTTCAAACGCTTCGGGCGAAAGCAACCGGGTGCCGCCTGAGAGCTGATCGAATTTTTCACGCAGAGCCTTGTCAGACAAAGTGTCAGTGATCAGTTCGTAAAGATTTTGACAGACCTCAGGTGAAGTGTCCTTAGGAGCCATCAATCCGAACCAGGTGGAAATATCGCAGTCAATCCCTAAAGACTGAAGCGTGGGCGCATCAATCATGACGTCGGGATTGGAGCGGGTTTGAGCCAAAGCAACGAGACGCTTGTCAGCAATTGCCGCACGGGCATTGGCGAAATTATCAAACATCAGATCGGTTTCACCGGACAATAGTGAGAGCTGCGCGGCCATGGCGCCCGCATAAGAGACGTGCACGGTGTTGAGTCCCTGAGCGCTCAAGATGGCATTGATGATGTGGCCGGCCGAACCCACGCCGCCCGAGGCGCAGTTGAGTTTGTCGGGATTGGCTTTAATGAATTCAATCAAATCCCGGGCGTTGCTCACTTTAAGTTTTTGCATCGCAGCAGGCGTCATGACCAATACGTTGGGAGTGTCGCTCAGCATAGCGACGGCTTTAAAGTCCGAAGGCGAATACGGTAAATCGGTCGATAAGAGCGGATTGACAACCAGGGTGGCAAGCGCTCCCACTACAAGGGTGAGACCGTCAGCGGGCGCGTTTTTGACTTCAAGCATGGCGCGGGCGCCGGCTGCGCCCGGCCGGTTTTCTACGATAACTCTGCCCAGTTGTTTTTTGAGTGCCTCAGCTAAAAGCCTTGCGCAGGCATCAAGGGGACCGCCCGCAGGATAAGGCACAACAATCCTCATTCTTTGCGGTTTGGCTAAAGATGGCAGCGGCAGCGCAGAAAGAGCCAGTGAAGTTAAAAACAGTCGTCGTGACAGCATTGTTTTTCTCTTTGGAGATGACTCTCATTGTAGAGCGACGATGGAAAGAGTCAATGCAGGAAAACGTTTCAAAAACACAATTCTTTGTTGTGGCTTGAATAGCTAATTGAACAAGGAAGACGATACAATCGTATTACATTGCAATAGACTTTCTTTACAAGATTCAATATGCCTACACTGACGATCAATTTGAGTCTCACCGAAGATGAACTGCGACTGCTCTTTGATCGCTATTTCAACCAACCTGAAAAGATTGTTTTAAGCAGCGGTTTCCAAAATTTGCTGGATGAGATTGACAGAAAACCTTCAGAAGAAACCGTAAAAAGACGAGAAAAAATAAAAAAATACATTATGTGGAAATGACAATGATGTATTTGAAACCGGTTGTTTTGTCCGTTGAACATAAGGAAAAATTGGGCTGTTTCAATTGCGGTGTTCCAGACCTTAACCTTTGGTTTAAGAATATGCTTTAAGTAATCAATTCGAGGAGTCTGTCGTACTTATATTTCGCTTAATTCATAGCATTGTGCTAAGGAAACTTGCGATTTTAATCGCGAGAGGAATTGGCACTCGCCCCATCGGGGCGATTTTTTTTGTATAATACCTCAATCATGTGATTGATGATAATTATGCTTGAAATAGTATTTGACAGGAATTGCGTCTATCAAACAGCTTATC
>CAJKMT010000054.1 GCA_905201055.1 uncultured Sutterella sp. | reverse complement strand
GTTCGGGCCCTTGCACGCCGTTGACGTCAGCAGGCCAGTTGTCAATTTCGGAGGTGGTCATCAGCTGCCCGCCGCTTTCCATGCCGGTGATTAAAAGCGGTTTCAAATTTGCCCTTGCCGCGTAAATGGCCGCTGTGTAACCGGCAGGACCTGAACCGATGATAATGACTTTCTCGTGACGAACATTTGCCATGGTGTGTTTCCTTCATACAAATAATAATCAACACGCTCATTGTAATTGGGCAGGCTTCTAAAAGGGGCAGACAATGGATTTGCGTATGAAACAAATTGTTTGACCATCCTCAAAACGTCGCGTAACACGTACAATTAAGTGTTCAAAGAAAATGATGCCTGACCACTTTTTGATGAAAAAACCAGCAATTAATAAAGAAAAAGCGAAAGATATCCTTAAACCATCCAAGCGAGCGATTAAAAAACGCGATGCTCTACCGGTTGAAGCTCGTGAAACGATGCCGGCCGTGGTGACTCCTGAGGTGCAAATTAAGCAGGTGGCAGTGGAGGATATTCCAAGACGTCGTCCGATTCAGATCGGACGGGGAATCGGGGTGTGTTTGTGCCTTCTCGCGCTATTGTATGCGTTGATGCTGATTTCTTATAGCCCGTTGGATCCCTCTTTTACCCATGCCGCCCCGCAAATTCAGCCGACCAATTGGATCGGCAAGGTTGGCGCTTGGACCTCGGATATCGCCTTGTTCACACTTGGTTGGTCCGCTTATTGGCTTGTCGCAGTGTTGTTGGTTTCCGGTTATCGAATGGTTAGCCGCACGTACCATAAAACGCCTTTCGGCCGTCTTTGGCATCTTTTCGGCCTTGCACTATTGCTGTGTGGGAGCACCTCTATCGAATCGTTGCGACTGGCGTATCTTTCTGAGCCTTTGCCCGGTGAGGCCGGTGGCGTGTTGGGGACTAGTTTAATCAATGTCACCGTTCCCTTGATTGGGGCGCTGGGCATGACCATCATCATGACGGTGCTGACCCTTTGGGGGGCGGCGGTCTACTTCGGCTTTTCCTGGTTGGATGTTTGTGAACGGGTAGGGGCGTGGTTTGACCGAATTTTCCGTCGAATCAGCCAACACCGAGAAGCCAAGATGGATCGCCAGCTGGGTGCTCAAGAACAGGAAAAGCGCTCTCAGGATTTAAAGCAGGACCTATCAGCGCAAGCCGCCTCTGAATCGACGGGCGATGCCGAAAATGAGGATCCCTTCCCTGTGAATCCATCGGCTAAGCCCAAGGTGGCGATCAACCCCCAAGCGAAGGTTCGTCAATCGGCTGTGGCTTTGGAAGCCAAGCAGGAGCGTTTGTTTGAAGAGGATTCCCAGCCAGTGAGACTGTCACTGCGTTTATTCGATCCGACCGGCAACACCGATCCATCAATTGACAAGGCTTCGCTCGCCATTATGAGTACGCTCATTGAAAATAAACTCAGAACGTACGGCGTGGATGTGAAGGTCAGGGCGGCTAATCCTGGACCGGTCGTCACACGTTATGAAATTGAGTTGGCCGAAGGGGTGAAAAGCGCCAGTGTGAAAAGTCTTGAAGCCGATTTGGCTCGTGTTTTAAGCGTTCAATCAGTTCGCGTGCTTGATACGATTCCCAATACTTCTTACATGGGGATTGAAGTTCCGAACCCTCGCCGACAGATTGTGAAAATCAGTGAACTTTTGGGATCGCAGGACTTTCAAAAAAGCCGTGCTGCTTTGCCTTTGAGTTTAGGCAAAAAGATCACGGGTGAGCCCTTTGTCGTGGATTTGGCGAAGATGCCGCATTTATTGGTGGCCGGTACCACCGGCTCAGGTAAGTCGGTGGGTGTCAATTCCATGATCTTGTCGCTTTTGTATAAGTTTGAGCCATCTCAGTTGCGTCTGATTTTGATTGATCCGAAACGGGTGGAATTTGCTTATTACGAGGATATTCCGCATTTGCTTTGCCCGGTTGTTGACCAGATGCAGGAAGCCAAGCATGCGCTAGTGTGGTGTGTGAAGGAGATGGAGCGTCGGTATAAGCTTGCGCATAGCATCAAGGTTCGCAACATCGAAAGTTATAACGAAAAAGTTAGGGAAGCCAAGGCAAACGGAGAACCTTTGAAAAATGCGCTTGCCGCCAACGCCGGAGAGGATGTCGAGCTTGAAGAGCTACCCTACATCGTTGTTGTCGTTGATGAATTGGCCGACCTTTTGATGGTGGACAAAAAAGGCGTGGAAGAGTCGCTCATCCGTTTGGCTCAAAAGGCTCGTGCCGCGGGCATTCATTTGATTTTGGCCACGCAGCGTCCGAGTGCTGATGTGCTTTCGGGACTTTTGCGAACCAATATTCCGTCACGTGTGGCTTTTCAGGTTGCAACAGGGTCCGATAGCCGGATTATTTTGGATCAAACCGGTGCGGAGACCCTATTAGGCGCGGGTGACTTCCTCTTTAAGATGCCAAGTATGCAGGCGGTGGAGCGTGTTCAAGCCGCTTTTGTGACCGACGAGGAATTGGAGCGCGTCACCCATGCTCTTCGTGCCATGGATACGCCTAAATACATTGATGATGTTTTGGTGTCTGACGACGAGGCAGAAAGCGCCGCTGCTGACGCCCCTCGTGGCAACGCGGGCAAAAAAGACCCGCTTTTTGACAAAGCGGTTCAAATTATCGTGGAAAGCAATAAGTGCTCGGTGACATTCCTGCAACGCCGGTTGGGCGTAGGGTATCCTCGAGCGGCCAATATTGTTGATCAATTGGAAGCGGAAGGAATTGTGAGTCCGGCCGATTCGAGCGGACGTCGCACAATCAATGCTCGCAATAATGAGGAGTTGACAGCGTGAGACAGTTTGCATGGATTTTAGGGTGCGTGGGTTTGATTTTTGCCAACCACGCTTATGCTGGCGGACTTGAGGATCTGTCGCATTTTTTGAAAAATACAACCTCCGCGACGGGCACGTTTTCGCAGCGCGTGTTGACCGATAAGGGCGAAAATGCGCAGGGTGCCGGAGAGGGAGACTTCGCGTTTTTGCGTCCGGGATGCTTTCGCTGGCATTATGACGCGCCTTTTGAAGAGCTGATGGTCAGCGATGGCAAGACGCTGTGGCTTTATGACACGGAACTTGCGCAAGTGACGGTGAAAAAGCTGACGAAAGCTTTGCCTGCGACGCCCGCCTCGATCCTTTTCGGTGACAATGATTTCACCCGTGATTTCAATGTTTCCGAAGTCAAAACCGATGATGGACTCAACTGGATTAAAGCGATTCCCAAAGATAACGCCTCTTCGTTTGCCGAGGTGCGGATCGCTTTCAAATCCCAGTTGCCCAAGGCAATGATTCTTAAAGACAACTTTGGTCAAGAAACCCACTTGAGTTTTGACGATGTGAAAACGAACGCGAAACTTCAAAAAAGCGCTTTTACATTCAAAATTCCTGCCGGCGTCGATGTGTTGCAGGATCGTAGCGCACAGTAATTTTGGTTGTTTAGTGACAGTTTCTAAAGTCAATTTGCGAGCGAAGCCAAAAAAGTGTGACGGGCGGAACCGGCTCAGCGTATGATAAGTCATGTCTTCGTTTCTTCCCTGAAAGGTTTTTCTACTGACCTTTTAGGAGAAACGACCCATTCAACTGCAATTTTCGCTCTTAAAGGAGACTTTCATGCCTACTTTGGTAGCTCCCTATGTGGATGAAATGATTCAAATGCGTCGGCGCTTGCACCGCTATCCGGAAATCGCTTGGACAGAGTTCGTGACGACGAGCATCATCGTTGAACGAGTTCGCGAGTTGGGTTTCAAGACTGTGCTCGGTAAAAAGCTCTTTAATGAAGAATTCGTTTTGGGACGCGATCCGGAAGTGGTAAAAGATGCGCAAGATCGCGCCCGTGCCCATGGGGTGAGCGAAGAGATTCTGAAGGAGCTTGAGGGCTATACAGGCTGTTTGGCGGTTTGGGAAACGGGGCGCCCCGGTCCTGTCACCGCTTTGCGTTTTGATATTGACTGCATTCCGGTTCAGGAAAACCGCACCGACGCCAATGAGGCGCATCGCGACGGTTACGAATCCACGCGTGACGGCTTAATGCACGCTTGCGGCCACGACGGTCACGCCTCCATGGGGATGACGGTGGCTCACTGGGTGCATGACCATGCAGATCAACTTTGCGGCACGATCAAGATTATTTTCCAACCGGCCGAAGAAGGCACGAAAGGTGCTTGCGGCATCGCGCACTCCAATAACTTGGATGATGTGGATTATCTGATTGGCGGTCACGTGAACATTGCCGACAAGGTGCATGACGTGAGCATTGTTCGTAAGGGCTTCTTGGCGACGACTAAGATGAATGCAAGCTTCACCGGTCTGGCAGCCCACGCCGGTGGTTCGCCTGAGTTGGGTCGCAACGCTTTGATGGCCGCCTGTTCTGCCGCCATGCAGATTATGGGGATTGCCCGTCATGGTCAAGGGGCGACCAGCGTCAACGTTGGTGTGATTCATGCTGGCGAAGGACGCAATGTGGTGCCAGCACACGCCGGAATGGAAATTGAAGTGCGCGGTAGCAACGCCGAAATCAATGCCTACATGCAGGATCGCGCGGAAGCCATGGTTCGCGGCAGCGCCATGAGCTACGGAGTGGATTACCGTCTTGATGTTGTTGGCAAGGCCGAGGATGTGGTCTCTGACGAAGAGCTTGTTCAGGCGATTGTTGAAGCCGCCAAAGCAGTGGATACGGTCGAAGATATTCATATCGTTGAGTCTTGTGGCGGCAGCGAAGACCATTCGCTTTTGATGCACGCGGTGCAAAAACACGGTGGCAAGGCGGTCTTCTTTGGTTACGGTGGTAACGACACAGTTGCTCACAGCGCTTTATTCCAAATTCAGGATACGGAATCGTTGCCGATCGGTTTGGAAATCTTTGTTCGGTTACTGATCAAACTCAACACGAACGCCTAAAGTTTTTCAATGACAAGGCCGGCTGAAATAAGCCGGCCGTTGTTCACGCTTCGTTGATTTTCCTGCTATTTCGTTTCAGCCGCGCAGAGGATTTTCACAATGTTGCGGTAGATTTCATATAGCGAAATGAGGTACTTTTCTTCAAAGTCGAAGTGACTTCGATGGTGAGCGTCTTTAAGCTCAGAGCCCAGGATGAGGTAGGCGCACTTGCCACCGTGAGCCTGCACTGTTTTGGCAAGAATCGAGCCGTCTTCGCTACCGCCAAAAAGCATTGAATCGCTCACCTTGGTGATATTGGGAACGCCGCAGGCTGCTTTTCGTGCAATTTCAGCAGCTTCCGGATCGGTCTTAAAGTCATAGGTTTGACCAAAGACGGAGTAAGACGTTTCGCACCCGTACATGTCGCCGGCAGCTTTAAGGCGCTTGAGTGACTCATTGAGCATGAAGTCGCACACTTCCTCATTTTCACCGCGAACGTCGCATTGCAGCCAAGCGTTGGCAGGGATGACATTCCGACCTTCACCGCCGTGGATGATGCCGACATTGATTCGGCTTGCCCCTTTATAGTGACGGGGAGTCGCCATAGCGGACAGTGTGCCCGTGGCAGCTGCCATGACGGCGTTATGACCTTGTTCGGGGTGCATGGCTGAGTGAGCGGTCTGACCTTTGTAGTTGACGTTGAATTTTGCCGAACAGAGGAATTTTTGGGGTGCGAGCACAAGTTCGCCGGGTTCAGCATCACAGCCGAAGTGACCGCAATATAGGTAGTCAACGTCATCAAGGATACCGCTCTTGCTCATGGGGCGAGCGCCTCGACCGCCTTCCTCGCCGGGTTGGAAGATGAGTTTGATCGTCCCTTTCAGTTGATCGCGGTTTTCAGAAATCCATTGAGCAAGTCCGCACAAAATGGCCTGAGGACCTTCGTGAGAGCAGGCGTGCATGTAACCTTTGTGCTCAGAGGCAAAACCTTCGCGATTGGGGATGTGATCGGCTGCATCGGTTTCCTGGACCGGGACACAATCAAGTTCGCAACGAATCGCGACCACGGGACCGGGTCGACCGGTGCGGAAAATACCGACAGCGCCGGTGACACCGTCAAGGCGGGCAAGTTCTTCATCGGTCACGCCGCGTGTTGTGGCAAGCGACAGACTTTCGGCCACTTCATTGGCGTTGGCGCCATAAATGTAATCGGGGTGGATGACCTCTCGGCCGCATTTCACATCAAAGCCAGCGGCTTCCATTGCCCGGATCGCTTTGATCGTTGAAACAAATTCCGCCCAGCCGGGTTCTGGCCATTTATGCAATTCACGCCGTTTGGCGATGAGCCACGCTTCGTTGATCGGCTCTTGATAACTCATTATTTTTACTCCTGAAGACTTGCTTGAATAACGAAAAGTTGTATCGAAAAGCGAAAAACTTTTCGATTGCGCTAAAACAAATTGTGCCAGCATTTGAAAAATGTGCGACAATAAACTATCTTCACATGAAGATAATTAATTTTTTGGGAGAGAGCGTTATGGCAGAGTCAAAACTGTTTCCGATGGTGCGTGACGTACCGTACATGGGGGTGATCTGGGTGGTGTACCAAGCTTCGTTGCGAGGCTTTGTGAACGGAGACCCGGATTGGTGCAACCTGGGTCAGGGGCAACCGGAAGTGGGAGAGATGGCAGGCGATATGCCTCGTATCAACCACATTGATTTGGAACCTGGCGATCATGCCTATGGCCCGGTTGGTGGAACGCTTGAAGTTCGTGAGGCCATCGCCGATATGATCAATCGTCAATACCGCCAGGGCAAGATGCCTTATGGTCCGGAAAATATCAGCTTTGCCTCCGGAGGACGGTTGGCCTTGACGCGTTTGTATACCATTTTGGCTGATGGTTGCCGTATCGCCTACAAAAATCCGGATTACACAGCGTATGAAGACTATCTATACGGACTTCGCAATCGTTGCATGCTTTTGCCGATTTACGCGAGGGCCGAGGACGCTTTTAAGATCCCTGCTGAAAAATTAGCTGAAATCATTCATCAAGAGCGCATCAATTGCTTTGTTTTCTCCAACCCTTGCAATCCGACGGGCGAAGTGATTCAAGGCGAGGTTCTCAAAGGTTACGTTGAAACGGCTCGCCGTGAAAATTGCCTTTTGGGTTGCGATGAATTCTATTCGCACTTTATTTATAACCCGGACGGATCGCCGGCGGATCATCCGGTCTCAGCGCTTGAATTCGTTGACGATGTGAATGCGGATCCGGTTGTTTGCTTTGACGGGCTTACCAAGAGCTATCGTTATCCGGGCTGGCGCGCCGGTTGGGCTGTGGGACCGGCTGACATTATCGAGCAAATCAATCGGGCGGCAAGCGCTGTCGATGGAGGCCCTTCCATGCTGACTCAACGGGCCACACTTGAAGCGATCAAACCCGATCGAGTGGCGGTCACCACCCAAGCGCTTCGTGAAAATTTCGCGAAAAAGCGTGAGGTGATGCTTTCAGCCTTAAAGGAAATGGGGATTCGCACCGCTCAAGATCCTTCGGGCACGTTCTATGTCTGGGCTTGCATTGAAGATTTGCCCGAACCGATCAACGATGCCGATAAGTTCTTCTTCGCTTGCTTGGAAAAGAAAGTGATGACGGTGCCGGGTCACTTCTTTGATGTGCGGCCTCACCGTGTGCGTCCGGCTGTTGAACCCTATCGTCACTGGGTGCGTCTATCGTATGGACCGAACATGGAAACATTGGTCAAAGGACTTGAGCGGATGAAGGAAGTGGTTGATAGCTACCGTAAATAATCTTTTTCTAATTTAATCGAAAACCCCGATTCGTGACTTTTATGCGAATCGGGGTTTTTGTCAGAGGCAAAACAGTCGTTTGCTTAACTTGCGACAGCTTCGCGATGTTCACCCGAGCGAGAGTGGCGGGTTGACGACGCTTTCTTCGCTCTTTGCGTCATGTGGTAAATCACAAAGCAAAGAACGGTAAACGGAATGCCGCAATACAGGGCGATGCGCTGTTCCGGATCAATCCCCATGCCGACCATGACGGCAACACACATGAGACCGCCTAAAATCGGCACAAGCGGGAACATCGGGCTCTTGTACTTGAGCTCGCTCAATTGGTGTCCGTTAGCGACAAATTGCTTGCGGAAACGATAGTGCGCGATGCAGATGCTCAGCCACACGGCGACGGTCGAGAAACCCACAATTGAGGTGAGAATCACAAAGACCGTATCGGCGGCCATCACACTGGAACCCAAAGCCAATAAACCGCCCAACATGCTGAAAGCCAAGGCGTTAACCGGCACGCCGCGCTTGTTGAGTTTGGCAAGACCGGCGGGCATCATCCCGTCATGACCCAGCGACCAAACCATGCGACCGGCGGCGTAGAGCCCGGTGTTGGCCGACGACAAGATGGCCGTGATGATCACGAAATTAAAGATGTCAGCCGCATAGGGAATGCCCATTTGCTCAAAGACGGTGATAAAGGGGCTCTTTGAGACCGAGGCAGCTTCCGGCGGCAAGAGCGTCGCCACAATCAGCACCGTGCCCACAAAGAAAATCACAAGGCGCAAAAGCGAAGCGCGCACCGCCATCGGAATCACTTTTTCCGGATTATTGGTTTCACCCGCGGCAACGCCGATCAACTCCGTGCCTGAGTAGGCAAAGCAGACCGTCACCATGGTAAATAGCAGCGGCGTGATGCCGTTAGGCATCAATCCACCATCGCCAACGAGGTGCGTCAAACCAGGCGAGCCGGATTCTCCGAAAGGAATCACGTCAAAGAAGGCGCAAGCGCCTAAGACAATGAAAACCTGAATTGTCACAACCTTGATGATTGAAAGGAAGAATTCACTTTCAGC
>CAJKMT010000053.1 GCA_905201055.1 uncultured Sutterella sp. | reverse complement strand
TCTTTTCGCTCATCAAGGCTTCGAGTCGGTGAAGCACAACAACGAAACTTGCCTTGCCAGAGCCCACCAGACAGTAAAGCGAAGCGCGGGAATCCACCTCATTTTCCTTCATGACGGTGTTCCAAATGTCATCAGGGACACTGTCGAGTGAAAAGCGTGCTTTCTCGGCTTCTTCTTCAAGCACCTTGCGTCCGACTTTGACCGCATTGTCAAAGTCAAGCGTGCGTAAATATTGACGGACTTCGGCACGGGCTTTACCGCTTCGGACAAAACCAAGCCAACGTGGATCCGGATGAGCCAAGGAACTCGTGGAGATTTCCACCATGTCGCCATTGGAAAGTTTGGTATCGATATCGCTCACCTGACCGTTGATGCGGCATTCGCGGACATGATTACCGACATCGGAGTGGATCTGATAGGCAAAGTCGACCGGTGTTGAGTCTTGCGGCAGAGAGATAATTTTTCCCTTAGGCGTAAAGACGTAAATTCGATCCGGGAACAGGTCCGCCTTGATGTTTTCATAAAATTCGCTCGTGTCAGAGGACTTTTGCTGCAAGTCCAAGAGCGACTGAAGCCAGGCGTGCGTCAGAGTCTGAATATCGCTTTCGCTGCCACGGTTGAGCCAGTGAGTCAGAATCCCTTGCTCGGCGATATCATTCATTTTTTCCGTGCGGATTTGGAATTCAACGGGAGTGCCTGCCGGTCCGATCACGGTGGTGTGCAGTCCCTGATAGCCGTTGCTTTTCGGGATGGCAATGAAGTCTTTAAAGCGCGACTGCACGGGCTTATACATCATGTGCAGAGCACCTAATGTGCGGTAACAGTCTTCGCGCGTGGTCACAATGACTCGGAACCCGTAGATATCAAAAACTTCTGAAAAAGAGAGTTTTTTGATACGCATTTGGTTGTAAATACCGTAACAGGTTTTCTCGCGGCCGAGTACCCGCCCTTTAATATTGGCACGCTCGAGCATGCGCTTGGTGTCATTGAGAATCTCTTCAAGCGCAGGACGGCGGTTTTTACGTGCGGCGATGAGCTCCCGATAAAGCACCTCATAGCGGCGGGGATAATAATTGAGAAGGCACAATTCCTGCAGCTCACGGAAGGCGTGGTTGATGCCCAGGTGGTGCGCCATCGGCACATAAATATCGAGAGTTTCTTTGGCGATGCGGCGACGCTTTTCCGGGCGCATCACGCCTAAGGTTCTGAGGTTATGCAGGCGGTCAGCCAGCTTAACGAGAATTACACGCACGTCTTTACTCATGGCCAAAAGCATTTTTTTGAAGCTTTCAGCCTGAGCAATTTCGTTTGATGAGAACTTCAGCTTGTCGAGTTTTGAGACACCGTCAACAATTTCTGCAGTCACCGTGCCGAATATTTTCGCCATCTCATTTTTGGAGTGACCGGTATCTTCCAATACGTCGTGCATTAAACCGGCCTGAATGGCTGCACAGTCCAGGTGCCATTCGGCCAAAATGCTGGCTACGGCAATGGGGTGCGTAATATAGGGCTCGCCTGACTTACGAAACTGCCCCAGATGGGCGTCGTCAGCATAGCGGTAGGCTTCTTTAATGCGCTCGATATCGGCCGCACTCATGTATTTGGAGCAAATATCGATCAGAGAAGCAGCGGTGGCAATTCCGGCTTTTTTAGTAGCCGTCACCAATGGGAGTTCAGTTTGGTCTTCTTTGGGTGCGGGCGGCTCAACGGGTTTCGATTCGCCTTTAAGGACCGACTGACGAATCGAGGCGAGAATGTCGGTAGAACCGGTTTTAAAATAATTGGGTACCATACAGCACCTCTTTGTTAACTCGCCTCTGCCCGCAATTTTTACCTGTTAAGGCACGCGGCAAGCAGAAGTTTCAGAGACAAAAAAGCGAAGTTTGGCCGCGGCCTGAACTTCGCTTTTTTCAATTGCATTAAGAAATGCGCTTGAACATTTCGTCGCGGGTGATTTCACCTTCGGCGATTTCACGCAAGGCAAGCACCGTGGGCTTATCCTTGGCGTCCACTCGGGCCACAGCACCGGAGGACAATTGACGGGCGCGCTGAGCAGCCGTCAGCACCAATTCAAAGCGATTGGGAACTTTCTTCAAGCAATCTTCAACAGTTACACGAGCCATAATTAGTCAAAATAATAAAAATAAAACACATTCAGCTTTAGTTCAAAAGCGGAATGCCTAAGTGTTTGAACGTTTCGCGCTCCCGCACCGCTTGAGATTTAAAGCTCAAACGGGAAGCGCGCACAATAGAGATTAAATCTTCCGTTGCGCGATCAAAATCATCGTTAATTATAACGTAGTCAAACTGTCCCGCATGCACCATTTCAGCGCCGGCTCCTGCCAATCGACGGGCAATGACTTCGTCGGAGTCCGTGCCGCGTTTGTTAAGACGCGAGCGCAAAGCATCAATGGAAGGCGGAAGAATGAAAATCCCCACCACGTCGGGGAAAAGGCGTTTGACCTGAAGGGCGCCCTGCCAATCAATTTCCAAAAGCACATCATGCCCTAAGGCCAGCTCTTCGGAAATCCATTTTTTTGATGTTCCGTAGTAATTGCCGTGCACATAGGCCCATTCAAGAAAGGCATTGTCTTCCTTGAGCTGTTCGAATTCCTCAATCGTGACGAAATGATATTCGCGACCGTCAACCTCGCCCGGGCGAGGTGCACGTGTCGTATGAGAAATCGACAGATGTACCGTGGGGTCCGCCTTAAGCAACGCGGCGACAAGCGAAGACTTTCCTGCGCCGGAAGGGGCGGTGACTAGAAATAAACGACCGGCTTTTTGATCCAACATAGAAGATCCTTTTGGGTTAATCCAATAATTTTAGCGAAGTTATTGATTGAAAAGGTCCAGACCGAAGGATTTTAAAAGTTCACACGTTTCGTAAATCGGCAGACCCATGATGCCGCTGTACGATCCCTGGATTTCAGTGATAAAAGCGCCGGCCAGTCCCTGAATCCCATAGCCGCCTGCTTTGTCATAGGGCTCAGCCAGGCGAACGTAGGCGTTGATTTCCTGTTCGGATAAAACTTTAAAACGAACATGAGAAACACTGACAGCTGTTTTTAAATTTTCCGCCCGGGTTCCGACACAGACCGCAGTACGAACTTCATGAGTGCGGCCTGATAAACGTCTGAGAAAGTCTTTTGCCTGAGCTTCATCATCGGGCTTGCCAAGGATGAGACCGTCAGCAATGACAGTGGTGTCAGCCGATAAAAGCGGCAGAATCGGACGATTATCGCGTTTGATTTTCTCAAAACCGATCAGAGCTTTTTCCCGGGCAATGCGTACGACATAATCTTCAGGAGCCTCATTTTCAAGCTGAACTTCATCGCCCTGAAAGTTACGAAGCGTATGGTCGTTACTGGCGACAACAATGGGCTGGAACCCTAATTGCTGCAAAATCTCCTTGCGTCTGGGACTTTTGGACGCTAAGTAAAGAGTCAGAGCCTTGGACATTATTTGTCAAACCTCATGCGCGATGATAGGGGTGGTTTGTGAGCAGACTGAATGCACGGTAGATTTGTTCTGCGAGCATCACTCGAGCCATGGCGTGCGGCAAAGTCATCGACGAGAGTCTCATCAGCATATGAGCCTGAGATTTGAGCTGAGGATCCAGGCCGTCGGCGCCTCCGATAATAAAACAAAGCGATTCACCGTTATCACGCCAGGAGCGGATTTTTTTAGCGAAATCCTGAGTTGTCAGGTCTTTGCCGTGCTCATCCATGGCGATAATCAGACTGTTGTGAGGAACCGCCGCACGAATGCGCTCTGCTTCAATTTTCATAATGTTCGCGGTACTTTGTCCTGCACGAAGCTCAGGCTTGACGGCTTTTACCGTGACATTCCAGTCTTTGGGAAAACGCCCTAAATAGTCTTCAACAGCGGTATCAGCCCAGGCGGGTTGACGCAATCCTACAGCAACAATGGTGATTTTCATGATTCTTAAAAAGCGCAGGTTACTCATGCAACCTGCGCTGTGTGAAAAAAGACAGTTAAGGCCTAATCTTCAACGATCTTGATTGTTTTACCGCGCACGACGCGAGGGCGGCGAGCCACAGTTTTCTTCGGTTCCTGTTCTTCCTTTTTATCGGAATTCATTTTGATGTGAACCTTTTTGCCGCCCCAGACCTCTTCAAGGTTATAGTATTCACGCATGGCAGGTTGCAAAATGTGCACAATGGCCTGTCCGCAGTCAACCAAAACCCATTCTCCCGTATCGGTGCCTTCCATGCCGATGACTTCGCCGCCGGCTTGTTTGACTTCTTGGCTGACGTTATAGCCCAGGGCACGGGTTTGTCGGTTCGAAGAGCCTGTTGCAATGATGACGCGTTCAAATTCAGAGGTCAGGTGTTTGGTGTTGTAGACAACGATGCCCTGCGCTTTTACATCATCGAGCGCATTGACGATCACTCGTTGCAGTTTACGAATATCCATAAATGTTTTCTCAAATAAGTTAAGTGGTTACAGAGATTTTAACAGGCTTTGGAGGCTGTTTTGCTCTTTAAATAATCAAACACGGCAGCAGGAAGTGCCGCACGCAATTGATCCCTGTTGGCATTAAATTCGGTTAACAAAGTACGGATACGGCTTGAATCCATATCAATTGCCGGCATCGGCATTTTGAGAATTTCAATGTGATTTGATTGTAAGAAGTCAGTAACCTCTTGGTCGGGATCTTCCCAAATACCGTTGCGAACCACAATCACGAATGTGACGTAGTTAAAAAGTTCTTTCCAGTGTTTCCATGTATGAAAATTTTTCCACTGATCAGAGCCGATCAGATAAAAGCGCTGATCATTGGGGAAATCACGCGCCAGTTCTTTTACCGTATCGATTGAATAAGAGAGCCCCTCTCGACTCAATTCGCGCACGTCGACGGCCATTTGTTCGTTTTTTCCGACGGCTAATTTGAGCATGGCGAGTCTGTCTTCGGAGGCGATGAGTTCTGAGGTTTTTTTTTGCCAGGGATTGGCAGGAATCCACCACAGACGATCAAGGTGAAGAAACTCGATCGCTTGTAGAGCTAAAGCCATGTGACCTTTGTGCACCGGATTAAAGGTGCCTCCGAAAAATCCTAACCGCATAAAGAAAAAGCGGGAAAGGACGAGCCTTTCCCGCAAGTCCCAAAAAATTACTTCATCGCGTGATAACCGATATCGGTACGATACTGCATTCCTTCGAAATGCACTTCTTTAACGCCTTCGTAGGCTTTGGTAGCCGCTTCTCGCACTGTGCTACCCAAGCCAACCACGCAGAGCACGCGACCGCCGGAAGTTACAATTTTGTCTCCGTCAGCCTTTGTGCCCGCATGAAATACGTGCAGGGAATCACTTTCGGCAGGAAGAGCGGTAATTTCATCGCCCTTTTGGGGCTTTTCAGGATAACCCTTGGCTGCGCAAACCACACCGAGGGCAACACGATCATCCCAGCTGGCCTCAATCGTATCCAAGCGTCCGTCAATAGCGGCTTCAACCATGTCAACAAGCGATGAATTCAAGCGGCTCATAATCGGCTGCGTTTCCGGATCGCCCATGCGGCAGTTGAATTCCAGCGTTTTAACGATGCTCTTACCTTCGGCGTCACGATCGATCATCAAGCCGGCGTAAAGGAAGCCCGTAAACGGAATGCCGTCAGCGGCCATGCCCTGTACTGTCGGTCGGATGATTTCGCGCATCACCTGCTCATGAATTTCTGGGGTAACAATGGGGGCAGGGGAGTAAGCGCCCATGCCGCCCGTGTTCGGGCCCATATCATGATCGAGCAAGCGCTTATGGTCTTGGCTGGAAGCCATGGGCAAAATGTGTTCGCCATCGACCATCACGATAAAGCTGGCTTCTTCGCCTTTGAGGAAGTCTTCAATCACCACGCGGGCACCGGCCGCACCAAAGGCATTTCCTTCGAGCATATCGTCAATGGCCCGATGGGCTTGATCCAGATCCATGGCGACGATTACGCCCTTGCCGGCCGCCAGTCCGTCAGCTTTAATAACGATCGGAGCACCTTTACGGTTCACATAAGCATGAGCCGCGGCGGCATCACTGAAAGTTTCAGAGTCAGCCGTAGGCACCCCGTGGCGCTTCATGAAGGCTTTGGCAAAGTCCTTGGAGCTTTCAAGCTGTGCGGCAGCTTTAGTCGGTCCGAAAATCTTCAGTCCTCGGCTTCGGAAGTAATCCACGATGCCTGCAGCCAACGGGGCTTCAGGACCCACCACTGTGAAGCGTACGTCATTGGCTGTCACAAAGTCAGCCAACCGGGCGATATCGGACTCTGCGACATTGACCAGTTTTTCGGTCATCGCAGTACCGGCATTGCCGGGAGCCACAAACACGGTTTCAACTCTTTTATCTTGAGCCAAGCGCCAGGCAATCGCATGTTCGCGACCACCGCTGCCAACAACGAGAATCTTCATGGGTAAGCCCTCCTAGAGGCGGGAATTAGTCTTCAAAAACAGCCGTTGTATAGACTTGCTGAACGTCGTCTAAATCTTCCAAGGCGTCGATCATACGCTGCATACGTTCTGCGTCTTCGCCGCTTAAGCTCGTTTCGTTCAGAGCCTTCATCGTCACTTCGGCCATTTCAGGCTTCATGCCGGCTTTTTCAAACGCATCATTGACCGTTTCAAAGGCTTGCGGATCACAGATCACTTCAATGCCGCCTTCTTCATCGGAGATCACGTCATCGGCGCCGGCATCAAGTGCCACAGCCATCACATCGTCTTCACTGGCCGTACCCGGAGCAAAGAGGAATTGACCGCAGTGCTTGAACATGAAAGAAACGGAGCCTTCGGTACCGAGATTGCCGCCGTTTTTGCTCAGGATGTGACGAACATCGGCAACGGTACGGGTTTTATTGTCGGTAGCGGCGTCAATGATCAAGGCAGCACCGCCGACACCATAGCCTTCGTAGCGAGCTTCTTCAAACTTAACGCCTTCCAGTTGACCGGAGCCCTTAAGAATGGCGTTTTTAATCGTATCTTTCGGCACGTTGCCGGCACGGGCTTTCAAAAGAGCAAGACGCAGACGGGAGTTGCTGTCAGGGTCGGCGCCGTTGCGAGCGGCAACCATGATTTCACGAACAAGCTTGGTCCACAAATTGGAACGCTTGGCGTCTTGACGACCTTTGCGGTGTTGAATATTGGCCCACTTGGAGTGTCCGGACATGAGGAATTTCCTTTCAAAAACAAAAATCAGACAGATATGCTCTAAAACTGAGCAGACAAATGTAAAACTTCAATATTTTACTCGGGATCATCAATCTTGTCTTTAAGCGCGTTTTTGTGTTGAAGCAAGAAGAAAAAATCCGCGAGAGTTTGACCTCATCGCGGATCTTTAAAGCCGTTAAATGACTACTTCATCAAGCGTTTGAGCATTTCGGAATAAATGTTAAAGCCGATATCCAACGAGTTTTCGTCAATATCGAAGTCCGAGGTATGGTGACCGCCCGTGCGATCAGAGCCCAAAACGAAGTAAGCCGCCTTGCCGCTGTGAGCCTGAACTCTGCGAGCCAAAATCGTCGCATCTTCGGAGCCTCCGAAATTGACTTCATGCAGAACTTTCTTGACGCCTTCGGTATGAGCACAGACGTCATCGAGCATATCAACCAATTCCTTATCGTTAAAGAGGTCAACGGCTTCGCCCATCTTTTCAATGTGGTAGCTCACCGAGAAGCTCTTGGCAACGCCTTCTACGATATTTTCGGTTTCTGAAGCCATGAACTGGTTGATTTCGCCGGTTTCACCACGCACTTCCATGACGAGTTTGGCGTTGACAGGAATAACATTGCGGCCTTCGCCAGCGGTGATCTTGCCGACGTTAACACGAGTCATACCGGCGCCGTGACGCGGAATGCCCAAAAGCTGAGTGACACAGTGGCAGGCAGCAGCTAAGGCGTTGCGACCGGCATTGGGTTCAATGCCGGCATGAGCCGGACGGCCCTTAAACGAAATATCGTATTTGGTCGTGCAGAGGAAGCCCACGGGGCTTGTGATAATTTCTCCGGATTTGGCCATCATGGCAATGTGGCTTGAGAGGAAGTAGTCGCAGTCATCGACAATGCCGCTGGCGGCAACCGCTGCGGCGCCTCTGACGCCTTCTTCGGCCGGTTGGAACACAATCTTTAATTTCCCGTTGAGTTCATCTTTATGTTCCATTGCCCAACGCGCAATGGCAAGACCGGAAGAGATATGCGAGTCATGGCCGCAGGCGTGCATCAAGCCGGGGCGTTTGGAAGCCCAGCCTTCCTTGCTGGCACGGTGTTCTTCAGAGGGATTTTCCAGCACGTTGTTGCAGTCAATGTCAAAGCGCAAAGCAACAGTGGGACCGGGACGGCCGGTATCCAAAACAGCTACGCAGCCGGTCAGTTCCTGCATTTCATCCAACAGAGACTGCTCGACACCGCGAGCTTTAGCGATTTCAATGGCTTGGGCAACGAGTTTGGGATCTCTGCCAAGGCAATCCTTACGAGAGATCACTTTTTCTCCCAGGAGTACCTCGTAGCCGAGTTGGCGTAAGTTTTTCACAATAAAAGCCGTCGTGCAGAATTCTGTCCAACCTTCTTCCGGGAATTGGTGCAATTGACGGCGGATGCTGACGAGCTGATCGTGATAAGCGCATTGAGTCATGATTTTATCTCCACAATATCAAACTCAGAAATGGCGAGAGAAGACACTCTCTTTAAGAAAATTTTAGTCCTATGCAAAAAGAGGGGAAGAGCTGAATCTTCCCCTCTTTTGAGCTTGGTTAAGTTAGTGGTTCAGACTAGACCATGAACAAAGCCAACACGAACACAGCGACCGTGCAGGGCAGAGCCGTGCGCTTGGCAACGTCCATCGGGTTAGCCATAGCGATACCGGAGACAACAACCATAGCGCCGGCAATCGGGCTCATCGTACGGCCCAAAGCACCGGTCAAGAAGGCCAAGGCGCCCAAAGCTTTGATTTCCATGCCGAATTCAGGAGCATGCGGTGTCACAGCTTCGTTAAAGGCCATCGTGGCAGCGTCACCGGAACCGGTAATCGTACCCATGA
>CAJKMT010000052.1 GCA_905201055.1 uncultured Sutterella sp. | reverse complement strand
CTGTCACGCCGAGGGTCGCGGGTTCGAGTCCCGTCCACTCCGCCAGCTTCTCTTCAATTTTCCCCATATCTTTTTCGAAATCGTAAAGGTTCGTGTCCTTTGCCTTTTCTTTCAAGCGTGATCCTGCTGTAATTGCTAGAATTAGCTCATTTTTGCGGTCCGTCGGCCGCGTCAATGATTTTTTGTACTTTTAGGGATTAAGAAATGCTTCAGGCTTTTCGTACACACAAGCGTTGGATGATGTTCATCGCAATGATTTTCATCATTCCTTCGTTCGTTGTCACGGGTATTTACAGTTATAACCGCATGTCGGACTCTGAAAACGATTTGGCAACGGTCGGTGACACGTCCATTACTCAAATGGATTTTGATAACTCCAAACGTCAGTATTTGGAAAATTTCCGCCGCCAGATGGGCTCAAGCTTCAAGGCTAACATGCTCGATACGGCTGAAGCGCGTGCTTCCATTCTCGCTGCCCTGATCAGCGACCGCGCCGTTTCCTTGGAAATTGCAAGCGAATACATCAATGTCGGTGAAGCCGATGCGATCAATCTCGTTAAGCAGGCTCCCGCTTTTCAGCGTAACGGTAAATTCTCTGTCGAAGCCTATCAGCAGTTCTTAAACAGCATGGGTAAGTCCGATGAACAGTTTGTGCTCGAACTGCGCCGTGACCTTTCCCGTCAGATGCTCTTGGCTTCTGTTTCTCAAACGACTTTGGCAAGCAACACGGTTGCTCAGCGCATTCATGATTTGCTCACCGAAGAGCGCACGATCCGTACATTCACTGTCAAGCCCGATGCTTTCTTAAAGAGCGTCAAGGTGACCGATGAGGAGGCCAAGACCTATTACGATCAAAATCAGGCTCTCTTTAATGTGCCTGAAAGCGTCGATATCGAATACGTCGTTTTGTCTCCGGCCAGCTACAAAAACATTCAGGCTAGCGAAGAAGACATCAAGACGTTCTATGAACAAAATCTTCAACGCTTCTCTACGCCTGAACAAAGACGCGCAAGTCATATTCTGATTGCCGTGAACGCCGATAAAGATGACGCTCAGGCTAAGAAAGAAGCCGATGAGCTCTATAAGCAGCTTCAGGCTGATTCTTCCAAGTTTGCTCAATTGGCCAAGGAAAAATCCGCCGATCCCGGCAGCGCCCGCCAAGGCGGTGATTTGGGCTTTTTCCAAAAAGGCATGATGGTTCCTGAATTTGACGCTGCCGTCTTTAACGGCAAGAAAGGGGACTTGGTGGCACCGGTGAAAACTCAGTTCGGCTACCACATCATCCGCATTGACGATGTCAAACCTGCCCAACCCAAGGCTTTGGCTGAAGTTCGCGGTGAAATCGAAGCGCTTTATCAGCAGCAGGCCGCTATGCAGGCTTTCGCTGAAGACGCTGAAAGCTTCTCCAACATGGTTTATGAGCAAAGCGAATCCCTGCAGCCTGTGGCTGAACGTTACGGTTTGACGATTCAAACGGCCAAAGGCATTACGCGCGATCATCAGGATTCGGTCTTAAACCCCAATGTGATTGAAGCTCTCTATAGCTTTGATGTCTTGGAAGATAAGCGCAACTCCAACGCCATTGAAGTGGCAGCCAACACGCTGCTGTCTGCCCGCGTGACGGCTCACCATCGTCAATCAGTCAAGCCTTTTGAAGAAGTGAAAAATGATATTGTCACTTCCCTGAAGAACCGCAAGGCTGCTGAAGCCGCCAAGGCTCAGGGTGAAAAGGATATTGCTGCGCTTAAAGACAAGAAAGCTGCCAGCGCTAAGTTCGGTGAAAAGGCTGTTGTCTCCCGTGAACGTCCGGGCGCCTATGCTTATGAAGTTGTGACCGCGGCTTTGCGTCCCCAAGCTGATCAGCTGCCGGCCTATACCGGTGTTCTGACGCCTGACGGCTCTTATGTGGTCGTTGAAGTTCAAAGCGCAAAGAAGGTTGAAGCTTCACCTGAACAGCTTGCCATGCGTAAGGCTGAGTTGGCTCAGCTTTACAGCAACCCTGAACAGGCTGCCTTTATCAGCGGTTTGGAAGCCAAGTTCGGCACACAAATTCTCAAAGAAGAATATAAGCCCGGCTACAAGCCCAGCGAAGAAAACGCTCAATAATGTCCGCTTGACTCCGGTGAAAAAACCGGAGTCAAAAAAATCCCGGCTTGCCGCTAAATTGCAGAGCCGGGATTTTTTTACCCTGATGATTAGGCTTCTTCAGAACCCATGGTACGGGCAATGGCTTCGCCCGGACCGTCTTCATCTAAAACAAACTCGCTTTCATCATACGGATCCACGAGGTCATCGGGATTGCCGCCCCAACGGAGAATTTCGAGAGCACGTGCTGCACGCTCGCAGATGTCCATCGCGACAATACCGGTGTTTCTGGCTCGAACCGCTTCACCGTGAAGCCATACGGCACCAAGCGTTGCGCTCACGAGGTCAAATTTCTGAGCAAAGAATGCGCCGATCATGCCCGCAAGGACATCACCGGAGCCGGCCGTTGCCAGGCAGGCATTGCCCGTCGGGTTGATCCAGGAGCGAGAGCTTCGGAGCGTGACCACGGTACCGGTGCCCTTCAAAACGGTAATGGCACCGGTTTGAAGCGACAATTCACGGGCGCTCGTGACGCGGTCTTCCTGAATGCTCTTGACATCACGGTGAAGCATTTTTGCGGCTTCGCCCGGATGAGGAGTGATGACCGTATGGGCTTTACGGGCAAGTACTTCATCTTCGAGAGACTGATCCTGGGAGATCATCGTGAGCGCATCGGCATCGATAATGAGCGGTACATTGGTGCGAACTGCTTCAACGAGTCTGTCTTTGGCTTTTTTGCTGAAACCCATGCCGCAGCCGATCACGACGACATCGGCTTTGGTGAGATCAACCGGTTCATCGGTGATCATCAATTCGGGCTGCATCGGATCGTAAAGGGGAGCGTTTTGAGCCATCAGTTCCACAGTAACGCTGCCTGCGCCAAGCTTTAACGCGGCTCGCGCGGCAAGAAGCGCCGCGCCGACTTTGCCCTTATCGCCGCCCACGACGACACAGTGACCGTAGGTACCTTTGTGCGAGTGGTACTTACGCAATTCGAGAATGTGTTTGAAGTCATCCGTATCAATGAGGCCCAAAGAAGAAAGGGGAACGGAAACATCCAGTTCAGAGAGCGTAACCATACCGCTTGCGTCTTTGCCGTCATTCATGAAGCAGCCCGCCTTGGCACTGATCAGGTTAAGCGTCATGTCAGCGACGCACCCCTTGATGCCGCCCACCCAATTGCCTTTTTCTGCATCAATACCGGTCGGCACATCAATGGCCATGTGAAGAGCCTGGCGTTCATTGAACCACAGAGCGGCATCAATGTAGTCACCCGAAATGGCTTTGGTAATGCCGACGCCGAGCATTGCATCGACCACCACATCGGCTTTCGGAGCCATGTAGGGATCGTCAATCACCTCGCCGCCTTTTTCAATCCAGCGGTTGTAAGCGCGAAGCGCGTCTTCAGTCTTAGGCTTCTTGCCGCCGATTGCCACGCAAATCACATTGTGTCCGCGGCTCTTCAAATGCAGGGCAGCGGTGTAGCCGTCGCCGCCGTTATTGCCTTGTCCGCACAGAATCACAATAGTGCTTGCTGCGTCACATTGATCATCAATCCAGTTGGCGGCAACGAAACCCGCACGATCCATCAGGGTGCCCTGAGGCAGGACGTGACTTAAACGGGTTTCCAATTCACCCAATTCTTCCAAAGTCAAAAGCGTGGTCGACATAGTCTTAAACCGCTCCTTAAATTCCATTTTTTAAACGGCTACATTTTAATAGATAGTTCTTCTTTTCGGGTTATGCGCAACTGTTTTTGCCGGGATCAGTGTTAAAAAGCTTTCGGTAAAGCTAAAAATTTTGGGCTGAATCAGCAGGAAAGGGGAATTTATTGACATCGGCACTTATAATGAATTGGTTAATGTTTTTTTCTATTGAATCTTTTTGGGGACATTATCAGCCATGTCTAACACCGTTTCGATGTTTACTTTAATGGCCGCGAGTGCTCTGTCGGACTTCCGTGCGGCTCGTCTTTTAAAGGCAATCCGCCAAGTTGCGCCCGGCGCTCAGGGAGTTTCTGCCCGCTTTGTGCACTTTGTTCATGCTCAAAGAACTTTAACTGAAGATGAAAGCGCCCGTTTGCAGGCGCTTTTGCATTATGGCTTTGAAAATGCCGATATGAAAGCCGATGCCACCTTTATGGTTATTCCTCGGTTGGGCACGATCAGTCCTTGGGCCAGTAAAGCCACGGATATTGCTCATAACTGCGGTTTCGATGTGATCGTTCGCATCGAACGCGGCACGCTCTATAACGTGGATTTCGGCGGCACTGTTCCTGAAAGTGCTGTTTTAGCGCAAGTGGCAGGCGTTCTTCATGACCGCATGACAGAAAGCGTGGTTGAGGCCGGCATTGATGCTTCCAAGCTCTTTACCGAGCTGCCCGGCAAACCCATGGTCACGGTGGATCTCTTGAAGGAGGGACGCAAGGCTTTGGCTGACGCCAACCTTTCTATGGGTTTGGCAATGAGTGAAGATGAAATCGACTATCTCACCGATGCTTTCACAAAGGCCAAGCGCAACCCGACCGACGTCGAACTGATGATGTTCGCGCAGGCTAACTCCGAACACTGCCGCCATAAGATTTTCAACGCCAAGTGGACGATTGACGGCAAAGACGAAGAAAAGACGCTTTTCGGAATGATCCGCGAAACGCATAAAGCGCATCCTGACGGCACGATTGTGGCTTATTCTGATAATGCTGCTATTTTTGAAGGCGCCAAGGTGCCTCGTCTTTATCCGAGAACTCCCGAAGGCGAAGCTTTTGGCCGAGTGTTCACCGAAGAAGAGGAACTCACTCACACCGTCTTTAAGGTTGAAACTCACAATCACCCGACAGCCATTTCTCCGTTCCCGGGCGCTTCTACGGGCTCCGGCGGTGAAATTCGCGATGAAGGTGCAACCGGCCGAGGCGCTCGTCCGAAGGCAGGCCTCTGCGGCTTCACGGTTTCTTCCCTGCAGCTTCCTGATGCTCCCCAAGGCTGGGAAAATGATAAGGACGTCACGGATGATTCCGCTGTTAGCGACAAGGTCTACGGAAAACCCGGCCGTATTGCAAGCGCCTTATCCATTATGAATGACGGTCCGCTCGGGGCTGCGGCTTTTAATAATGAATTCGGCCGCCCGAATGTTTTGGGCTACTTCCGTGTGTTTGAATCCAATGTCGGAGGCACTCGCTACGGCTACCACAAGCCCATTATGCTCGCGGGCGGTATCGGCAACATCCGCTGTGATCAGACGCATAAGACGGCTTTGCCCCCGGGCACGCTTTTGATCAGCTTGGGCGGCCCCGGTATGCGAATCGGTTTGGGCGGCGGTGCGGCAAGCTCCATGGCAACGGGCAGCAACTCCGAATCGCTTGACTTTGACAGCGTGCAGCGCGGCAACGCCGAAATGGAACGCCGTGCTCAGGAAGTGATCGACCGCTGCTGGGCAAGCGGTGACAAGAATCCGATTTTGGCCATTCATGACGTTGGCGCCGGCGGTTTGTCCAACGCTATGCCGGAATTGGCTGACCTTTCCGGTCACGGTGCTCACCTTGATCTTACCAAGGTCCCTGTTGAAGAAAGCGGCATGAGCCCGCTTGAAATCTGGTGCAATGAAAGCCAGGAACGTTATTCCATCGCCATTGCTCCCGAATCTCTTGAAGTTTTTGATGCGATTTGCCGCCGCGAACGCTGCCCCTATGCTGTGTTGGGTGCGATCAGTGAAGACAACACGCTTGTTGTGTCTCGCGCTGAAAACGAAACGCCGGCAGTGGATATGCCGATGGAAGTGCTCCTCGGTAAGGCACCCCGCATGCACCGCACGGTTGAGCATGTTGAGAAGACTTTGCCTGAATTTAAGGCTGAGGGTATCGATTTAGCCAAGGCTGTTAAAGATGTTTTGCGTCACCCGACAGTGGGCAGCAAGAGCTTCCTGATCACGATCGGTGACCGCACGGTGGGCGGCCTCGTGCATCGCGATCAGATGGTCGGTCCCTGGCAGGTGCCGGTTGCAGACGCCGCAGTCACGAACTTGAGCTTCCAAGGCTATCGCGGCGAAGCGATGAGTATGGGTGAAAGAACGCCGCTCGCAATTTCTGATTCGGCTGCGGCCAGCCGCATGGCAATCGGTGAAGCAGTCACCAACATCGCAAGCGCTGATATCGATTTGAACTTTGTGAAGCTGTCTGCCAACTGGATGGCTTCCTGCGGCACGGCCGGCGAAGACGCCAAGCTCTATGATGCCGTGTGTGCGGCAAGTCTTGTCTGCCAGGAAATGGGTCTGGCAATTCCTGTCGGCAAGGACAGCCTTTCGATGAAGACGACTTGGGAAGATGCCGGTGAAAAGAAGACGGTGACTTCGCCTGTTTCTCTGATTGTTTCGGCTGCAGCTCCTGTGCGCGATGTTCGCCTGTCGCTTACGCCTCAGCTTCGCACCGATATTGATTCTGTCTTGGTTGCCATTGACTTGGGCTGCGGCAAAAACCGTATGGCCGGTTCCATCCTCTCTCAGGTCACTCAGCAATTCGGCAGTGTGACGCCGGATTTGGATGATGCCAAGAAGCTGCAGGCCTTTGTGAAGTTGGTTCGCAAGCTCACGCTTGCAGGCTGCGTTTTGGCTTACCATGACCGCGCCGACGGCGGCTTACTTGCTACTGTGGCTGAAATGATGTTTGCGGGTCACACCGGTGCCCGTATCGATCTGACATCCATGACGGATTCTTCCGAAATGAAAGACGTGCTGCCTGCACTCTTTAGTGAAGAATTGGGCGCCGTGCTTCAGGTCAGAGCAGACCGTGTTGAAGAAACCCTGGCTGCCGTTAAAGAAGCCGGTTTGGCTGACTGCACGCACTTTGTGGGTGAAGTCACGGCTGACGATGCTCTTAAGATTGAAGCGCACGGCAAGGCTTTGTACACGGAAAGCCGAGGGGAACTGCAAAAAGCCTGGTCAGAAGTGTCTTGGCAGATCGCCCGCATGCGTGACAATCCTTCCTGCGCTGATCAGGAATACGCCCGCTGCACGATGGAAGATGACACGGGGCTTTTCGTTCGTACGAGCTTTGACACTGAAGAAGATGTGGCGGCTCCCTATATTGCCACAGGTGTTCGTCCGAGAATTGCTGTGTTGCGTGAGCAGGGGGTTAACAGTCAGACGGAAATGGCCGCGGCCTTTACGCGCGCCGGTTTTGAAGCTGTTGACGTTCATATGACCGACCTTCTGAGCGGCCGCAGCGACCTCAAGGATTTCGCCGGTCTTGCCGCTTGCGGCGGATTCTCTTACGGTGACGTATTGGGTGCTGGCGGCGGTTGGGCAACCACCATTTTGCGCAACCCCAAGATGGTCGACATGTTCTCCGCATTCTTTAACCGTCCTGATACATTTGCCTTAGGTATTTGTAACGGTTGTCAGATGATGAGCCATTTGCGTAACATTATTCCCGGTGCAAGTCACTGGCCTGAATTTGTACGCAATGTCAGCGAACAGTTTGAAGCCCGTCTGGTGCAGGTTGAAGTGATGAAGAGTCCTTCTATCTTCTTTGACGGTATGGCTGGAAGCATGATGCCGATCGTCAACTCCCACGGTGAAGGCCATGTGAAGTGGCTCAGTGCTGAAGATGCCAGCCTGGCAACGCTTGCTGCCCGTTATGTGGATCCGGCAGGCCGTCCGACGGAAGTGTATCCGTTCAACCCGAACGGCTCTCCTGACGGCATCACCGGTGTGACGACTCCTGACGGTCGTTTCACGATCATGATGCCGCATCCGGAACGTACACACCGTACTGTGCAGATGAGCTGGGCGCCTGATACCTTGGGTGAATTCAGCCCCTGGATGCGTATGTTCAGAAACGCCAGAAAGTTTGTCGGTTAATTCGATTTAAACTTTAGGTTCCAAGCCCTTGCTGCATCAGTGCTGCAAGGGCTTTTTGCTGAAAGGAAGATAATGCCTTTTGATCTTTGGGTAAGTTTTACGATTGCTGCCGCAGTCTTGGCTGTGGCTCCGGGACCCGATAATCTCTTTGTTTTGCTGCAGTCAGCTATGTACGGCGCAAAAGCGGGAATCTTTGTGACGCTAGGTCTTTGTGTCGGGGTTTTTATACAGACGCTTCTTGCAGCTTTCGGTGTGGCAGCGGTCGTTGCAGCATCGCCCACTTTATTGATGATCATTCAGTTTGCGGGTGCTGCCTATCTTTTATATTTGGCCTGGGGGGCGTGGAATGCGCCGGCGGGAAGTGATGATAAGGACGCAGCGAAGAAGTATCCGAGGCTCACCTTATTTCAGCTTTGGCGCCGCGGCATCATCATGAATATCACCAACCCCAAAGTGCTGATCTTCTTTCTTGCCTTTTTCCCGCAGTTTATCGTGAAGGGGGCAAGTGAAAACGAAGTGATGATTCAAATGCTCATCATGGGTGTGACTTTTCTGATGTGCACGCTTGTCGTCTTTTGTGCAGTGGCCTGGTGCGCAGGAACTTTGGCCGATCGCTTGCGAAGCCCCAAAGTTCAGACTATCCTGAATAAGACAAGCGCTGTCATTTTTACGATTTTGGCTATTTCTACGCTGCTTTGGAAAGCTAACTGATCGAGAGTGCCGCCATGACCGAAGCCCGCAAACAAGACATTTTGCTGATTACGCTATTGGGTGTAGCTCATGGTCTGTCTCACTATTTCCATCTGATCATCCCGCCGCTTTTCCCGTGGATCATGCCGGAATTCGGCACGTCCTACGCTCAGATGGGCGCGGTGATGACGGTCTTTTTCATCACAAGTTCCCTGGGACAAGCCACAAGCGGCGTGCTTGTTGACAAATTCGGTCCGAAGAAGTGCCTCTACGGCGGTGTCGGATTGCTGATGATTGCCGGTTTTTTATTCAGTGTGGCTCAGAATTACTGGTGGTTTTATCCTGTTGCTGCTTTTGCAGGGCTGGGTAACAGCGTTTTCCATCCCACTGACTATTCCATCATTAACCGCTGCATTACCGGCGAACGTTTGCCTTTTGCTTTCTCCATTCCATGAAGCGTCGAA
>CAJKMT010000051.1 GCA_905201055.1 uncultured Sutterella sp. | reverse complement strand
CGCCATACGCACCATGGCGTCGTAGGCTGCCGTATCACCGTGGGGATGGAATTTACCCAACACGTCACCCACCACGCGGGCGCTTTTCACAGTCTTGGCGTCCACTCGGCCCAAGCCCATTTCGTGCATGGCGTAGAGAATGCGGCGCTGCACGGGTTTTTGGCCGTCACCGATCGCAGGCAGCGCACGACCCTTCACGACCGACATGGCGTATTCGAGATAGGCGTGGCTCGCAAAGTGCGCAAGCGTCAGACGCTCCCCGTCATCGCCCGAAAGCACCGGGCGCGCTTCCAGGGGAATGAGCGCAGGCACTTCTTCCTGCGGCTCAGTTTCAATAGATTGCTCTTCTTCTGAAGTCTCGGCATCAGCCGGTTCGTTTTGAGGCTGCACTTGTTCTTCGTTTCCTTCCTGAGACTTCTCGTCAGTTAAAGTAACGGTTTCACTTTCTGCAGGCTGCATCTCTTCAGTTTTAAGTTCAACTTCCTGCTCATGATTCTCATCGCCGAAAAGGTCGGCCGAGAACAAATCTTCAGTTTGATTCTTAGTCACGTCCGATCTCCTTAAATATCCACTTCAACTTGGTCACCGTTATTTTCCATCCAGGCCCGGCGCATCGCTGCTTCCGAGCGTCCCATGAGCATGTCAAACATCTCACGGCTCTCTGCCAAAGAGAGATCACCGAAGCTCACGGGCATCAGGCGGCGCGTCTCGGGATTAAGCGTTGTATCCCAAAGCTGCTCATCGCTCATTTCGCCCAAACCTTTAAAGCGCGAGATCTTTACTTTTTCCATGTTCACTTTTTCTTTTTCAAGCTTCTTGCGCTCAACAGCCAACTCACGTTCATCCAGACAATAGACTGTGCGGGCGGGTTTGCGGCCGGTCTTAGGCACATCCACACGGAATAGCGGCGGTCTTGCGACAAACACATGACCCTTGCGGATTAATGCCGGGAAGTGGCGGAAAAAGAGCGTTAAAAGCAGTACCTGAATGTGAGAGCCGTCCACGTCGGCATCGGCCATGATGCAGATCTTGCCGTAGCGCAGTTCAGACAAATCGGGCTCTTCATCGGGACCGTGGGGATCGACACCGATTGCCACCGAAATATCGTGAATTTCGTTGTTGGCGAAAATACGGTCGCGGTCCACTTCCCAAGTATTAAGCACCTTTCCGCGCAAGGGCAAAATCGCCTGAAAGTCCTTGTTGCGTCCCTTTTTCGCAGAACCACCGGCGGAATCCCCTTCCACTAAGAAAAGCTCGTTTTTGGTGATGTCTTCACTTTCGCAGTCGGTAAGTTTGCCGGGCAGCACGGCGACACTTGAACCCTTACGCTTGGTGACTTTCTTGGCGGAATTCTGACGAGCCTGAGCTTGCTTGATTACAAGCTCTGCAAGCTTCTTGCCTTCTTCAACGTGACCGTTGAGCCAGAATTCAAACTGCGTGCGAACAAAGTTACTCACTAAGCGCAGTGCATCTCGATTATTGAGACGCTCTTTCGTTTGTCCCTGAAATTGCGGATCGAGAACCTTGGCGCTCAAAATGGCGCTCGCTCGGGCAAAAACGTCTTCGGTCAAAAGCTTGACGTTTTTCTGCATCAGACCGTGCGCTTCGATAAACGCTTTAATTGCCAGATACAGCCCCTCGCGCAAACCCGATTCATGTGTGCCGCCGGCGGGCGTCGGAATCAGGTTCACGTAGCTTTCGCGAACGGGAACCCCCTCTTCCTGCCAGGCAACCACCCAGCTCGCGCCTTCCCCCACGGCAAAACCCATGGATTCATCCTCCGCATAACCGCTGGATTCAAAAGGAGGAATCATGGGCTCGGCGGTCATTTCTGATAAAAGGTACTCTCTGAGTCCGCCGTCAAACTTCCAAGTCTGCGTTGTTTGATTCTTTTCGTTATTAAAGACCACTTCGCAGCCCGGCATCAAAACCGCCTTGGAACGCAAAAGTCGCACCAACTGCTCCACCGGAATATTGGGACTGTCAAAGTATTTTGGATCAGGCCACACGTGCACGCATGTGCCGGTAGAAGATTTCGGTCTCGGACTCTTTTGGCTTGTCAACGGTTCGATCACGTCTCCATCGGCAAAAACGATGCGGTGCTCTTTTCCCTCGCGCCACACTGTCACTTCAAGTCGTTTTGACAACGCGTTGGTGACGGAAACACCGACGCCGTGCAAACCGCCCGCAAACGAATACGCGCCTCCGGAATCCTTTTCAAATTTGCCGCCCGCATGCAGTTGTGTGAAAACAAGCTGCACCGCGGGCACTCCCTCTTCTTTATGAATGCCCACTGGAATACCGCGGCCGTCGTCAGTCACGGTCACAGAGCCGTCCGCGTGCAGAGTTACCTCAATACGTGAGGCGCCACCCGCCAAAACTTCGTCACTGGAGTTATCGATAACTTCCTGAATGATATGCAGGGGGTTATCCGTTAAGGTGTACATGCCCGGGCGCTGTTTGACCGGTTCAAGACCTTTTAAGACTTTAATACTGGATTCGCCGTAATCAGAACGTTTAGTAGCCATTGAAAATCAATCCGAGAACCAAAAATAAAGACTTTGCCAAATAAGGAGAATTTCGTTTTTTTCAGAGAATAATCCGATGGTTATTCCCCGAAATATCTTCGCAAATTTGCTATTGTACTAAGAATTTTTGATTTTTAGAGAACAGCAGGAAACAATAAAGGCCCAGTCAAAAGACTGAGCCGATATTGAGTTTGATGGTGGCCCCGCCGAGAACAAAACCCATCAGTATTTTCAACGATTAGATTTGTTTGCAGGCAAATTTATTACCATATTTATTACCATAAAACCACGACTAGACACCATGCCAAAATTTCAGAACGAATTGTACAAAAAATCTCCTTACAACTAAAAAACAAAAATCGAATCGACTTTCTAACAAGTGACATTACTTTTGATTGAAATCAAACTTGATTAACAATATACATTTTTCAAGTTGATAACTTGATTGATGATATATATATAATTCAAGTCAACAAGAAACAAAGAGGAGTTCAAGATGAGAAGCTGGGGCGGAAAGAGACACGGAGCAGGTCGAAAGGTCGCAGGTACAAAGCCCGTTATTTTTCGACTGACTGAAACCCAGCACGAGACACTGAAAAACTTAGGCGGCTCGGCTTGGATTCAAAAGACACTTGACACTTTAGAGGGACACAAAATGATTGACACGAAAGACTTCACGGAAGAACAACAAGCGCAATTCATCGAAGGGTGGGAAGCTGCCGGCGGTTACACTGACGACTTAGAAGACTCCCCCGCTCCATGGTGCTGCCCTTGGCACCACGGAAACACGAAAATCGAAGTGACAGGCGACGATCCACGAGAATGGGGCTCTCAATGGTGGGATCAATGCAAAGACGAAATCGCCGAAGAGCTGGCGAACGAAGAATAAAAGAGGGCCGGAGCGATTGCTCCGGCTATTTTTCATTTGAGCGCTTCAAGATACGAGTCAGCTCGTCTGAGTAGCTCTTCACCTCTGACCGCCAATCTTGCAAGTTCACTTCTGTCACGGTGGCAGGTTGCCAGATCTGTTCGGGCGTGACTGAACTCGTTGAGCTGGCGCATCCGTTCAGCATTGTCATTGCGAATGCGCTCAAGAGAAATAGTAAGCTCTTGAATACGCTTTTCATAATCTTTTTTCACCTCTTTTTGAGCTATTTTTACGGCCTCAGCCTGTTTAGCCACTGCTTCAGCAGTTCCATGATCAAACCCTAAGTCGTAGCAAATGTGAGCAGCAATCGCTGCAACAAAGAGTCCGATCACAAAACCGATACCCCCTATTTTTAAAGTGTCTGACATCGTCAATCCGTTAAGAAAAGATCGTGCTCAGCTTTACGACGGCGGGTTAAACCTGCCACCCGTTGACCGTTCGCAAGATCGAAGTCGAGAAACTCATCAGCCGCACCCTCTCGGTCGCCAGAATTGAGTTTTCTAAGCAACTTAGAACGGCTTAAATTTCCTACACCGACGTTAAAGACTAGAGAAACAAGTGCAATGAACTCATTTTGAGTAACCGGGACATTGATGTATCGAGCCAAGCGCATTTGAGCATCTGCGAGATCTTCGAGAAGCCACGCGCGAGCTTGCTCTGCAGTACACGTATCGCCTTGTTTCACACCTTTTGTGTGGCCAAAACCAATAGTCCAAACACCTGCAGAGCATGGATATGCAGTCAGGCGCTCACCTTCCCAACCTGAAACAAAGCCCTCTGCAAGAGAGGGCTGATATGATCCAAATGGGCGAAATTCACTCGCCATCTTTTTTCTCCTTCTTCAGATTCACCGGCACGGTCTTTTTCGCACGTTCTTCAAGGTAGTCATTGATCGCATAGAGTATGTAGCGGAGAATTGGAGGCACAACGCTCCCAAGACCCGCCTTTTCAAGATTCTTGATGATCGAGCCAAATTCGGCCGCCGTGTAAGCGACAATGACAATGCTTTGGACAAAATCGATGTGAATTAAGTCGTGCAGAGTGATGTCAAGGCCGTGGGCCAAGGCGACAATGCAGAACATCGTCACCTTTCGGATCACCCCCCAGAACATCACTCTGGCCTGCCATCGCCCCTTGTGAACTGCAGCGAGAACGCCAAGGCACATATCGACAGAGACAAAAATGCTCAGCCAAACGATTAAAGGCGCCACGTTTCCGAAAGCAAAAGAAAAAGCGGCACCCACGGCACCGCCAATTGTCATCAACACACGTTCTGACGCTGCCGGAATGTAATTGCCTAGCGTGTTTAACATCTCACGCTCCCGCTATTATTAGAAAGCAAGTTGAGCAACGAGAGTCACTGCAACACCAAGGATAAAACCGACAGGAAGCCAAAAGGCACGGACTTTTCTGCGTGTCGAAGAGTCGAGTTCTGCTTTTTCTTCTTCTACTTTTTCCATAATCTCGCCCGCTACGCTTTCAGCACGTGCACCGAGTTGCTTAAGCATTTCTTTAAGTTCCGTTTTTGTCATTTCGAATTCTCCTTATTTAAGAGGATTAAAGTAAATCCAGTATTGCGCCGGTTCGTCATAGAGCTTTTCTTCGCTCCAAATCTTCCATCCCGCGCCTATGCGAACGCATTTGTGCCATTTGAAGATGTCGTAGTGCCACACGAACATGAACTGCCATGCGATAACCTCGTCGGATTCGCCTTTGAAGGCATACCAGCGGCAACTGCCCGAAATTCCGGTGTTGTCGCCGATATCTTCGTTGCCGATATGGATAATCCGATCGGCATCGGGATCGACTTTGATACCGCACACGCGCATATCGAAGCCGTAGGCGGAATTTCTCCAGAGCCAAGCGACACGACGCTTGTACGTATCCCATTTACCCGTCCCAGGGTTGCGCTCCCATGATCCTTCGTCACCATCCAGGCTGTCAAAAGGAGTCTGGAACCACCAAAGCCACTTCGGTAGCCAACCGTCTTCACTGGCAAAAAGCGGAAGAATTGGACAGAGGATCCGGGCAAAAACTGCCATGAAGAGTGACGGAAGGATCAAAGCAATCCATTTCAGGACAAGCTTTATCATGCTTTAGCCTCTTGAATCTTTGCGGTCAAAGTTTCCTGAGAAGCACGGAGTGCATTGATGCGGTCTCGGGCTTCTGCTCGCTGTTGCAGTACGTCTGCATACTCTTCCTTGGTTGCCACGCCTTCTGCGAGCTTGGCGGCTACGTAGTCGGTCGAGCTGAGGAAAGACTGAAGCTCTTGCTCTTCCTGCTTTGCGGCTTCGAGGTCTTTCTCGTCCTGAGTCTTTTCGGGGATCTTTTCGACACCCCACCACAGGCCTTCTTCTTTGCTCCCTCGGATCACTTTGTAGTGCTCAGAGTCTGCTTTCACGAGATCTTGAAGCAGTTTGCGCATTTCGCGGTCATGTTCTGTCTGACTCTTGTGAGAGATATGCAAACCGATGAAGTCGGCAGCGGAAGTCGGCTTCACTTCGTATTCCCAAACACCCGAATCTCCATTCCATTTTGCAAAATGAGATTTGATCTTCTCATCATCCGGTTTGATTTCTGTTGCATCAGTCGGCATCAAAACCGATCCATCTTCAAGCTTTTGAGCTCGACCGATGCGAGAAAAATAGCCGTCTTGGTCAAAGTAGTAGATAGGAGTCAACATGAAGAGCACCCTTACAAGTAAAAAAATTGCGGCACTCAAGCCGCGAGAAAAACGTTTTTCAATCGCAATGGAGAAAGGGCTTACTCTAAGAGTTCACCCTTCAGGCACTAAGTCTTGGGTCTTGCGAGTCCCCCAAAACGGTAGAATCATTGATTTAACGCTAGGTCACTTCCCAGACCTAGGACTTCAGCAAGCAAAAGCTGAAGCGAGAAAAAGACAAAAAGCGTTCGATATCGATCCGATCAAAAGTTACAACCTCAACGACGCCTTTCAGTTGTGGTGTAGTGCTAAGAAAGGTCGAATCGTGAGCTATGATCGAGAGCGAAGGACAATTCACAGACATCTAATTCAACATCTCGGAAATCATCAACTTGACGAAATCACCGCTCCGCTAGTCATTAAGACAGTACGTAGCATTGAGGCTAGAGGTCATCAGTGCACACTTAAGCACGTGCTGATGCGTCTTCGTGAAATCCTTGATCTGGCGGTCTTTGCCGGTTATATCTCACATAATCCGATCTCAAAAATCTCTAAAGCCTTCGCACCGGCAGTAAGCCATCCGATGCCATCGCTTGATTGGCGGATGCTGCCCTCTGTCATGCGAGTCATGAAAGACGCACCGCCACGCCTACAAAACTACTTTCTTTTCTCGCTCTGTTCGATGCTCCGACCGGGCGAGGTTGCGATGCTCGAAAAGTCGTGGATTGATCACGATGTCATCACGATTCCTGCGGAGAGCATGAAAAAGAGACGACAGCACCGAGTACCTTTGTCGTCTCTAATGAAGAAACTCCTTGAACGGGAGAAGTCGTTCTCTCCGCACCCGAGAAACAAGTTCATTTTCGCCGGCAGAAAATCCAACGGCCACATCAGCAAGCAAGCTCTCGCAAAATATCTTTTGCACACTGATTTGGGCGGTCAAATTGTTCCCCACGGCTTCAGGTCAATGGCTCGCTGCTGGATGGCCGATAACGGGGTTAGCTTTGAGATCGCCGAATCTTGCCTGTCGCACGTGGCTGGCGACAAGGTTTATCGAGCGTATCAGCGGTCAGACTTCTTAGAGTCCAGACGAATGGTCATGGAGAAGTGGAGTTCCTACGTTCTCTTTTGTGCTGCCAGTGCTGGACTTTTAGAAGAGAACCCCTCCGGCATGGGCGTTTCGCCTTTTTAAGTGGTCAAAATGCCCCTGTGCTGAGCACAGCTCCGAAGCCCGTAGCTTAAGGGGTTTCGGAGCGATGTTTAATCCCCAAACATGAATGGGAAAACGATCTATTCTGCTTGGCTTTCTGTAGCGAGTACAACACCTCCGTTTGTACCTGACGAGAGCGAACAGGGGAGATTCCCTAACGCAGATGGAGCGTCATCGACTTTGGGATTACTTTTCAATGCCAATTCAGCTAACTCCCTTTACAACGGAGATAAGCTACAGCTTTCTGCATTGCAAACTCTGGTTTGCATAAAGGTTTAGTCCAAACATGGTTAGTAAAATGGCTTGGCCATACATGGGCATCACGTATCAGAGCAATCGATATGCGCTCGAAGGTGCCTTCTATCAGACAACGGAGAAATTCAACGATAACGCATCTTTCAATGGTACGGCTGATGGCAACAAACCAAATTTAATTGGTTTTGATCCATCGAAAGTGTCGGCCGAATATGTGACCGGCGGCACTTTACAGCCTTCGGCCTTACAGGTCCTTTGTTGCATCAAAATTTAATGCAACAAAGCACAGACAAGGCTGACGGTTGCAAAGTAGCTCCAGTCGCATATTCACTTGAGCAACGAGATGCCTCAATTGAAAGGTCAAAAGATCCCCCAACAGTGGTACCTTGAATTGCATGAAGTCTAGATTCCCCCTTGCCAAACGCTCCACTGAGTTCTGCAGCAGGGTGCATGGCTCCAATGTCGCCTTGTATGCCGTAAGAACCTACGATGTTTGGAGTCCAAACATCGTTGGAGAGTTCTATATTAGAAAGGCAGGGTACTTTGGAAACACAGGAAATGATTCCTATGGAACAGGACCCTTTTCAGCCCGAAAAGAAGGACAAGGGCACAGTGCCTCTGAAACAGCGAATGTGGGGACAGTTGTCTCTTTCGATGCCTCTGATTCAAATGACATTTATGCAGGTCAAACGGTTCAATCAGCCTCTTTGTGTGCATTAGTCTGTATTAAGATTTAATGCAGACTAGAGTCTGAAGTGCCGAAATTTGTAGCGAAGTTCCTGCATAGATCGAGTTAGCATCATGGGCATCAAAAATAAGCCCCGTGTAGTAAGCTGACGAGCTGTTATACATTGGATAAAGTCTTTGCTGATCTGGATCAGCGGAGAACGGTCCGGTCGATGCCGCATCATCAAGCCAAGCGGCGTATCGAGTTTTCCCATAAATGTTTGGACTCCAAACATGACGGGAGAATTTACGACACTTCATTCGCACTGGCAGTACCTTTCCGGTGTTTTCAGCCAAGGTGAGAAGGATACTGGCGCTCAGACAGCGCCTTACGACAATAAATCAATCGTTTTTAATGCGTCTGACGGAAATGCTTTGTACTCTGGTGATAAGTTGCAGGTGTCTGCTTTAAGTGTTCTAACGTGTATCAAACTTTAATACAGGCCAGAACCTGCAAACTTGAAACTTGAACTTTATCGCTTTCGTAAGTTGAGTCTGATTTACTCGCATCTAAACCGATTGAAGTCCAGTAATTACCACCTGAAATAAGATTCCCTTGTCCGTTCCGACCGGCATTGTATAGTGCTCCAATAAAACCTGATGGAGAGCTTCCTTGAAAGGTCCCATAGGTTGTTTGCCCCGTGATGTTTGGATACTTCCCAAACATTGAAAGCTTTAAGCAGTACGTCCCAGCCTGGATGGATTACCCCGGAAGCGGAGTCATCGAGTGGGAATCACTCGGAGCAGGACCATTAGTTGGCGGAGGTTCTGGTGGTCCATTCCCATGCGAAATGACTTTAGATGCTTCCCGGGGATCTGCAGAATACGTGACCGGAGCGAATCTGCAGGTATCAGCACTTCAAGCTCTCGTGTGCATCAAACTTTAATGCAGGCCAAAGTTTGCAGAGCTGGAGCCTGTACGTGATCACTAGCATAGATCGCATTGTCTCTTGATGCTTGAAATGAAAAACCAGATTCTCCGTTTCCTCCTGATCCAGACCAGAAGTAAACGGTGGAAGTTAATGGGGTATCGTGTTCAAAAGCACCACTGGCTGACGTAGCATAATCAATGCCTCCGTGAGCTAATCCGCCTTCAATGTTTGGAGTCCAAACATCGTTGGAGAGTTCTATATTAGAAAGGCAGGGG
>CAJKMT010000050.1 GCA_905201055.1 uncultured Sutterella sp. | reverse complement strand
GAGCGCAGCCGATGCTGTCACAATTGAACGCACGCTTTTGAGTGTGCTCAGCGATGACGGTGAGCCGGTTGCCGGGGCTGCCATTGATGCCGCGGATTTTGAGCGCTGCGACAAAAAACATTTCTCTGAACTGCTCGCCGGCGTCATCGATCATGCCGAAGAGCTGCAAACGCTTTTTGCCAAGCATGTCGACCGCGAAATTTCTCGCCTGTCGCTGGTAGAACGCTCTGTGCTCCTCGTGGGAACTTATGAATTGAAGTACCACCTGGAGATTCCGTACCGTGTGGTGATTAACGAGGCTGTGGAATTGGCCAAGCTTTTTGGCGGTTCAGACGGTTTCCGTTATGTCAACGGTGTTCTTGATAAAGTCGCTGCCGATGTGCGTGCGGCTGAGGTGGGTGCGAAAAAGTAAATTTATGGGCCCATGCCTTAGCGAAACTGAGCTCATTACCCGCTTCTTCAATTTCAACATCCCCGGTCAGTGGCCAACCCAAGGGATCGGGGATGATTGCGCGATTATTCAGGCCGGTCCCATCCGTTTGGCAATAACGACGGATACGGTGGCCTCCGGTACGCATTTCTTGCCTGATGCCAATCCTTACACAGTAGGTAAAAAGGCACTTTCCGTTAATCTTTCCGATTTGGCGGCGGCCGGCGCCGTTCCCCGCTGCTTTTTCCTCGCACTGTCGCTTCCTCAAACGGATCCTGAGTGGTTAGAGGCATTTAGCCGCGGCTTGCAGGAAGTTGCAGAAACTTTCCAATGTCCTTTGCTTGGCGGCGATACGACAAAAACTGCTCGAATCGGTCAGGCTCAAGCTCCGTTCAGCATTACCATTACAGCAATCGGGGAAGTTGAAAAAGGCTTGACTCGTCAAGGAGCAAGAGTCGGTGACGATATTTGGGTAAGCGGTACGCCGGGCGATGCGTATATGGCTTTGATGCTCAGAACGGGGCAATGGCAGGGATGCTGTAATGATTATTTGGCCCGGGCAATGGATGATCCCACGCCGAGAGTTCAATTGGGTCGCTTTTTAAGTGGCTGTGCAAGTGCGTGTGCCGATATTTCTGACGGTTTTCTAAAAGACCTCGGTAATATTTTGTCGCGCTCGGGTGTCGGTGCGGTTGTTAATGTGGACTCACTCGCACAAAGCCCTGAGCTTGCGGCCTTACCTATTGAGAAAAGGCGGCAGGCGCAATTGGCGGGCGGTGATGACTACGAACTTGTTTGGACAGCTCCGGTAAGCGCCCGTGAAGCTATAGCAGAGTATCAAAAAGCCGGAAGCGAACTGGGCGATGCACTGCTTTTTTCACGAGTCGGAACGATTGTTCAACAGGGGCTTCTTCTTTTAGATAAAAACGGATCGGAAGTCAGCAATACCTATCATGGGTTTGATCACTTCTCTGAATAAGATGTTAGAAAAATACAGCAGTGATAATCCGGTTAATAAGGTGCACATGACGCTGGGCTTTGCCTTCAGTCATCCGGCACACATGATCGCGTCTTTTTTCGGCAGCGGCGTCATTCGTCCCGCACCCGGCACCTGGGGAACGCTGGCGGGATGGATTGTCTTTGTTCTGCTTAATCCCTGGATTCCTTATCCGGCCTGGTTTTTTATCGTCGTTTTGAGTTTTTTGTTGGGGGCATGGGCCTGTCAGAAGACAAGCGATGACCTCGGTGTTCCGGATCACGGTTCTATCGTTATTGACGAGGTTTTTGCCATTTGGCTTCTTTTGGCTCTTGTGCCTCCGGTGCTTTCCTGGCAAATCGCAGCGTTTGTGGCATTTCGCTTTTTTGACATCGTGAAATTGCCCCCGGCGGACTACTTTGATCAAAAAATGAAAAACGGTTTCGGCATCATGCTCGATGATGCCATCGCCGCCTTGTATGCTTGGTTAGTGTTGTTGGCAGCGCAGTGGCTGCTGTATTGATATGGAACTCTTTGTTAAATTATCTGAAAAATTAGGAGAGCTTGCCCTAGAGCAAAAAGCGGTGATCGCTACGGCAGAATCCTGCACAGCAGGAGGGATTGCCTGCGCTATTACGCAAATTCCGGGATCAAGTGAGTGGTTTGACAGGGGATTTGTGACCTACAGCAACCAATCCAAAGAGGATCTGTTGGGGGTTGATCACGAAACGCTTTTGAGTCATGGCGCAGTAAGTGCTGAGACTGTTTCAGAGATGGTTCAGGGCGCATTGGCGCGATCCGCAGCGACAATGGCGGTAGCTGTCAGCGGAATTGCCGGCCCGGGCGGTGCGGTACCGGGAAAGCCCGTGGGAACGGTTTATATCGCGTGGTGCAGAAAGGGCGAATCGCCGATAGTTGAACGCTGTCATTTTGGTGGTGATCGTAACGCAGTTCGTGAATCAACGATTAAGCGTGCGCTTGACGGGCTGTGTGAACTTTTGAACGCATAAATAAAACGGATATTGAGAAGTTAGAGTAAGAAAATGGACAATTGGTTTAATGTACTCTGCCTTTTGGTGCTGATTCTTTTAAACGGGGCATTTGCCATGAGCGAGATTGCCTTGGTCACAAGCAGAAAAGCGCGTCTGCAGATGAAAATTGAAGACGGCAATTCCGGAGCCAAGGTCGCTTTAAAACTCAATGAAGAGCCGACACGTGCGCTTTCAGCCATTCAGGTGGGCATTACCTCTATTGGAATTTTGTCCGGTATTGTGGGTGAAGCAGCTCTTGCGACACCGGTGGCTCAATGGCTCAATGAAAGTTTCGGTGTTGATCTGAATACGGCGCGCGCAGTCGGATTGCTGCTTGTGGTGGTTTTGGTTACTTATTTTTCTATCGTGTTGGGAGAATTGGTGCCGAAGCGTTTAGGACAAATGAATCCTGAGGGCGTGGCCTGCAGAATCGCTCCTCCCATTAATTTCCTCGCCATTTTGATGGCGCCCTTTGTCAAACTGTTATCGGTGTCAACCGACTTGCTTTTGAAGCTCACGGGTAAAGAAAATGTGGAAGAAGCTGCGGTAACCGAAGAAGAAATTCACCAGATGGTTGTTGAAGGCAGTGAGGCGGGCACCATTGAAGTGCAGGAACGCGATATGGTCCGAAATATTTTCCGTTTGGACGATCGTACGATCGGCACTTTGATGACCCCCCGCAATGAAGTGGAGTGGATCGATACCCAAGACAGTGCCCAGGATAATGTGAAGAAACTCTTGACCTCCAAACACTCACGACTTTTGGTTTGTGACGGTTCTTTAGATGATATTAAGGGGCTTTGTTCCACCCGTTATTTACTGCAGCAAGTCGTTGATACCGGGAAGGTGGACTTTACGGCGCATATGATTCCGGCGGTTTATGTGCCGGAGTCTTTGACCGGACTGGAGCTATTGGATAATTTCAAAGAAAACGATGTGCCGCTTGTTATCGTTGTTGATGAATACGGTTCAATGCAGGGGATTGTGAGTCCCAGAGATGTGTTGGAAGCCATTGCCGGGGAATTTAAGAATGTGCCCGGTGAAGAGGATTGGGCGGTCAAACGCGAAGACGGTTCACTTCTGGTTGACGGGATGATGCCGGTGCCGGAACTCAAGGATCAGCTCAATTTGAAAGCTCTGCCTAACGAGGCTGACGGACGGTACAACACGCTTGCCGGCATGATCATTTGGATGACCGGTCATTTGCCGAAAACCGGTGATGTGGTGACGTGGGACAATTGGCGTTTTGAAGTGGTCGATATGGACGGACGCCGCATTGATAAGGTGTTGGTGTCTTGTCTGGAAGAAGCAGAAAATCAACCCGATCAAACCCATGAAGCCGGTTAGGCTTGAAGAAAGTTTTCCGGCTGTGTTAAACTCAAAGGCACTTACTTGGAAAGTAATACTATGTTTGCAGTCTTTCAAACCTCTCTTTCTTGGTGGTGGCGCCCTTAGTGCGGGTGCCCGAGGTTGTTGACCCAATTTTCTTTAAACCCGCTTTAATTCCCGAGCGGGTTTATTGTTTTAAGTCTCTTCGAAAAAAATCATAAGTCCGCCGGAATAAAGATAAATTTTGGAGTGACTTATGTCTAAATTAAATGCTTTCTTCGGTCAATATGGCGGTCAATATGTGCCTGAGGCTCTCATTCCTGCACTGAATCAATTGGAAACAGAGTTTTGTAAAGCTCAGCAGGATCCTGCGTTTTTAAATGAATTAAATACGCTTCTCACGCAATATGCCGGCCGCCCCACGCCTTTAACGTTGTGTCGAAATCTGACGAAAGGCACCGCAACGAAAATCTATCTCAAACGCGAAGATTTGCTCCATGGCGGCGCACATAAAACCAATCAGGTTTTAGGTCAGGCCCTGTTGGCAAAGCGAATGGGCAAAACACGAATCATTGCTGAGACCGGAGCCGGTCAGCATGGGGTCGCAACAGCTTTAGCCTGCGCCTTAATGGGTTTTGAATGTGTTATCTACATGGGAGCAACGGACGTTGAGCGGCAAAAACCCAACGTATTTCGCATGGAATTAATGGGAGCAAAAGTCGTGCCTGTGACAGAGGGTGCGGGTACCTTAAAGCAGGCCTGCGAAGCGGCGCTCAATGACTGGGTTGAGAATCTGGATACAACGCACTACCTTTTAGGCACGGCTGCCGGTCCTCATCCGTTCCCCACTATTGTGCGCGAATTCCAAAAAGTCATCGGGGAAGAAGCGAAAAAGCAGTTCTTACAAGCCGAACACGTTCTTCCTGATGCGGTCATCGCCTGCGTGGGCGGCGGTTCAAATGCAATCGGTCTTTTCAATAATTTCATTGAAGACAGTCACGTGCGGCTGATCGGTGTGGAGCCCGCAGGCTACGGCATTGAAAGCGGCAAACACGGCTGTGTGCTTCAAACCGGAACCGAAGGGGTGTTCTTCGGGGCTAATTCGCTCAACATGCAAAATGAAAAGGGCGAGATGGAAGAGTCATACTCGATTGCGGCAGGTCTCGATTTCCCGTCTGTGGGACCTCAGCATTGTTATCTGCAGTCTATCGGTCGGGCTCAGTACGTCGGGGTGACGGATGTTGAAGCTCTGGAGGCTTTCATGCTTTTGAGTTTGGAAGAAGGCATTATCCCTGCATTGGAAAGCTCTCATGCATTGGCTTATGCCATCAAGCTTGCTCAGGCAGATAAAACACGTGAGCAGAAATTCATTGTGAATTTGTCGGGGCGCGGAGATAAGGACATCTTCCAGGTTTACGACAGACTGGCTCAGGAAGGTATTTTGAAAGAGGGGCACCTCAGCAAAGAATCACTGAAATTATTCCAGGAAAAGCACAACCTGATCTGAAGGTCTTCAAATGACTGACGTGCTATCGAACGGAGAGACTCTCCGTTCGATGGCAATAAATGTGATTGTTAGGGCAGCTTTTGATATTCTTCGTCGCTCACAGGTTCACACCACTCGTTGCTGCCGCCTTCAGAAGGCACTTCAACGGCGATATGAGCAAACCAGCTGTCGTGGGCTGCACCGTGCCAGTGCTTCACTTCAGGCGGAATATTGACAACATCACCGGGATGCAGTTCGCGGGCGGGCTTGCCCCACTCCTGATAGTAGCCTCGACCGGCTGTGACCAACAAAATCTGACCGCCTTTGTGGTGGATGTGCCAATTGTTGCGGCAGCCCGGTTCAAAGGTGACGTTTGCGGTCACCACGCCGCTTGTCGTTAACATGTTGAGATAGCTTTGTCCTACGAAATACTTGGCATAAGCTTCATTTTTGCCGCCGCGGGCAAAAGGACCGAATTTTTCTTCTGACATTTCCTTCCTCCGAAAAATGTTTCTATGTAGCAAAGCTTAGTCGGTTCAGAGCGAAAAAATCGATACAACAAACGCAGATTTTTGCTCAATTTGCTCGATCGGGTCGATGAAGTGTTCGGAGAAGAAAAAAGGAAAAGCGCCCGGGAGTTTAGAGCCGGGCGCCGGGAGAATGATTGTTTAGATACCGCGAGCTTGATTGATCTTATCGCGAGTGTCTTTGGCAACGCGAGCGGCGGCTTCTTTAAAGTCTTCGCCGCGGGATGCATAAAGAATGGCGCGGCTTGAGTTAATCATCATGCCGGTTTTATCCGCCGTGGTACCGGCAGTCACACAAGCATTGATATCACCGCCTTGGGCACCGACACCGGGCACCAGAAGCGGCAATTCTCCAACGATAGAGCGGACAGCCGCAATTTCATTGGGGTAGGTGGCACCGACCACAAGCCCAAGCTGACCGTTCAGATTCCAGGGGCCCGCCGCCAATTCAGCAACGTGCTGATAAATCGGTTTACCGTTGACTTCAAGCATTTGAATGTCGTTGCCGCCGGGGTTGGAGGTACGGCACAGCAAAATGGCACCTTTATCTTCGTATTCCAAATAGGGTTGAACAGAGTCAAAGCCCATGTAGGGAGAAAGCGTGACCGCATCTGCGCCAAAGCGAACGAAGGCTTCTTTAGCGTAATGACGAGCAGTTGATCCGATATCGCCACGCTTGGAATCCAAGACAACAGGAATACTCGGATAGTTCTGATGGATATAGTCAATGATGGCTTTAAGCTCGGCTTCTGCTCCGCAGGAAGCAAAATAGGCAATTTGGGGTTTGAAAGCACAGGCATATTCAGCGGTGGCATCGACAATTGCTGTGCAAAATTCATAATAACTGTCTCTTGCCCCTTTGACGCAATCCGGGAAACGGTCTTTGTCAGGGTCTAAGCCGACGCAGAGAAGTGACTGGCTCTGAGCCCATCGAGCTTTGAGTTTTTCGATAAAAGTCATTGATTTCTCCAATAATTCACGCCCGAAATTGTACTTGGACCAAGACGAACTTGCCTACTTCAAGCATTTTTTTGCCTATAGGGCAAAGTATTAAGCAATTATTTGGCACTCGGGAAAACGAATTTTTATACTCACAGCCTGGGAAAAACTATCAATTGAAAGTGAATAAAAACAATCGTGTTAGGGGACGTTTGTGAACGCCATGCTTGAGCTTTTCCTCGATTCTTTTTGGGTTATATTGCTACCCGGGCTGCTCGTGACCATTCCGTTGACGGCTATATCATTTGCTTTGGCTTTGGTGATTGCTGTCATAGTGGCGCTGATTCAATTTGCCGGTGTCCCGGTTCTCAGTCAAATTGCTCGTTTCTATATTTGGATCATTCGCGGCACACCGCTCTTGGTGCAGCTCTTTATTGTTTTTTACGGTTTGCCGCATGTCGGGGTTTTGATCGATCCGTTTGTCGCCGCCGTGGTGGTTTTTTCGATTAACGAGGGGGCTTACTGCTCCGAAACAATGAGAGCTGCTTTGGAGTCAGTTCCCAAGGGACAGTTGGAGGCAGGTCTCTGTGCCGGCATGAGTTGGGGGCAGACAATTCGCCGCATTGTTTTGCCTCAGGCTTTTCGAACGGCTTTCCCGACTCTTGGAAATTCTCTCATTTCTATGGTCAAAGATACCTCATTGGCTGCCAACATTACAGTGACGGAAATGTTTATGACGACGCAAAGAATCGTCGCAAGAACCTACGAGCCTCTTTTGCTTTATGTTGAGGTGGCTTTGATCTATCTGATTTTCTGCACGGTTTTAACAAAACTGCAAACCAGCGGAGAAAAACGTTTGGAACGTTACGGGAAACGATAGTTTGGGGATGATGAAATGATTGAAGTGAAAAATTTGCATAAGTCATTCGCAGGCCTCGAAGTCATCAAAGGTGTCGATCTTCAGATTAATCAGGGTGACGTGATCTCCATTATCGGTCCGAGCGGATCCGGTAAAACTACGCTGTTGCGTTGCATGAACTTTTTGGAAAAAGCTGATCAGGGGCAAATGACTTTTGATGGGCAAACGTTCGATATGAGTCACATATCGCACCGCGATGTATTGAATTTGAGAAAGAAAACGGCCTTTGTTTTCCAAAATTACAATCTCTTTTTCAATAAAACTGCCTTAGAAAATGTCACGGAAGGTTTGATTATCGGACGGGGGGTGGCAAAAGATAAAGCGATTGAAAAAGCGCGTAAGCTTTTAAAACGAGTGGGATTGCAGGAGCGTGAAGACTATTACCCTTCGGAATTGTCAGGCGGCCAGCAGCAGCGCGTGGCGATTGCCAGGGCTTTGGCAGCAGACCCTGAAATTATTTATTTTGATGAACCGACCTCAGCCCTTGATCCTGAACTTACTCAAGGTATCCTCACTTTGATGCGCGAGATGGCCGAAGAGGGAATGACTATGTTGGTTGTGACGCATGAAATGAGTTTTGCCCGTAATGTGTCCAACAAAGTATGGTTTATGGATAAAGGGGTGATGGTTGAATCGGGTACGGCCAAAGAGGTTTTTGAAAATCCGAAAGACTCAAGATTGAAGGCATTTTTGCAATTGAGCAAAGAAGACTCTGCTGAAAAATAATTGGAAGAAAAAAAGATGAATCGAAGAACTTTTCAATGTGCTATCCCCGCTATGGTGTTGGCGGCGGTAATGATGTTAACCGGTTGCTCGGACAATAATGAAAAAACGGCAACGAATGCCGCACAGTCTCAGGATCTCTTAGAGCAGATTAAAGCGAAGGGTGAGGTTGTTATCGCGACAGAAGGGACTTGGTCGCCTTGGACCTATCATGATGAAAGCGGGAAATTGACTGGTTACGACATTGAAATTGGGCGACTGATCGCCGATAGGTTAGGAGTGAAAGCCCATTTTGTAGAAGGCAAATGGGACGGTTTATTGGCAGGTATTTCTGCCGGTCGTTATGACATTATGATCAATGGGGTCGATGTGACGCCGGAGCGTCAGAAAGCCTATTCTTTCAGCCAACCCTATGCATATAACAAGACTGTGGTTGTTGTTTCTGAATCAAATACAACCATACACTCCATGCAGGATCTCAAAGATAAGAAAACCGCTAATACGATTTCCAGTACCTATGCTGAAGTCGCCGAGCGCTATGGCGCTAAGGTAAGCGGAGTGGATGATCTTAACCAAACATTTGAGTTGTTGCTCAGCAACCGCATTGATGCGACACTCAACGCCGAAGTTGTCTATTACGACTACAAGAGGGTTCATCCGACGGCACCGATTAAAATCGCGGCAATTGATGACAATGTGACATCGGTGGCTATTGCGATGAAAAAAGACGGAACAAAGAAACTTCAGGCTGAAGTTGATCGAATCCTTAGCGATTTGGCCGCGAGCGGAAAACTCAAGGAACTTTCCGAACACTTCTTCGGTACAGATATTTCCAGGAAATAAAAACTCATTAAGGCTGATGTCATGACGGACCTCAGAATGTCGCCAATCGGTTTCGGAACCTGGAGTCTTAGAGGCAAACAGTGTGTTGACTCGGTCCGCTGTGCCTTAGATTGCGGTTATCGTTTAATTGACACAGCCTCTTTTTATGAAAACGAAACACAGGTAGGACAGGCAATCCGAGATTGCGGCATCAATCGAGAAGATATCATCGTACAAACGAAGCTTTATCCTGATCAGTACGATGATGCGCCAAGGGCTATTGATCAGGCACTTGTGCGCTTAAACGTTGGTTATATCGACATCCTGATGCTGCACCATCCGGCGCACAATGATGTCAAGGCCTACCGCGCTATAGAAGAGGCTATTGCTAAAGGTAAAGTGAAAGCCGCCGGTATTTCCTGCTACTACATTAAAGAATGTGAGAGTTTTTTGCCGAAAATCTCCGTAAAACCGTTGGTGATCCAAAACGAAATTCATAGCATTGTGCCAAGGAAACTTGCGATTTTAATCGCCAGAGGAATTGGCAC
>CAJKMT010000049.1 GCA_905201055.1 uncultured Sutterella sp. | reverse complement strand
TGAAGTGTTACTTTAAGGTTGGGTACTAAGAGCTAGTTTCTGAAAAGTTTAGGATGTAAGCTCCTCAATGTAAGGGAGGATTCACAGCCTGGTCAGCGTGATAAATCTCTTGCCATGCTTCTCAAATAGGTTATCGAAGTCGGGCAACGAATTTCGGTAACCTATTTTCCAATGAAGTCCCCTTATTCTTTTTTGCTCAGCGTGTAATTAAGCTGCGATTGGATTTTGTCCATGTTGCGGGTTAAGAGCGTGAGTTTTTGACCGCCGTCACTGACAAGGAAATTGTGGCGCGGCCCATCACCGTCACTGATGAGCTGCCAGACGACGGAATTGTTGTCAAAAGCGCTTCCCCGAAATGTCAGCCGCCGTCCTGTGTAGGTATAGGTTTTGTCCAGACCGTTTTCGGCTTCAAGATACGTCATCTGCAAAAGAAAATCGCCGTCACCGCTATTGGCGCGGTTTCGAATCCGAAGGTCATATCGAATGCCCGGGCAGTCAGCGGCAGGCAATACACCTTGATAATCGGAGTACTGCAGTTTTCCGAGCGATTGATCGGCCAAACCTGAAGGCTCTTTGAAAATCACTTTACCTCTTTGCGAAACAGTCCACCGACCATCAATCATGCGAAGATTTTTAGTATCGTCGTCTTCAATATTCCAAACATGGGTGCCGTCAGGCAGGGTGCGCCTCTGAAGTGTTTCTGTTCGTTTTTCAGCGGTAATGTACAAATCAGCGGTAAGCTTGTCGTCGCTCATACTCACGTAAATCGCACGGTTTGTACCGTCTGCGGGCTCGGTTCGGATAGAGTCATTAAAAAATCGGACAGGCCACGGGTCATTGACTTTACTGACGGTTGAAACCTTTTGAGCATCAAGCCCTTCGCGGTAAACTCCCTGATACTGTACCCGGACAGTGTCGCCGATCAAAAGGCCCCTTAATTGACTGCGATCAGCGCCGACAGTCGCAAAAGTCATCTGTCGGCCACTCTCAGCTGTGATTGTCAGCGTATTCATTGAGGCGTCGCTCACAATGCCTTCGGCAGTATGAGTGCCAATCGTTGAACAGGCAGACAATGCGGCAGCGCCGGTGAGTATGACAGTAATCTTTCCGAGCATTCTCTTTTCCTCATTAACAGACCTTTTCTTTCCATTTTAAAGACAAGGCATTGTTTTTCCTCACATTTAAACGCTCTAATTGTTTAAATGTGAAAATTATCAATCAATGGATGGCTAAAAAACAAAGAGCACAACATATTGTATAAGAGGGTAAACCCTAAAAGGTTTTTGAAAGTGTGTATCCCATGATATTCAAGCGATTCTCGGCATTGTGGATAAGTGTTGAAACTAAATATGGTACTGACTGAAAAACTGCTTAATTTTTAGGCAATAAATTAAAACAACTCGTTTAGAGTAAAGAGCACTGATCGCTCGATTTTTGGGCGATATTCGTTTTTTGGAGATCTCAGATGTTGGAGAACAAGTTATCGCACCTTATCAAGCGTGACGGCAGTGTTAAAGATTTCGACGCTCGAAAGATTGTCGCTGCCATTGCCAAAGCGGGTAAGGCGACGGGGGAATTTGACGAGCCGCAGGCTGCCAGAATTACAGAAGAGCGGGTGCTGCCGAGTTTGATTGCGCTCAATTTGGTGACGCCGCACATCGAACAGGTTCAGGATGCCGTCGAACACGCTCTTTTTGATGAAGGGTATTTCAAAACGCTGCGCGCTTATATCGTTTATCGCGAGCAGCGCCAGAAAGCGCGTGACGCCCGTCAAAGCTGGGTTAACGTCGAGTCTTCCATCAATGAGTATCTCCAGCAGCTTGACTGGCGCGTTAATGCCAATGCCAACCAGGGCTACTCTTTGGGCGGTCTCATTCTTAATGTTTCGGGTAAGGTCGTCGCCAACTATTGGTTAAATTACATCTATCCGCCTGAAATCGGCCGCGCTCACCGTGAGGCAGACTTTCATATCCATGACCTCGATATGCTCTCAGGTTACTGTGCAGGGTGGTCTCTTCGCACGCTCCTCACTGAAGGTTTAAACGGCGTGCCGGGTAAGGTTGAAGCGGGCGCCCCCAAGCACTTGTCGTCAGCCACGGGGCAAATCGTCAACTTCCTCGGAACCATGCAAAACGAATGGGCGGGTGCTCAGGCCTTCTCATCCTTTGATACGTACCTGGCTCCTTTTATCAAAAAGGACAATGTGCCCTATGAGGAAGTACGCCAGCATATCCAGGAATTGATTTATAACCTCAACGTGCCCTCACGCTGGGGTACTCAAACGCCTTTTACCAACCTCACCTTTGACTGGACCTGCCCTGAAGATCTTCGTGATCAGCACCCGATTATCGCCGGTGAAGAAATGCCCTTCACGTACGGTGACTGCAAGCGCGAAATGGATATGATCAATCGCGCCTACATTGAAGTGATGATTCAGGGGGATGCCAAAGGCCGTGTGTTTACATTCCCGATTCCGACCTACAACATTACGCCTGACTTTGACTGGGACAGCGAAAACGCCGACCGGCTTTTTGCCATGACCGCTAAGTACGGTCTGCCTTATTTCCAGAACTTCATCAATTCGGAATTAAAGCCCAATATGATCCGTTCGATGTGCTGCCGCCTGCAGCTTGATCTGCGCGAACTCTTAAAGCGCGGCAACGGTCTTTTCGGCTCGGCTGAACAAACGGGTTCTCTGGGTGTGGTGACGATTAACTGCGCTCGCTTGGGCTACCTCTTTAAGGGCAATGAAGAAGGGCTCTTTAACCGACTCGATCATCTGTTGGATTTGGCTAAGACAAGTCTTGAAATTAAGCGCAAAGTGATTCAGCGCCACATTGACCAAGGACTTTTCCCGTACACAAAGCGCTACCTTGGGACGCTGCGCAACCACTTCTCCACGATCGGCGTGAACGGCATCAACGAATGCATCCGCAACTTTACCCGTGATGAACATGACATCACCGATGACTGGGGACACGCCTTTGCCTTAAAACTTTTGGATCATGTGCGCGCCCGTATGGTTGAATTCCAGGAAGAAACCGGTCACATGTATAACCTGGAAGCCACGCCTGCTGAAGGTACGACGTATCGCTTTGCCAAAGAAGACCGCAAACGCTTCCCCGATATTCTTCAGGCGGGTACCGAATCCAATCCGTATTACACCAACAGCTCTCAGCTGCCGGTGGGCTTCACGGACGATCCGTTCCTTGCCCTTGAAATGCAGGACGATCTGCAGCGCAAGTACACGGGCGGCACGGTGCTTCACCTTTATATGGCAGATGCCATCAGCTCATCGAAAGCTTGTAAAGAATTGGTGCGCCGCGCATTGTCCCGGTTCCGTCTGCCTTACCTGACTGTGACGCCCACGTTCTCGATTTGCCCCAAGCACGGCTACATCTCCGGCCGTCATGATTTCTGCCCGATTTGCGACGCAGAACTCATTCGGGCGAAAAAGGCGCAGGCTGCCTGCATAGAAAATTGCTGATTACTGCGAAAGGACGATCAAAATGGATAAGAAAGACGAAAAAATTGAATTGAAAGACAGTGAACGCCAGCCCTGTGAGGTGTGGACTCGTGTGATGGGTTACCACCGTCCGGTGTCATCTTTTAACACCGGCAAGAAAGGTGAATTTTATGAACGCAAGTGCTTTGTCGAAAGTAAGTGCGGCTTAAATAAATAACTGTCATTCGGGTCGGGCGTCGGGAAGTCATTTTCGGCGCCCTTTGTTTGTGCTGTTTTTTAAGTTTTGCCGATATGAGTGAAGTATCAACGCGCGAAAGTGCCGAGCATCTCAAAATCGCTGCCATTACGCCTTATACCAGTATTGACTATCCGGGGTGCTTTTCCGCTGTGGCTTTCATCCAGGGCTGTCCCTGGCGGTGCCGCTATTGCCACAATCCTCACATGCAGCCGCGTGAATTTGATCCCCGGTATCTGCACAGCAGTTGGGAAGAATTGACGGCACTGCTTAACCGCCGGCAGGGGCTGCTTGATGCCGTGGTGTTTTCAGGAGGTGAGCCGACGCTTGATCCGTGCTTGGCCGATGCCATGAAAAAGGTTAAAGCGATGGGCTTTAAAGTCGGACTTCATACCTCGGGCTGCTACCCCGAACACGTAGCGGCTGTCATTGATTATGTCGATTGGGTGGGGCTTGATATCAAAGCCATGCTGTCTGATGCCGATGCTTACCGATGGATTACAGGGCTGACAAAGTCGGACCCGGCCAAAAACGTGCGTGAAAGTCTTGAGGTGATTATGCGCGCCGGGGTGGACTTTGAGTGCCGTACAACGGCGCATCCTGACTATCTGCCTGACGAGAAAATTTTGGCTTTGGCCAAGGAATTAAAAGCGCTCGGTGTACAAACCTTTGCTCTTCAGGTTTACCGCAAAACCAAAGAGCTCGATTTGCCCTTTGCCAATGTCGGTCATGAATATCCGGAGCCTGAAACAATCGAGGCACTTAAAGCGCTTTTTCCGCAGTTTGTTCTGCGCCGGGAATAGGTTTTAGAGTTCAATTCTTGTGCCGCATCCGGCCCAGTCGACGTCCTCAAAGACTCGTGCCATGGCGGCGGCCGCTTTAAAGCCCGTGCAGTGATTGGGGCGCCAGCGGCAAACGTCGTACTTTTTCAGTTCCTCAATCCAAACGGGAAGTTCTTCCGGGGAGGCGGCGCTTAAATGGGTGCCGCCCAATACCGTATCAAACCGATTAACTTCAAAAGTTTTCTGCGCATAACGAAGGATATTGGGAAGCCCCGCGTGTGCGCAGCCCAGTATCAAACTGACGCCGTTTTTTCCCTTAACAAGAAGCGACAGGTCATCGGCAAACGTATCGGGAATGATTTTCCCGTCCTCAGTTTCTTCCCACATGTTTTTGGCATTGACAAAACGGGGATCGCGCTCGTTTTGAGGAACCGTAAAGGCAATCACTTCATCGGTGACTTTTGCCCAGGTGTCAATCGGGTCGGTGAGAATGGACTCAAAAAGGGGACCACCGCCGCCGTTTCGCTTTTGATCGGCATCGGACCATCTCTGACGCTTCATCTCGCGAGAACCCCACCGGCGGGCTTGAGGCGCAAGACGCACGGCATCAAGGAGACCTCCCGTGTGATCAAAGTGCGCATGCGAAAACACAAGATGATCAATTTCTCGGGGATTGATTTTCAGGGCGGTTAAGTTATGAACAAGCGAGTGAACTTCTGAGCCCGTATCGAGCATCAGGCGTGTTACGGGACTTTCCAGATAGAGGCAATAGCCCCATTCGGCTTTTAGCAGACGGTTCGTGCAAAAATTTTCAACAACAACAGTCAGTTGCATGATTTTTATTCCAAAAAGTGCTCCATTGGTGTTAATATAGCGCCGCCTTTGACGGCAGAGGGGAAAAACTTTGTCTAACTTCTTAAAAAGTCAGCAAAATTTTCTCTTTTGGGGCTTGCAAAGGCGGTGATTGTGCATTACAATCACGTTTTTTCTGTCCTTGCCACACCGGAAATAGACGCTCCGGGTGGCTTTTCCCGTAAGGAGACAATTCCAATGCGTCATTATGAAATTTGCTTTATTGTGCACCCGGATCAAAGCGAGCAAGTGCCCGCTATGATCGAACGCTACAAGGCTCTCGTCGCTGAACAAGGCGGCGTGATGCATCGTGTGGAAGACTGGGGTCGTCGTCCCTTGGCCTACCCGATTCAAAAGTTGGTCAAGGCTCACTACGTTCTGATGAATGTTGAATGCACTCACGAAACGTTGGCTGAAATCGAAAACGGCTTCCGCTTCAACGATGCTGTGTTGCGTCATTTAACGATCAAGATGAAGAAGGCCGAAACGTCTCCCTCTCCGATGATGAAGGTCGTTGAGAAGGAAGAACAAAAGAAGGCCGCGACTGAAGCCGCTCACGCTCAAGAAGCCCAAGCCGCTGAAGACGCTGAAACGGTTCAAGCTCAGGCTTAATCGTTTATTTGACTAAATCAGAATTGTCGAGAAACCGGTGAACAGAATCGAATTATTCGGCGAGTTCACGCAAAAATCCGAGATGCGGTACACACCGGCTGGGATTGCGGTTTTAGAAGTGGTTTTTCACCACATCAGTGTTGTAAAAGAGGCTGGGGCCGATCGAAGACTTGAGTTCGATTTCGCAGCCAAAGCTTGCGGAGAAATTGCTCAGGCGCTCGATGCAGAGCCGTTGGGCTCCGTGTTTAAGCTGGTCGGTTTTTTAGCGCCTCGCTCTCAACGCTCCCGACAATTGATCGTTTACATTACGCAATACTCACAAGGAGTTTAAAAATGGCTTTTGGTGCAAAGGGCAAGGGTAAGCCGCGCCGTGGCAACCAACAAAATGCGCTCTTTAAGCGCAAGAAATTCTGCCGCTTCACGGCTGAAAATGTCGAAATGATCGACTACAAGGATGTTGAAACGCTTCGTGACTTCATCCAAGAAAATGGCAAGATCATGCCGGCCCGTTTGACGGGTACGAAGGCTCACTATCAACGTCAATTGGATACGGCCATCAAGCGTGCTCGTTTCTTGGCGTTGTTGCCGTACACGGACAATCAATAATCGAGTGAGGAGTTAATCAAATGCAAGTTATTCTTCTTGAAAAGATTACCCACCTCGGTGAATTGGGTGACATCGTTAAGGTGAAGGACGGTTACGCTCGTAACTTCCTCATCCCCACCAAGCGTGCTAAGCGTGCTACGCAAGCCGCTATTGCCGAATTCGAACAACGTCGCGCCGAACTTGAAAAGGCTCAAGCCGAACGCATCGCCGCTGCTGAAGCGATCGCTGCCAAGTTGAACGGTGACGTCGTTGAAGTGGCCAGCAAGGCCGGTGTTGACGGTCGCCTCTTCGGCTCCGTCACGAACGCCGACATCGCTGAAGCGCTTCAAGCTCAAGGTTTCGATATTAAGAAGGCTCAAATTCGTTTGCCCAACGGCCCGATCAAGGCTTTGGGTGAAACCCCGATCACGATCGGTTTGATGACGGACATCACCGCCGAAATCACGGTTCGTGTCGTTGCTGAAGCTTAATTAAACTATCGTAATCGACACTAAGGGCTCGGTTCCTTTTACGGAATCGGGCCTTTTTTGTTATTTTTTTGCAACGAAAAATGTGTTTTCTGCAATCGGCTTGATAACGATCAAAACGATTTTTCAGGGGGGGGTAGTCTTCGACTGTCGCGCACTTTTGAGTGCGCTCTCTTATCGGAGTTTATTATGCATTTTACAAAATCAATCTTGGCTGCATCAATTATGATGGCCATTTCAGGTTCAGCATTGGCTGTTGATATTCCCACTTGGGCTCCTGGTGGAAATCCGATTCAAGCTAGCCGTCCTGGTAATACAACTGAATTTAGTGAAGATTCTTACTATATTCGAAGTCACTCTGAAAGTAAAAATGAAGGTTTCAATAACGGCGAAACAACTTTTAATAAAAAGTTGTGGATTGAACAGATGGATACCTCCCATCGTGTTTATGGCTTTTTAGCAAATGGTAATGGTGTTACCGCGACTAATGATAAAGAAGGTCTTATCTATGTAAAGGGTACGGTCGAAGGCTTTTGGTTAGCCAAGGCAATGTTGGCCGATGATGGTGGTCATATTATTAACAAGGGTACCATTATTGCTGATAACGCATATGGCATGATGATCACGAATACTGCCGGAAACTCCATTGAAAATCATGGAACTATAGTTGTTCTCAACAACGGGGTAGCCCTGGACTTTGCTGGAAATAAAAGTTCTTCAAGTGTTGATTCAGGCTCTGTACTCAATAAAGGAAATTTGATTGTTCAGGGTGAAGGAGATTTGAAGGCTGTCCGTATTGCTGAAGGGGCTACAGGAGTTGAATTTACAAACGAAGGCTTAATTTCTGCAACTGGAAGTAAGGCAAAAGCCATCTCCGTTGAGAATTCTGGCGTAAGAGTAACATTGCAATATGGTTCTCAGGTTAATGGTTTGGTTGATCTTGAACAGGATACAGCTCTCAATCTGAAGAATCTTGAATCTGCCCAAACAATTTCTTTGAATGACTTCGCAGGTGCAGTGAGCGTTGAAAAAAGTCACGTTACACTCGAACAAGGCAGTGCCAACGCCCTTTCGATTGGCTCCGTTGAAACGACAAACGGTTCTGTCAACTTTAAATTAAACAGTGCTGGAAATAAAGAAAAGCCTGTTCTAACTATTAACACTATTAAAGAAGGTGCTGATGTCAGTTATGGATATTCAGCTACTGTTTCTGATGCTTTGCAGGGCGGCAAGGTAGTAGCCTCGGATCTTTTAGAAGGCATCGATGTTAAAGAGGGAGAAAGAGTCGAAAAAGTCTCTCTCGACCAAGGTGTTATGGCCGATGAAGGTTATGTTGATGCAAACGGTTACCATTCAACCCGCACTAATGATCTTTTGCGTTCTACTCAAGATTTGGCAATGACCAATGCATTGATGTGGCGTTCTCAATTGACCAGCTTAACGGATCGTATGGGCACGCTCCGTACAATGCCTGAAAGCGCTGGTGCTTGGGCCCGTTATAACGGTGGTCGCTTGGATGGTCTTGGAATTGAACACGACTACAACACGATTGAAGTTGGCTTTGATAAAGCGATCAACGACAACGTTACCATTGGTATCAGCTTTGACTACACGAAAGGCGATACTGATTTAACGTCTGGCAGCTCTGATAACGATACCTACACTTTGGGTCTGTATGGCAGTTATTTCAACGACTCCGGTTGCTTCCTTGACGCTATGATTAAGATTGGTCGTATTGATGCCGAGTACGATACACGAAACAACGTTGGAGTTGAAAAAGGCGACTATATGTTAACCGGTACGATCATCGGTATCGAAACTGGTCACCGCTGGGATATTCAAAACTACTTCATCGAACCGCAAGTGCAGTTAACCTACAGCTATTTGCGTCCTGAAGACTATACGAGCTCCATCGGCCGCGACGTATCCTTCGAAGACATGAAGAGCTTGATTGCCCGCGTGGGTGTCATGAGCGGTGTCAAGTTTGCTGAAGACCGCGGTTCTGCCTATGTGAAAGCCTCCTACAATCACGACTTCTTGGGTGATGTGGACGGTAACTATGCATATCAAGGAATCACTCGTAAATTCAGTGACGACTTGGATGACAACTGGGGTGAAGTGTCTCTCGGTGCTTCTTACCAAGTCACTGATTCCGTCAACACCTTTGTTGATGTTGGCACCGGCTTCGGTGGTGATATCGATCAAAAGTGGCGTGTTAACTTAGGTGCCCGCTACGTCTTCTAATTTGACTTCTCAGAACTCAATCGTCCCCAAGTCGGTTAGGTTCTGAAGTTCAAATTAAAGAGTTAACGCCAACAGTCGAAGGAATTTTTCCTGATCGATTGTTGGCGTTTCTTATTGACTACAATTGAAAGAGTGCATCAGAAAAATAAAAAATCGAACAGGGGTTTTGTTCAGAATAACCGCCTGCTCGATTTTGAAGTTGAGAAAATATCAGATTAGAAGTTATGAACTAAACCGATACCAACTTGAATACCGTCTTGTTCGCCGTGTTCTTTTTCGTTGCCGGCGACGACATTAAGATCGTATTCTTGGTAGTCATAGCCGATTCCTGCATACAAGCTGGTACGCTTGCTCAATTCATAATTGTGGAATAAAGCGATACCGTAACGCTTCACATTCATCTTATAAGCATCGTAGTATTGAGCGCTTTGATCGGGACCGATTTCAACCGATTCATAGGAATAGGCATTACCGTCACCATCGGCATAGTAAACGGAAACCTGAAGCTCACCGCCCCAGATGGGGAAGGCAGAACCTACAGCCACTGCAAAGCCGTCCAAATCACCGATAAACGTTTGATTATCTTCGGTTTCAAATCCCGGCACACCGCCGATACTTTGTTCGTGTTTGCCGTATTGAAAACCGATAAACGGTTTCATGAAACCCATATCGTAATTAGCGCCGACACTGAAAGCCAAAGTGTCATCAATCTTGCTGTCGCTTCCGATGACGGTCTGTTGATTTTTCAAAACAGTGTCAACCACTGCAACAGCAGAGAAGTTGCCGGAGGTAAACGTGGCGCCCAATGCGGCATAACGTTCCTTGTCACGGGAAGCGGGAGCGTCATCATCAGTGCCGAAAGAATACTGAGCAAATGCAGTGAAGCCTGCAAATTCCGGGGACTGCAAAGTCACCATGTTGTTATAGATACCGCGGTCCATCCAGTAACCGGCGCCAATGTAGTCCGCATAGCCGCCGTCCATGGCATCACCGTTGAGCATGAAAATATCATAGGTGCCTTCGCCTGCGGTAAGAGCATCTGCCTCTTCCTTGCTCAGGGTCTTGGTGTAT
>CAJKMT010000048.1 GCA_905201055.1 uncultured Sutterella sp. | reverse complement strand
ATTGAAGTGTTACTTTAAGGTTGGGTACTAAGAGCTAGTTTCTGAAAAGTTTAGGCTGTCTGAGACGCTTTGATTTGAAGGTTAAGTTTGACTATCTCAATGGCGACAAAGCCTGCGAACTTTTTAAACGCTACGCCCAAAGGCTTTGTCCTGAGACAGAAATTGACAGTCAGATTTTGAGTGAAGTCGCCAAACTGCGATTCCTCGCTCCGGGCGACTTTGCCACCGTTGCCAATCAATCACGGTTTAATCCCGTGCGCTCTCCATCTGAACTTTTTTTGCGGCTGGAAAAAGAATGCCAAACGAAAAACGCTCACTCTCACAAACGCCCCATTGGCTTTAGTTAGGAAAAAATTTAACCGAATTTCGCTATTTTCTGAAAATTCGTCGTACAATGACAACCTAAATGACTTGGGGAGTTCTACTCCCGATATCTCCATCGTCTAACGGTTAGGACATAACCCCCTCACGGTTAGAATACGAGTTCGAATCTCGTTGGAGATACCAGATTCAAAAAGAGGAAGTTTTAACGGCTTCCTCTTTTGCTTTTCTCAGCCTTTCACGCAGAGCACCTGTCGGAGTTCGTGCAAAGTTTTCGTTAGGTCCGACTGATTGAGCATCACCTCTTCAATGGACTTATAGGCACCCGGAATTTCATCTAGTACGCCAACGTCCTTGCGGCAAACCACATTTTGAGTTTGCTTTTCCAAATCCTCAACCGTGAAATGCTTCTTTGCCTCCGTGCGACTCATTTTGCGTCCTGCACCGTGAGAGGAACTGCAAAACGATTCCGGATTGCCAAGTCCCTCGACAATGTAGCTTCGCGCACCCATACTGCCGGGAATGATGCCTTTTTCTCCAAGACCGGCACGGATCGCCCCTTTTCTCGTTACCCACACCGTTTCTCCAAAATGCGTCTCCTGAGCTACATAATTGTGATGGCAGTTCACGATTTCACCCTCAAGGCTTACCTCGGGGCGCAACACGCGAATGGCCTCCAACACATCGTCAAGAATAACCTGACGGTTGGTCATTGCGTAGGCTTGAGCCCAATGAACAGCTTTCATGTAAAGCTCAAATTCCTCAGTCCCCTCTTTAAGCGAAGCCAAGTTAATATCCGGCAAAACTTCTCCGCTCGCCTTTGAGAGTTCTTTGGCCTTACTGATAAAAAATGAGGCCATGATATTGCCCACGCCGCGCGAGCCGGTATGCAGCATAATCCATAAACATCCGTCTTCATCGGCTGTGAGTTCAATGAAGTGATTGCCGCTGCCCAAGGTTCCCAACTGCGCGCGCCAATCCGATCTCACCATAGGTTTGAGCATCTCAGGCTCTTTCGCCAAAATCTCCGCAAGCGGTGCTTCAAAAGGCTCACAGGCGGACGTGCGAATCTGATCCTTTTTCCTTTGTTCACGGCCGACCGGCACCCGATTCAAAATTTCCGTCATGAGCTGTCCGAGATCACGCTCATCAAACATTTCTTTTTTCAAGTTTGTTTTCGCAGCCAACATCCCGCAGCCGACATCAACGCCGACGGCTGCCGGAATCACAGCACCTTTAGTTGCGATCACACTGCCGATTGTGGCGCCCATGCCGGCGTGCACATCGGGCATCGCCGCCACATGACGAAAGACAAAGGGAAGGCTTGCAACATTGCGAAGCTGTTCAATTGATATAAGATCAATGTCGTTGGTCCAGACTTTTACGGGGACCTTTAAGTTGTCAGAAAAAATTTGTGCGATTGGCATTGCTCTTCCTTTTTTCTATTAAGCCTTATTATCAAATTAACAGCAGATCCTTCTTTTTAAGATGCTGTCTAACACAACTGACAAACATTACGATGAATCGGACGATTCTGTTCTCATGCATCATGTACTGATGTTTAACTTAATACATTTATTAAAAACCCAAAATTCTTTAAATGACACCATGCGAAAAAAGAAAAAAATGCTCATTAAAGGCACTGCGCCCAAGCCCCGCAATCCGATTGCAAGAATAATGTGCACAGACTCTCGATTTAAAACCCGAGCCTTCAAAAACAAGAAAAAAGATTTGAAAAAGTTTGATTGGCATAAAGAGCTAGACTAAAACTGAAAATTTCAAATCTGACACTCTATTCAACATAGACTGCTGAAATCAGAAATTCCTTAGTTTCTTCTTAGGGTTAGCATTAAGGCGATACCTGTCCGAGTCCATTAAAATGCGCGGGTAACCAATCCTCAGGAGAATCACAATGACCTTATTAAACTGGGTCGCGGTTCTTGTCGTTATCCTGACAATTGCCGCTTTGATCAAGCGCTACGAAACGCGCTTGGTTTTGTTTACGGCGGGCTTAGTGCTTTGCTGCGTTTCCCTGCAGCCGATGACAGCCTTTAACGCTTTCGCCAAATCCATGACCAACGGCGGCCTCATCATGGCAATCTGTGCTTCGATGGGTTTCGCTTATGTGTCTTCCTACACCCGCTGCGACCAACACTTGGTGCAATTGCTCTCCAAGCCCATCCGCGGTTTAGGTATTTTCCTTGTGCCGATCTGCACGACAGTCACGATGGTGATTAACGTCGCCATCCCGTCAGCTTCGGGCTGCGCTGCTGCCGTGGGCTCGACTTTAATTCCTGTGATGCTTCGCGCCGGTGTCAGACCTGCCATGGCTGCCGCTTCCGTGATGATGGGTACCGCGGGCGGCGTGCTCTCTCCGGGCTCCGCACACAATGCCTACATTGCGAAGATTTCCAACATGGAAATCATGGACCTGATTGCTTTGCATACGCCTTACAGTATGGTTCTTTGGGCTGTCGGCATCATCGGTGTGCTCGTTATGTGCATTGTCTTTAAAGATAAGGGCGAACCCACCGACAACATTCAAGTTAACCTTGAACACAAAGCCGAAACCATTGAACGCCCGAACATCATTTACGCCTTAGTGCCGCTGCTGCCGATCGTCATTTTGGTGTTGGGCAACACCGTCGTTCCGCAAATCAAGATGGGCGTGGCTCAGGCCATGGTCTTGGGTGCCATTTTGTGCATCCTCATCACCCGTGCCAATCCCCAGGAATTCTCCAAGACCTTCTTCAAGGGCTTGGGTAACGGTTACGGCAACATCTTGGGCATCATCATTGCCGCGGGCGTCTTTGCTGCCGGTCTTCGTGCCGCTGGCTTAATCGACACCTTCATTGCCCTTTTGCGTGAATCCAACGACATCGCCCGCTGGGGCGGCTCCTTGGGTCCGTGGTTCTTGGGCACCATCACCGGTTCGGGTGACGCCGCTACTTTTGCCTTCAATGAAGCCGTGACGCCGCACGCCGCCGCTTTCGGTATGGACATCCCGCACCTGGGCTCCCTGGCCTTCTTGTCCGGTACCCTGGGCCGTACCTCTTCGCCGATTGCCGGCGCCATGATGGTTGTGGCCGGTATCGCTATGGCCAACCCCGTTGAAGTCGCCAAACGCACCATCGTTCCGTGCTTTGTCGGCGTTGTCATCCTTGCGATGATTATCGTTTAGTTCAAAAAAGAACTTAGATTAATTGAGATGCTGCAAAACTTCTGCAGCATCTCTTTTTTTATAACCGGCAACAAAAAACGCCCGAGGATTTTTCTCCAAGGGCGTTTTTTGCAGGAAGAACTTTTTAGATAATCACCTGCCCCCGATAGTGCAGCCACTTTTCCTCGATGCGCTGACCGAGGTGAATCATGGTGGTTTCTGCAATGCCAAGGCCTGCGGCATACATGAGTTTTTCCTGCTCTGCCATGCGAAGCGCTTCATGGCAGTCAAAGCTGCCAAATTCAGAAACTTCACCATCGCGATTGACGGGATTAGCCCCTTCTTTGAGGTGTCCTTCGTAGTTTTTCACGACTTCACGCAAATAGCCTTCAGGCACGGGAAGCTCCTGCACAAAGCGGGCGCTTTCCTTAATGTCGACGTCATCGCTGCTTAAGCCTGCTTCTTCGAAAAGCTCACGATAAAGCGCATGTTCGGGCTTTTCGCTGGCTTTCACAAGCCCCGCCGCAAGGCTATCCCAAACACCGCCCGCAATGGGCTTGCCGGGTCTGCGGCGCGCAAGCACCACTTTGCCGTCTTTATCGTATGCGGTCAGACGAACGGAAGTCGTCATCAGACCCAATTTGCGGCAAAGAAGGCGCGGCGCCTGACAGAATACGTCATCGTAGACTGTGGCGCGCACGTCAACCAATTCGCCTGCGTCATCGGGCAGCTCGCCCAGTTCAGCGAGAATGCGTGCTGCTTTTTGCATGGCAGCAGTGCGCAACGTTTCCGTGCGGCAGCTTTCTTCGCCCAAGTAGAGTTTATCCATCAGACGAAAGTCGCTCGTTGCGCCGGCCAACTTCATGGCGAGCGTCTTTTTCACGCAGCCGATGATTTCTTTTCCGGCGCAAAAGCGCACATAGTCCGACGGGATCGGTTGATTCAACCGATCCTTTAAAACTTCGTAAGTTTCATAAACCGATTTCGCATTCACTTCGCTCATATCGGTACTCCGCTAAAAAGTTAAGCTTCAGGACGCATATGCGGGAAGAGCAGCACATCGCGGATGCTTGCCGAGTCCGTCAAAAGCATCACGAAACGGTCGATACCGATACCGCAGCCACCCGTGGGCGGAAGACCGAATTCAAGGGCGCGGATGTAGTCAGCGTCGTAGTACATGGCTTCATCGTCACCGTGGGCCTTGGCGTCAGCCTGAGCCTTAAAGCGAGCGGCTTGGTCTTCCGGGTCATTTAATTCGGAGAAGCCGTTGGCGGTTTCGCGGCCGGCAATGTAAAGCTCAAAGCGTTCGGTAAGCTCAGGATTGGTATCCGAAGCACGGGCAAGCGGAGAAATTTCCACCGGGTAGTCAACAATGAAGGTCGGATCAATCAACTTGGACTCGGCCACTTCTTCAAACAGAGCCATTTCCAAAGCGCCGATGCCGACATAGTCGGGCTGAGGAGCGCCCAAGCGCTTCAATTCAGAGCGCAAGAAGGCTTCGTCGGCCAACTTCTCATCGGTGTATTGCGGAGCGTATTTTTGAATGGCCTGGCGCGGAGTCAGACGGTCAAAGGGCTTGCCCAAGTCAATATCGTGACCCTGGTAGTGAACCATCGTCGAGCCATTGACTTCCTGAGCCACATGACGCAGGATGGCTTCGGTGAAGTCCATCTGATCCTTGTAGGTCCAGTAGGTCGCATAGAATTCCATCATCGTGAATTCAGGGTTGTGACGAACGGACAAACCTTCGTTGCGGAAATTGCGGTTTAATTCAAAGACGCGTTCAAAGCCGCCCACCACGAGGCGCTTGAGATAAAGTTCCGGCGCGATGCGCAGGTACATATCCATGTCGAGCGCATTGTGGTGCGTGATGAAAGGTTTGGCATTGGCGCCGCCCGGAATCGGGTGCAGCATCGGCGTTTCCACTTCCATGAAGCGGTTGGCGAGCATGTAGTTGCGCATGCAGGCAATGATCTTGCTGCGCTTTACAAAGCGGCTGCGGCTGTCCTCGTTCATGATGAGGTCAAGGTAGCGCTGACGGTAGCAGATTTCCTGGTCGGCAAGACCGCGGAACTTTTCAGCCAAGGGGCGAATGGCTTTGCTCATCAGGCGGATTTTCTTCACGCGAACGGAGAGTTCACCGCGCTTAGTCTTAAAGACCGTGCCTTCGGCAGCCACGATATCGCCGATATCCATGCCCTTAAATTCGTTATAGGCTTCTTCACCCACTTCAGAAGGCGACAGGAAGTACTGCATCGTGCCCGAGCAGTCGCGCACCGTGGCAAAGGCGGCCTTACCCATCACGCGCTTGAGCATCATGCGGCCGGAAACGGCCACTTGGTGAGCTTCGGCTTCAAGCTCTTCAGCGCTCTTTTCACCGTAGGCTTCACGGATATCACCGAAGAGATCTTTTCTTACGAAATCGTTCGGGTAAGCGTGCCCCGTTTCACGCCACTTGGCGAGCTTGGCGCGGCGCTCCGCGATAATATGGTTTTCATCATCGGCCGTCATTGCGGCTTCCTGAACCTTGTTTTCTGCCATTTTCATGTCCTTTTTATTTGCGCCTGTCAGACGCCTTGCTTGAGGCTAGCCTCAATAAATTGATCGAGATCACCGTCCAACACAGCCTGTGTGTTGCCGGTTTCCACATTGGTTCGTAAATCTTTCACTCGAGACTGATCGAGCACGTAGGAGCGAATCTGGTGACCCCAGGCGATGTCGCTCTTGGCGTCTTCGGTCTGCTGCTGCACTTCACGGCGCTTTCTCATTTCCGCTTCATAGAGCTTGGCCTTCAATTGGCTCATCGCCTGCTCTTTGTTGCGATGCTGACTGCGGTCGTTTTGGCACACGGTCACAATGCCCGTGGGAATGTGCGTGATACGCACGGCAGACTCTGTCTTTTGAATGTGCTGGCCGCCCGCACCCGACGCACGGAAGACATCAATGCGAAGATCCGCGGGATTGATTTCCACTTCGAAGCTGTCATCGATTTCAGGGTAAACGTAGACGCTCGCAAAAGAGGTGTGACGGCGGGCGTTTGCGTCAAAGGGGCTTTTTCTCACCAAGCGGTGCACACCGGTTTCGGTGCGAAGGGTCCCGTAGGCATAGTCGCCCTGAATATAGATCGTGCAGCCTTTAATGCCGGCCACATCGCCCTCGGTTTCTTCCTGCAGTTCCACCGTAAAGCCTTTGCGTTCACCGTAGTGCAGGTACATGCGCTCGAGCATGCTCGCCCAGTCCTGAGCTTCCGTGCCGCCAGCACCGGCCTGGATTTCCAGGTAGCAGTTGGCGCCGTCCATCGGCTGATTGAACATGCGCTGAAATTCCAGCTTTTCAACGGATTTTTCAAGCTCAAAGACTTCTTCGCCCACGACTTCGACGCTGCCGTAGTCCTCTTCAGCCATTGAAAGCTCAAAGAGTTCCGCGGCGTCATTGACACCATTGGTGAGTGTTTTGAAAAGCCCGACCGTGTCGTCAAGACGTTTTTTTTCTTTACTGACTTTCTGCGCGTTTTCCGGATTGTCCCACAGGGCGGGATTTTCCATTTCGCGATTGACTTCTTCTAACCGGCGTTCCTGTCGGTCGATGTCAAAGATACCCCCTCAGCTCAACCAAACGAGCTGTGAGGTCCGAGATTTTGGCCTCAATTAGGTTTATGCGCTCTGCATCCATGTTGCGTTCAGAGATAAAAAGTTTTGAAATAATTGATTATAAAGTAATTACGTCTTCTTTGAAGACGGGATTAAGCGCTTTCAGACCATGAACCCATTTAATCGTCCCCAGGCGCCAATGCGCTTTGAGAACTTTTGCCCTTTCATAAAGTTCATCGGCTGTCGTCTGAAGTTTTGCTCCCGCAAAAGCCAGCACCACGCGATTGCCCTCATCGATTTCGGGCATCACGAGCGTGCGGCCTTCAAAGGCTTCGTCAATGGCTGAGAAGCTCTTATCAAAGCGGCTTCCGAAAAGATTAAAAGAAGCCACTGATCCTGCCTTATTCATCGCACGGCGGCACAAGCGATAAAAGTCCGCGTCGTCATAGACCGGGCCCTTCGCGTCCTGATCGTAAATATCTACCTGAAGCCAATCGCAGGGATTGAAGTCACTTCTTGCACCGATAAAGTCTCGGGCGTCCGCGAGATGTATCGTTAGGCGGTCGTCGGGCATCGGACACTTAAACCACTGATGCGCGCTCATCACCACGTTGGGAGAAATTTCTGCCACATCGATTTTCGCATCGGTGTACTTCCAACAGAATTTTGTGAGCGACGCCGCACCCAACCCGAGCTGCACAATCTGACGAGGTTCGGGGTAAAAGAGCCCGCAGGCCATCATTTGTCTGGGATACTCCAGCACCAATTCATAGGGGCGGCCCACTTTCATTGCGCCCTGAATCCAGGGCGAGCCGAAATGCAGATAGCGAAAGCCGTCTTCTTCGGAAAAAAAGAGGTTGGGACAGGGATCGGTGTCGTGTCGATGATTTTTCATAGTTTTCGTAATTAAAATGTTTGCCCCATTTTAGCGCCAAACGCCCGAATTTCAGGCACTCCATAGCATAGAGAGAAAAATTTATTTTTGATTTTTCTCATCTTTTCAGTGTCAATGCTGCCGATAAAATGCCCCCTTTCTCTCTTTATCGACGAAAGGAAATGAAGTGGCTGCTGTTCATAACCACCTTCTATCTTTTACCGTGCTTGCGCTCTTAAATGCGCACTGTCCCTTAACTTCTGCCCAACAAGAGATCACGCTCATATCGGAAAATTTCACTCTTGACGATCTTCATGAAAATGAATTCGGCACAATGACCTATTGGGAAGCATCAGGTGATGCGGCGCTCGCTGCGGACGCTTTGACTCAACTCAATTTTGTCCGCGAGCCCGATCCCGAAGGTGAGTGGCTTGACATGGCGTTTCTGTCGCACGCTGACGGTAAGCTCACCGTCAATACGGACACCGCACTTTTGCTCAAAAGCGAAGGCGCAGAAAGCGTCACCGGATTAAGAACGGAGAGATTTCAAGGTTTCGGCGAAAAAAGCGGAATACTGAAAATTGCGCTTGATGCCAGGCACCCCACCAATCAGCTTGATTACGCCGTCACTTGGAATGTCGCCGAGAGCACTTGCGATTTCGCTGACACTCTCAATGCCCCGGATGAAATTCACTTGAGCCTTCAGACCGCAGGACTGGCTGAGGGGGCAACTGCCGCCGCTTTCCTTCTGACTGATTCGGATTTCAGTTACCGGGGCAGACTTGTCATTCATGCCAAAGACGAAATCCATCCGGAAAGTATCCGCGCGATTGAGCTTTGGGGCAGCCGCTTTCATTTTGAAAGTACCGGCAACTCAGTCATCAAGGGGGACATTTTGGTGGATTCGCTCTCTGACTTATACCTGGGGTTAAACCGTGAAGGCGACGTCTTTGAAGGGCAAATTCTCAACGAAATTGAAGAATCCTCGACGCACCTCGCGCTTTCTTCAGGCGCCGATGGAGTACCCACGGTGTCAACAAACTTAATATTTTTGACTGGGGCAAAAACGGTGTCCTCGATCTCACGCAAGCGCCCGGATCAACTTCAATTAAAAATTACAATGCCGACGGAGCTTCCATCTCCGAAACTCGAATCGAAGACGGCGCCAGGTTAAAAATCAGTCTCACAGATAACGACCTTAAAAATACAGGTTACAAGCTTGAGCTCGGTGCCGTCACCCCGATTACCCCCGACGGTTCCCGAGTCTTCATTGAAATTATTGATAAGCGCACCGATCAGTCTGAAGAAAATCTCCAAGTCGGTCTTATCAAAGTCGATAACGTAAGCGACGCCGAGTCAAAGTTTTTTGCCGAAAGTACTCCCTCTTACTACGAAACCGCTTTAGGTTCTTTTAAAAGTTACGGCACAATCGGCACCGACGGCAAAGACGGTTTTGTCTTAACCGGCATCAAAACGGATTTACTCGGACCGTCCAATCTGGTCAAAAGTATGCTTGATTTCACCGCGGGCTTAAGTGTCGCTCATGAGCAAAATGCCGACCGTGTGTTTTCTCTTATTTCCGAGCGGCTCTCGCAGCGCAAAGAGCGCGGTCTTTGGGCTGCCGCTCACAGCCGCGAAACGGAACTGAATTTGGATCATCGCACGCGTGAACAAACGCTCAAAACCCAATCTCTCACCGTGGGTTATGACGCTGACCTCAATCTCCCCTTTTTCAATAAAGGCGCCGCGGGTCTTTGGGCTAGCGTCAATCAAAGTGAAGGCGATTTAGTGTTGGGCGAGTCTGACATGGAAGAAAACGCTTTCGGGTTCTACCTGCATGGCATGACTGATGACAATTACCGCCTGATTCTTTTCGGTCACTACGGACAGGGCAACAACCGCATCAATACGGAAGGATTCTTCGGAGAAGGAAACGTGCATAAAAAAGCGCGGTTTCGCACAGACTCCCACCCTTACGGCGCGGGACTTTATTTCGGCTTTGCTTATCCCGATTTACCGCAGGGGTGGTTCTTTGAGCCCTTTGTGAGCGGTTACACGTATTGGGTGGATATCGATCAAAGCAACTCGTTTGAAGGCGTTTCTTTTGAAACCGAAAAGATTCACCGGTCACTGACCAAGGTCGGTCTCACAGTCGGTAAAGAGTTAGGCACAACGGGCTGCGTTTCTTTTTACTCACAAGCCGCCTGGGTGCATCGATTCGATCAATCAAGAGACTTCACAGGGTTTGAGGCAGATACTTCAAGAATTTTCGACACGGAAGATCTGCAGGAGTCTTGGGGATACCTCAAGTTATCCGGTCATTGGAAAGTCAATTCCGATTTTTCGCTTGGCGCCAACGTCTCGGCTTTTGCCTCGGAAGTGGTAAAACCCAAGTACGAATTCGGGCTTAACGCCAACTATCGATTCTGATTTCAATCCATTATTAACAAAACGGTCCGAACTTTTTAAGCCGGACCGTTTTTCCTATGTGACTTTAAAAGAGTGTGTCAGGTATCTCTTCGGTTTTCTGAGCCTCCTGTTCACCCTCATTGTCTTTCTTAGGCAGGGGCTTTAAGTCCGTTGCTTTCCAACGGATATCAAGTGCCTTACCTTTTCTTGCGCGATGGCCCATGTGGTATTCAAGCACCGCTTTCTTCACGGCGTATTCACGGTCCTTACCGCCTCGGCCGATACCCGTGACAAGCACGCCCTCGGCATCGATAGGTTTGGCAACGACAAGGGACTCAGTGATGTTGAGATCCATGAGAACCACGCCCTTGCCGCCGCCAGGCAGCACACGCACTTCATTGAGATCGTAAATCAAGAGACGCCCCTCTTCGGACAAGCAGGCCAAAAGCGTCTGACCTTCGCGCACCACCTGCGGCACGAGAATCTTCACGCCCTTTTGATCAAACTTGATGAAGTTCTTACCCGCGCGCACTCTCGCAAAGAGATCCTTGAATTGACAGACAAAGCCCATGCCTTCGCTTGTGGCAATGACGATTCGGTCTTCCGGTTTTGCCACGCAGTAGCCGATGATGGTCGAGCCCTTTTCAAGATCGATGAAGCTGTTGACAGGCAGCCCGTCACCTCGGGCGCTCGGCAGATCGGAAACCGCAATCGTATAGACGCGGCCCGTGTCAGACACTGCCACCATCTGATCGGTCGTGCGGCACTCAAAGGCTACGCCAAAGGCATCGCCCATCTTATAAGTCATCACCGTTGCGTCATGACCGTGACCCGTGCGCGAGCGCACATAGCCCTTCTGACTGATCACCACCGTCACCGGTTCATCGACAACCGTTTGACTCATTTCAGCGCGAGAGGCTTCTTCAATGAGCGTGCGGCGTTCATCACCAAATTCGGCTGCGTCCTGAGCGATTTCTTTAGCGACCTGATTGCGCATCAGTTTTTCGGAACCCAAGAGTCGCTCTAAAGAGTTCTTCGTTTTATTGAGTTCGGCAAGTTCCGCCTCAATTTTAATGCCGACCAAGCGCGCCAATTGACGCAGGCGAATTTCCAGAATGTCTTCAGCCTGCACTTCACTTAAGGGGAAGCGCGCCATCAAGGCTTCTTTGGGGTCGTCGGAATCACGGATAATGGCGATCACTTCGTCCAAATTCAGATAGACCAAATGACGCCCTTCCATGATGTGGATGCGTTCAAGCGTCTTATCGAGTCTGAACTGTGTGCGGCGGCGCACAGTGAGCAAGCGGAAAGCGAGCCACTCGTTAAGAATATCCACGAGCGACTTCTGACGAGGCTTGCCGTCAGAGCCTACCATCACGAGGTTCATCGAGACGTTGCTCTCAAGGCTCGTTTGAGCCAGAAGCGCGTTCACAAACTCATCGCGGTTAACGTTCTTGCTCTTGGGTTCAAAGACAAGACGCGTGGGCGTATCCTTGTCGCTTTCATCTCTGACCGTATCCAAGAGTGCGAGCATCGCGGCCTTGGCCTGTTGCTGTTCGGCAGACAGCGTCTTTTTACCCGGACGAATCTTCGGATTGGTGATTTCACCCACTTCGTTGAGCACGCGCTGTGCAGACGTGTTGGGAGGAAGCTCCGTTACGATCAGGCGCCAATGACCGCGCTGCATTTCTTCAAACGTATAGCGGGCGCGCACTTTAAGCGTGCCTCTGCCCGTGCGGTACGCATCGCGGATATCGTCTTTTTTGCTGATAAGCTGTCCGCCCATCGGGAAATCGGGCGCAGGCATCACGGAAAGAATATCGTCGAGACCGGCCTGCGGGTTATCCAAAAGCATCAGACAAGCCGCCGCCCCTTCCTTAATGTTGTGC
>CAJKMT010000047.1 GCA_905201055.1 uncultured Sutterella sp. | reverse complement strand
AAATCTGAACCGACCGTAAACATCTCCTGACCGACTGCGGTACTTCGATGATGTGTATTAACAGGATAAATATCTGTATTCGTCTTAATAGACGTTAACATATCAGTTTGATAAAATCGATCGACCGGATTATCTTTATAAACATAATCTGCCCACGCTAATACTTGATAGTCACCTTTCGGCAAATAAACTTGTATTGTATCTTGTGGAGGCAATGCGTCTTTATCAACCAAAAGCATTCGTCGCTCGATTTTCTGCTGCACGATTCTATTCTTCCCTGATTTTTTTTCATAAACATCAAGAATAATGCGCATTACAAAATCTTCATCCGGAACATACGGTTTGGAGTGTACTTCTTCCAGATTTTTAATCGTACAATTCCATTCTTCATCATAAAAAACTTCTTTGTCTTTATTTCTCCTATTTCAGGAAAATTTTTGCCTATTTCCATTGATAGAGAATTTGAACAGTATTTTTTGAGATTAAGCAACTAACAATTGCTAACGCTTTACTTTTAAGAGTTGTTTATAATCACCGACTTATTCGTAAATTACGACCGATGTGTTCGGTCTTCTGCTTCATTAAGTCTTCCCAACCGTTCGTAAACATTTTTAAGGTTTGTCGGAAAGACTTTTACTTTTTAAAAAATGCCTTGGGCAACGATATCGAACTACTTTCTGAATAAAGCTCGCTTGTGGCGAAGCAACGGATCTACCCAGACCAGTGTGATTGTAAATCTGATTTGGTTGGCATTGGCGTGGCTGTTGCTGCCTTTAGAATCCAACGCTTTTACGATTTATCGGACAACATTCAAAAATTTATATCCTCAAATTAATCCCGATGCACCGAAGGGATTGGATTGTTTGCGTTGGCTTTTTCAGACGGTTTATTTGCTTTGCTTCAAGATTGACGGTCGGCAAAGTTGGCTTGCAATGGGGTTAATGCGTTTTGCTCGCCGAATCTCCGCCGTTTTCACTCGTTTGGGCGATTGGGTCGGTTATCACGGCGCGCTGCTTTTGGATGGTAATCACGGCAGCTTCGACACCATTGATAAAAAGGGTGAATCATTATCTCGTCCGGTTAAATTAACTCTAATCACCATTTTGGGCAGCTTAGCGGCTGCTTTGGCTGTTTTATGCATCACTCAGCCATTTAATATTCAGGGCCAAGTGGTTTTCCTGTCGGTGATGCTTTTATCTGCGCTGGCATTAAGAAAGATTAAAGCGCGGTTGACGCTGATGCTGCTTTTTGTGATTTCGATGGTGGTGTCCGGCCGTTATCTCTGGTGGCGCTGTACTTCGACATTGAATACCGATTCTGCTTTGGGAATTGTTTTAAGTTTTCTGTTGTTGGCTGCGGAACTGTACGCTTTTGTTGTCATGGTGCTCGGGTATTTCCAGGTTTGCTGGGTATTGGATAGAAAACCCTATCCGATGCCGGCCGATGAAAACCTGTGGCCGCATGTTGATATTTTCATCCCGACCTATAACGAGTCGCTCGATGTGGTTAAACCGACGGTGTTTGCTGCGCTGAATTTACAGTGGCCGGCCGACAAACTTCACGTCTATATATTGGATGACGGCAGTCGTCCCCTTTTTGCCGACTTTGCCCAAAAAGTCGGTGCAGGCTATATCAAGCGAGAAGAACACAATCATGCGAAGGCGGGCAATATTAACCATGCGATGACAGTCACGTCAGGGGAATTTGTGACAATTTTTGACTGCGACCATGTCCCGTCTTCCGATTTCCTGATTAAAACAATGGGCTGGCTCATTAAAGACCCCAATATTGCATTGGTCCAAACGCCGCATCATTTTTACTCTCCCGATCCTTTTGAAAAAAATCTGCACCTGGATCGGACCGTGCCTATCGAAAATTCGCTTTTCCACGATTTCATTCAAAAGGGTAACGACACCTGGAATGCAACGATGTTCTGCGGTTCAAGTGCTGTGATGAGAAGAAAAGCGCTGGAAGAGGTCGGCGGCATTGCTGTTGAAACGGTGACTGAGGATGCGCACACTTCACTTAAACTCAACCGCAAGGGATGGTCTTCTGCGTTTATTGATTTGCCGCTTGCCTCTGGTCTTTCAACCGAAACATTGGCGGCCCACATCGGTCAGCGTATTCGTTGGGCACGCGGCATGATTCAGATCTTCCGTCTGGACAATCCTTTCTTAGGCAAAGGTTTAAGTCTGCCGCAGCGTTTGTGTTTCTTTAACGCAATGTTCCACTTCTTCCATGGCCTGCCGCGATTGATTTTCTTAGTGGCTCCGCTTCCCTACATGTTTGCCAATGTGTATGTCATTTATGCAACGGCAGCGGCCATTTTTGCCTATGTGCTTCCGCACATGATTCACTCGGCGTTGACGAACCAGATTTTGCAAAGAGGTTATCGCTATCCGTTTTTAAGCGGAGTCTACGAAACGGTTCTGTCCTGGTACATTTTGCTGCCGACTACCGTCGCTCTCATTTTCCCGCACAAGGGCAAATTTAACGTGACGGCAAAAGGGGGAACGATTGGTGAAAAATATCTTGATTGGCCGGTTTCAAAACCCTACCTTGTTTTAATTGCTTTGAATATGATCGGTCTGTTGATCGGTTTTTACAAGGCATTTTTCGATCCCAATCCCGAATACCTGACGTTGGCGATCAACATGGGCTGGATTGTTTACAACCTTATGATTTTGGGAGCTTCGATGGCGGTGGCTGTTGAAGAATCGCAAACACACCAATTCCCCAGAATTCATTGCAAAATTGATGTAAAAGTTTGTGATGATGAGGATCGCAATTTTAAAGCGCTCATGACTCAATACTCTCAAACGGAAGTGCGCCTGAACCTGACTGAGTGCGATAAAGAATGGAAAAAGGGCGAAGCGGTGCGCCTTTTAATGATTTACAAAGAAAAGTATTACTGTTTTAAATCCGAAGTTTTGTCTTTTGACAGTGCACAGGCGGCTTTGGAGTTGAGCTTAAAGCTTGAAGATTATGAAACCGAGAAAGCGTTTAATCGCTGCACATTCTCGCGCGAGGGGATGTGGGTGCCCGAAAAAACTCAGGTTGATGATCGAATGCTGACGGGTTTTCTTAAACTTGGCTCACTCGCATGGTATGGGTATCGTTCCATGATTGAGTTCTTGCCGGGTAAGTTACAAATTGTTCCCAAAGTCTTGCAATGGTGTGCGACCTTTATCCCGAGACGGGCATAGCGTGCGCTAAACTCAAAAGAATCATAGAGATAATAAAGAGAGTCCAAAGTGAATTTGTCAAAAATATCCACTGTGTTAATCAGCGTGATGCTTTTAGGATCGATGGCATCAACGGCAACGGCTCAGCAGGCTTTCAATGATCCGTCTACTGTGGCGCCTGTGTGGCGTACCGATGTGACGGGCTCTTTTACGCAAAAGGTTCCGCTTTTGAAATTGGTGCCGGGCGGTCAGGCGACCGGCATTCGTTTAACCGGAGTCAATAACGTTCAGTATCTTGACTTCGGTGTTCGTGCCGATGAATTGGTCTCATCGGCTGCTTTGGAATTGGCTTTCACTGCATCTCCTTCGTTGATTCCCGTTCGTTCGCAAATCAATGTGCATTTGAACGGACAGCTTCAGCAGTCAGTGCCGATCACAGCGGACGCGTTGGGTAAACTTTATCGCACGCAGGTCGCTTTAGATCCGAAACAGGTCAAGACGGTTAACCAAATTTCGTTGGAATTTATCGGTCACTATCAAAATATTTGTGAACGTCCTTCAAGCGAAACTCTTTGGCTTAACATCGACGCCAAGAGCCAATTGTCTTTGGTTAAACAAAAAGTCAAGATTTCAAACGACTTGGCCAGATGGCCGGCTCCGTTTATCGACACCTATACCAATGAGCCCACTGTCATCCCTGTCGTTTTTGCCAAAGCGCCCGATAGCGAAACTAAGAAAGCGGCCGCCATTTTGTCGTCTCTTGTCGGGAAATATACTCAATGGCGTGGTGCCGATTTTCCTGTCTACTATGACCGTATTCCCACTGATGGCCATTTCTTTGTTTTTGCGACGAATTCCAGCCGTCCGAGTTTTTTAAACAATCTGCCGATGGCCGATGGTCCGCAGATTTACATGATGGATGCGCCCGAAAGCCGCAGCGATAAGATGCTGGTTTTCTCCGGTCGTGATGAGGCAGACCTGGTGGTGGCAGTGAAGGCGTTGGCTTCCGGTGAACACGTCCTGATCGGTGACAAGCTTCCGATCAAAGAATTTAAAGAGCCGGCACAGCGTGAGGCTTACGACGCTCCCAATTGGGTGCCGATTGATGAGCCGATTGCTTTTTCCCGCATCATGCAGTACCCCGGTCAGTTGACCTCTCGGGGTTACGCACCGCCGGCGGTGCACATGCCGATGAGTCTGGCTCCCGATCTTTATATGGTCGGCACGGGCGGTTTGAATGTCAACCTCAAATACCGTTATACCAAACCCGAAGGGGGAGACCAGGCGCAGCTTCGCATGCGCATCAACAATTACCTGATTGATTCGGTGAATCTGTCCAATCAGTCAAGCAGCGGCGAGCGTGAAATGCGTCTGCCGTCTTTTAACGGACCGTTGGCAACGAGCCCCTCTGAAGCTTTGGCTTTGGCGGCACAAAACGATTTGAGCTTTGAAGTGGTTTATCGCCGAGAACTCTCCGAAGGTTCTCCCGATAACTGCAAGTCGGTTGTTTTGCTGCCGCATCAAATGGAAATCGACCCCTCGTCAACTTTGACGCTCGATGGTCTTTTTCATTATGCGCAAATGCCGAATCTGACGCTTTTTACTCAAAGCTCATATCCTTATTCCGTTTATGCCGACCTTTCCCGTACCGTTGTTGTCATTCCTAAAGAGGCGGCGGCAGAGAAAGTGACGACTCTGCTGAATACGACAGCCAGAATTGCTGCGGAAACCGGTGCAGTTGCCACCAAACTGACGGTGATTGATAAAGCCAGTGAAGACGCTTTAAGCGGCAAGGACATCCTCTTTGTCGGTGAAATGCCGATAACGCTGCCCGACTTTAAAAAGGACAATGCAGAGGAATTGCAGCAATCAATTGCCAGTATCTTGCAGGGCGAAGAAGTTCTTCAATCCGAGGAAGTGCTCTTTAGTCCGGACGGCGGCGTCGGTGCACTCGTGACCCTGCAGTCTCCCTTTGATTCTGACCGCACGGTCCTTGCCTTACTGAGTGAGGGCAGCTCCGGCAGCTATTTATTAAATCAGCAGCTGATGAACCCATCCTCCATGGCAACAGTGGACGGTTCCGTTGCCATCATTAACGAGCAGTCTGTGGTGAGCTTCCAAGTCGGCGATACCTATACGATTGGTGATCTGCCGTGGTATCAAAAGATTTGGCAGACGATGAGCAATTACCCCTTGCTGCTGGTTTTATGCGCTTTGATCTGTGCTGTTTTGGTCGGTACCGGCATCTTCTACTTTATGCGCCTTTGGGTGAGAGGACGTGCACGATGAAAAAACTGGTTTTAGCATTGACTTTGGCCCTGGGACTGAGTTCCGCTGTTTACGCACAGTGGCCGATGTGGCAGGACTTTAAAGCCGTAGGCATGGAAGGCGCGCGCGTCGTGGACTACAGTGACTCACGAGCCGTGACCACTTCAGAAGGTCAGTCCTACGCCATGTTCTTTGCCCTGGTTGATAATGATCGGGAGACATTTGAGGATATGCTTGCCTGGACGGAAAATAATCTCTCAGGCGGCGATATCACTAAAAATTTCGCGGCATGGCTTTGGGGACGAGACGGTTCGCAATGGACCATTTTGGATACCAATAACGCAGTGGACTCCGACATGTGGATTGCCTATTGTCTGCTTGAAGCGGGCAGACTCTGGGATCGGCCGGATTACACCGAAAAAGCGCATGCCATGCTTGAGTTGCTCAAAACTCAAGTCAGAGACATCGACAATTTGGGCAAGGTGCTGCTGCCCGGTCGAATCGGTTTTGAACACGACGATCAGGTCAAGCTTAACCCCAGCTACTATCCGCTCTTTTTGATTAAGCGCTTTGCTTTGGAGGATAAGTATTGGTTCGATGTTTTTGAGGGCTCTGCGCGAGTACTCATCAGAAGCGCCCCCGCAGGCATCTCACCCGATTGGGCAACGTTTACCACCCGAGGCGAATTGGTGAACGTGGATTCCGAAGACAACACAATCGGCAGTTATAACTCTATCCGAGTCTATCTTTGGGCCGGAATGATGTCTCCGAAGGATCCGGTCTATCAGGAGTTAAAGACGCATTTTGAACCGATGGTTAAAATTACGCGCGAACTCAATATGCCGCCCGAAAAGATTGATGTGAATACACTCAAAATCAATCAGCCGGCGTGGGACGGGTTCGGTGCTTGCCTGCTCGAACTTCTCGGTCAGGATAAATCGGCGGATCTGATTCGCACGATTTTGTCGAGCGCGCCCATAGAAAAGGAAAACTATTACCGAAATGTGCTGACGCTTTTCGGTTTGGGTTTTGATGAAGGCTATTTTGCGTTCGATGAGGACGGACGGGTTTATTTTCCCAATCAGCGCAAACAATAAAAACGAATAATTGATGCAGACAACTACGCAAGAAAAAACACTCGGAGCTTTTTTCCAAGGGTTAGGCCTTTGGAACGTGTACTTTATTTTGAAGTTCGCTCTTGCTCACTACGAATATCTGACGCTCAACCTGCTCTACAACGGGTTGTTGCTGCTTTTTATTTTATTGCCGATTTCCAATAGGGCCTTACATCTTTTACGAACTGTACTGGCACTTTGTGGAGCAATTGCTCTTGTCTATTCAGAAAGTTGGCTGCCCGGTCTCGAAAGTATTTTCAGTAATGCGCAAAACATAGCCGGCTTCTCCGTCATGTACATTGCGCAGTTGGCGATTGACTTCATCAATGTAAAGATGGTGGCTTGGGCTGCTGTGGCCCTTTTGCTCTACGGCTTGGTGAAGAATTGGGTTCGTCTGTCGGTTTTTACAGTGGGGTATTTCCTCTTTTTGGTTTTTCAGCCCTATTACGTTTCTTGGAAAACTCAGCCGGTAACTCAGGCTCTCGTCGAAGTTGCTCAGACTCAAACTGACGAAAAGAAGATGCCTCAGCAAGCAGCTCCTGCCGATCCTTCAGCCATTACTTCCGAAACAATCGAGAAGTGGTACACCGCTTTTATCGATTATGAAAAGGATCGCCGCGCGGAATTTCCTCAAGGTCTGTCGGCAAACGATACGCCGTTTGAGATTATCCTGATGAATATCTGCTCACTGTCCAATGATGACTTGATTGCAGCGGATTTGATGAATCATCCGGTGATGTCTCAATTCAATATTCGCTTTGACCACTTCAATTCCGCTACGTCTTACTCCGGTCCCGCGACTTTGCGTTTGCTCAACGCAGTGTGCGGACAGGTTGACCACGATACTCTTTATGACGGTCGGCGTCCTGAGTGTGAGATCATGAATCGTTTGGATCAATTGGGCTATCGTCAGCATCTTTATCTGGATCACCAGGGACAGTACGACAATTATCTCCAGACGCTTCGTGATAAGGCCGGTTTGATGGCTCCGCTTGAAAGCACGGGCAAATATCCCTTGCTTTACATGGCATTTGATGACGAGGAAATTGCCAACGATTTGTCGGTAATGCGCGATTGGATGAGAAAGACGGCACAAGACAAGAGTTCGAATCGCCATGTCACACTCTTTAACTTCATCTCGCTGCATGACGGTAATCGCTTACCCCGTCACGGTCGTTGGGAAGAATTTAAGCCGAGAGCCGTTCGTTTCTTAAACGATTTACAAACGTTTATGAAGGAGCTCGAGCGATCCGGTCGAAAGGTTATGCTGGTGGTGGTGCCCGAGCACGGAGCCGCTGTTCGCGGGGACCGAATCCAAGCACCTCGCCTGCGTGATATTCCGAGCATGCGAATTACGGAAGTGCCGCTGATGGTGAAATTCTTCGGCATCAAGGATTTGCCTCAAGAACCGATTCATGTGACGGGCAACACCAGTTATCTGGCCATGAGTACTTTGATCGGACGCGTCTTGGCCAGCAATTATTTCGGTGCCGACGGCGGAAGTGTGCCGCTTGAAGATTTGGTACGAGACTTGCCCGAAACCAACCCCGTATCAGAAAACGGTCAATCGGTTGTGTTAACCTACAGGGGTAATGACTACATTCGTCAAAAGGGCGGCGAATGGCGCCCCTATCCCCGTGAACGTTAATGAGCCTGTATGAAATGCATTGATGCTCCTCAGTATAAGTTTTGTCCGATGTGCGGTCAGCCGTTGGTTACCAAACGTCCCGACGACGATGTGCGAGTTCGCCGGGTTTGTGAGCATTGTGATTTTGTTCAGTACGTTAATCCGATTCCTGTGGTGGGAACTTTGCCGCTTTGCGGCGATAAGGTTTTGCTGTGTAAGCGCGCCATTGAACCGCGCAAGGGTAAGTGGACACTGCCAGCCGGTTTTATGGAAGCTCATGAAACACTGCTTGAAGGCGCGCTTCGCGAAACCTATGAAGAAACCGGCAGCCTGGCTAAAGGCGGTGCGCTTTTTACGATTATCGATGTACCGTATGCAAGCCAGGTGCATTTTTTCTTTCTCTCTGAATTTGACTCCCTTCCCATGACCCCGGGCCCGGAAACTCAAGAGCAAAGGCTGTTTTCCGAAGAGGAGATCCCTTGGGAAGACATCAGTTTTACGACCGTTGCGTCGACATTAAGACATTATTTTGAAGATCGCCGTGCCGGAAATATTCGGCTGCATTGCTATCGACTTGATGATTAAGGACCGATCATCTAAAAATGACTTTTTGAGAAACCTGATCGGCTAAAATTACTCATCGTTTTTCAATATGTTTTTTTGATCTTGAGCCATCAAAAAAGGGGAAAAATAATGCTCTACTCCATCGCGCGCAAGATTTTATTTTCCATGAATCCGGAAACAGCGCACTCGGTGATCATGTCTAATTTGGATTGGGCGGTGAACCTTGGGCTCACGAAACTTGTCACGCGCGATCCGTTGGAAGATCCGATTGAAGTGATGGGGCTGCGCTTTCCGAATGTCATCGGATTGGCTGCCGGGATGGATAAAAATGGAGAATGTGTGAGTGCTTTCGGCGGTTTGGGTTTCGGCCACGTTGAGGTCGGTACCATCACTCCGAAGGCTCAGCCCGGCAATCCTAAACCGCGTCTTTTCCGAGTGATTCCCGCCGAAGGAGTTATTAATCGGATGGGGTTTAACAACCACGGTGCCGATGAAGTGCTTGAGCACCTCAGAAGCGCGGCGGGTTTCAGAAGCCGAGGCGGCATTCTCGGAATCAATATCGGCAAGAATGCGGTCACTCCCATTGAACGGGCGGTGGATGATTACTTGATTTGTCTCCGAAAGGTCTACAACCATACGGACTATATAGCAATCAACATTTCTTCTCCTAACACGAAAAATCTGCGTTCGCTTCAGGCGGATTCAGAATTAAAGGTTCTTTTGTCCGCCATTACCGACGAACGGAAACGTCTGATGGATGGCAATCGAGGAAAGTATGTTCCCATTGCGTTAAAGATTGCACCTGATTTGGACAATGACGATATTTTGAGAATTGCCGATCAACTGGTGCATTTCGGCATTGATGGCATTATCGCGACTAATACAACGATTTCTCGAGATGCAATCAAGGGAATGCCTCACTGTGAGGAAACGGGCGGCTTATCCGGCAAGCCTTTGTATGAGCGATCTACTGAAGTTGTTGCCCTTTTGTATAAGCATTTGCAGGAAACTCTTCCGATTATTGCAAGCGGAGGTGTTATGAGTGCAGAAGATGCCGTGGCAAAAATGCAGGCGGGTGCAAAATTGGTTCAGCTCTTCACAGGCTTTATCTATAACGGTCCCATACTCATCGCCGACTGTGTGGATGAGGTTGCCAAGTGGAGAAAAACTCAGACCGGTGCGCGAGCCTCATTGAGACCGTAGCAACGAGCGGCTTCGGCCGCTTTTTTAACATTTGCCAACAAGTTCTTAAGACGAAACAGCCACTCCGTACTACACTAGCTTTATAGGCGGTGCTTCTTGTGGAAGGAGTGGTATATGTTCAAAAAAATCATTATTGGACTGAGTGCCATTGTTGTTGTCGCAGTCGGCGGTCTGTGGGCTGCGGTGACCTACTTTTTGGATGATGCCATGATTGCCGAGCAGATGAAAAAGGAAGTCTCTTCTCGGTTCAATCGGACATTGGTTTTTCAGGGTGATTTGAAAACCAATTTCTTCCCAAAGGTTCAGCTGGTTTTGCCGCCGACAACACTATCTTTTGAAGGAAGCGACAAACCTCAGTTTACTTTGAAAGGAGCTCAGATCGGTGTGGCGGTTTTGCCGCTTATAAAAGGCGATATTCGCTTTGATGATATTGTCATTGACGGTCTGACGGGAAAAGTCAATGCGGCTCGATTAGCTAAAAAGACTCATTCAGCTTCAACTCAGCAAGATACTCCGAAGACAAATGAACAACCGGCGCAGCCGGCTGAGAGCTCATTTATCCGCAATCTTGAAGTGGCGAGCTTAGAAATTAAAGATGCCGCCTTGACGGTTTATGGATTGCAAAATAAAAAGGTTTATGCAGTTGATTCTTTGAGTTTGTCGACAGGACAGCTCGGGCTCAGCGGTACCACGCCTCTGAAATTCAGTACGAATTTCTCAGAAAAAACACAAAATTTAAGCGGTCAGCTTTCTGTGGACTCAACGGTAACCTACGACGTAAAGAAAGTAGAAGCCAGCTTGTCAAAGCCGATGCTGACTGTATCCTTAGATCAACAGGGTCAGAAAATTTCGGCTGAAATGCGTGCCGACCTCATTAGCTATGTCAACAGTGATTTATCGCTTCAAAAAGTAGGCTTGACTGCGAAGGTTGGTGAGATCAGTGCCAAGATTGATATGCAGTCCGCGCATACAGAAAAAATGCAAAAGTGGGCATCACAAGGTTTGACTGTCAACATTGCGCAGGGCGAATCCCTGAAGGCTTCAGTTTCAGGCGATTTTTCGGGAAAACTGGACGGCTTTACATTGCTAAGTCAAGGACTTAAAGGGGAAGTACTGGCGGCACTCAATAACGCAACCGCTCAAGTGCCCTTCGAAGGGACGGTGTCTTTGGCAGTGCCAGAGGAAAAAGTCAACCTGAAGCTCAAAGGCTCACTGGATAAATCCCCCTGGGATAGTTCAATTCAAGTCAAGGGTTTTGCTGTTCCTAATGTGAATGGGCATTTCACACTGGATTCATTGGTGCTGGATAAATGGTTGGCAGAGAAAGCCCCTGAGCAAAAGAAGGCTTCATTAGACAGTGTTGAATTGATCACTTCAGCTTATGCCGATCAAGTGAAGGGTCTCACGTTTTTAAACAGCGCAAACGGTCAATTTAAGATTCACGTTAATTCGTTAAAGTATCAGGGACTCCAAGTTCAGGGGGTGGATACAACGGCGACGCTCTCGAAAGGACAGTTGGCGCTAAATAACATCAAGGCCAATACGTGTTCGGGCACGGTGACCGGTTCGGCAAAAGTTAATGCATCGGAACATTGGGCTTTGAACGTCAATGCGAAGGGAATTGATACGGAAGAATTGATTAAGGCGTTCGGCAGTCAGGTTCAGTTCTATGGTAAAGCGAATGCGACGGTGCAGTTAGCCGGAATCGGTATTGAGAAGACGGCAATGCTCAAGAGTGCCAACGGCACGATTTCAATGGCTGCCAATAATGCGGTGTTAAAGGGGCTGTCTCTGGAAAAGGTGGCAAGTGCCGTCAGAGCGAAGAATGCTGCGGGACTTGTTATGCATCCGCAGGATGAGACACGTTTCAGTGTTCTCAGTGTCAATGCCTCTGTAGGCAATGGTGTGCTTGATGTTCGGTCTGTTCAGGGTAAAGCGAGTGTCGCAGAAGTGAACGGACAAATGAAAGTTGGTTTGCTTGATAACACGTTAAGCGGTGATGTTTCAGCTAAATTGGCAACCAGTGTGGACGGGCGTCGGGTGACCGTGCCGATTAAACTGGGCGGAACGATTCAAAGTCCGAGATATGGAATTAATATCGAGGCAGCTTTGAAAGAGGGAGTTAAAACCGTTATTGAAGAGGCTGTTAAAAATCCGAAGATATTGGAAGGGCTCGGTAAGTTATTCAGACATTAATTAATCGCTGAGGGGATCGGGGGCGTAAGCCCCCGAAGTGTTTTTAGGGGTGCGAAAAAAATAAAAAAAACGCAGAATCAAACGGTTGTGAGCGGGAAAGAAAAAATTTGAGAAAACGGTCTTGACAAGTAAGAAACGGGGGTTAAAATACGCAATCCGTTGCTTCGATGGC
>CAJKMT010000046.1 GCA_905201055.1 uncultured Sutterella sp. | reverse complement strand
CAACGTAGTTCACCTCCTTAAAGGAAGATCACTAAGGCTAGTCAACCAAGGCTTTTACAAGCCTCTGCCTTTAGGCAGGGGTAGTTGACTTTTTAATAGTTATCGAACCTGAGCGGCGGCATTCAAACCAAGTTTATAAGCCTCTTCAAGCGCTCCCGTCTCTTCAATCGGCTGTACAGCCAAACCGATTGCCAGGGCGTGACCGCCGTCGCGCCAATGCAAAAAGCGAAGGAAGCAGTCAAAATGGATGATGAGACCATTCATGCTCCAGGGGGCGGGACCGCCGCAGTTGGCAAGCAAAATTGCTGCTTTGCTCTGACGCATAAGTTCTTCACGCCTTGAATTGAAATGATCAAGCACGGCTTTAAGCTGTGCGGTCATTCCATAATAATAAAGGGGAGTGGAAAACACCACGACTTGAGACTCAAGAATACTCGTCAGAATCTTTTTCATGTCTTCGGTGTCGGCCTCTTCGCCTGCCTCAATTTTGTCAAAGTAGGCTTTTGTGCAGGGCTCGATATCCATGTCTGCCACATTAAACCGAACCACTTCGTGGCCGGCTTCCAGAGCACCCTTAGTGAAGGCTCGTACAAGCTTGTCGTTATTGCCGTCGACAAAGGGACTGCCCATCAAAACTGTAATCTTCATAACTCCTCCAAATTAACAACACCATTATCACGCCATTAATCTCTGAATTCTTGTCGATATAAGTCAGAAATTTGTTAATTTGAGTTTCAAAGACAAATAGGCAGAAATGCGGCAAAAAACAGATAGTTTCCCAAAACGCTCGGCGCAATAATTTTGAGTATCAAAGAATTTTTTGAAGGAAAGTACGATGCCGGTCATCACCGTTGAAGCCATGCCCATGACAATTGAAGCCAAACGCGAACTCGTTGCTGCCTTAACCCGAGAGGCTTCCCGCATCATGAACGTTCCTGAGGCATCGATTTATATATTTGTCCGGGAAAATCCCTTTGATGACATCGGTGTTGCCGGGCAACTTTTAAGCGACATCAAAACTGCACAGAAATCAAATCAATAGGAGTACATTATGAGCGGTATTTCTAAAAGAACATTTCTCAAAGCAGCGGCGGCCGCAGGCGGCCTAAGTTTTCTCAATTGTTCGTTCGCTGCAGCGGCTCAAACAGCTTCTGGATCCCAAGAACCGGCGACCGTCAATTTTCTTAAAGAGCTGAGCGCTGACAGCCTTATTAAAGCGTTCGATGCCGTCAAGGCGCCTCTAACCGGAAAAATTGCCGTGAAGCTTCACACCGGTGAGCCCAACGGTCCCAACATCCTGCCTCGCCCCTGGGTGCAAAAGCTCATTGAACACATTCCCAACTCAACAATTGTGGAAACCAATGTCCTTTACGGCAGCCCACGGCAAACTACCGAAGGTCACCGCCCAACGCTCAAAACTAACGGTTCGACATTTGCCCCGGTGGATATTCTTGACGAAGATGGCGACATCAATTGGCCGATTGCCGGAGGCAAACACTTAAAAGAAGTCGCAGTGGGGGCACATTTGGCGAACTACGACTCCATGCTCGTACTCACTCACTTTAAGGGGCACGCAATGGCGGGTTTCGGCGGATCGCTTAAAAACATCGCCATCGGCTGCGCCTCCGGCCGCAACGGCAAACGCCAGATTCATCGCAATTGGGACACGGGCAGTCAGTTTCTTGAACGAATGGTTGAAGGCGGCAAAGCGGTCACCGATCATTTCGGAGAAAAAATTGTCTACATTAACGTGCTTCGCCGCATGTCCGTTGACTGTGACTGTGCCGGTACATCTGCTGCAGAACCTAAGGTACCGGATCTGGGCATTCTCGCCTCAACCGACATTCTGGCAATCGATCAGGCAAGTATTGACATGGTCTGGGCACTGCCCGAAAAGCAAAAGCATGACTTGGTTGAGCGTATCGAATCTCGGGAAGGACTGCACCAGTTAAGCTATATGCAAGAGCTTGGCATGGGCCGCCGTCAATATAGAATCGTCAACCTCTGATTGCTAAAAACAACTTGAAAGAGGCAGCTCTCATCCCGAGAGCTGTCTTTTTAATTGTCCAAGCCCAGTTTATTTTTATTTTTAGCAATAATGCCGCTCCACCAATCAAGGATGTCCTGACTGACTTCGCCCTTTTTATTCCTGAGTACCAGCCGTTCAGCTTCGAGCGTAAAAGGTGATTGAACCGTTGTCACAGAACCTCTGAAGGCCGATTGACCGACCACCAGGAATTTCGGCAGGATCGCCCAGCCGACACCGCGTGCAGCGAGCCCCAGCGCCCACAGACCGCTGTAGACTTCCCAGTGATCGATATTGACAATACGCGGGGGCGCCGAGTCCGGATCTCGGGCGTGAACAACAATCTGACGATATCGTCTTAAGTCATCCACGGTCGGCTTTTCAATAGAAGCGAGCGGGTGATTTTTTGCAACCACAATCGATAAAGGGGAGTGCCCCAGCACCCGCTCATCGCTCTCAAGTGCGGGATCAGAAGAAAAAACCAAAGCGAGATTCATACCGGCTTTCGTGAAAAACCACTTGGCTTCAGACCCCGTGATGTTTTCCACCTGCAGACGCACGCTTGGGAAACTCTTTGCAAAAAGCTTCAGCCATTCAATCATCACGGGCGCTTCAAGCACCAGATCAATGCCCATATATAAAGAGGGAGTTTGAGTATCGGAGAGCGCCAGGGCACGGTTTTGCAGGCGGTCGGTTTCCACAAGGACACGCTTGGCACCAATCAGCAGTTCTTCACCTTTGGCGGTGAGTACCGGCTTCGGGGTGCGGTCAAAAAGCTTATAGCCGAGTTCAGCTTCAAAACCGGCAATATGCATGGAGATCACTGACTGGGCTCGGTTGAGTTCACGCGCGGCCGCAGAAAACGATCCCGTTTCTGCAACAGCGACAAAAGAGCGGATTTCGTCAATTTTAAGTCCCATCACAGTCTCCGACATTCCTCTATCAAATTCTTGATAGATTCTAACTCGATTGTTCACTTTTTTGATGAAATAATATCAACTGTGATCAACTTCTTCAGGCTTTATATGGCTTTAGATTCTTTAAACCGCAAACCATCGGGCGTCGTAAGCCCCCTGGACCATGATTTATCTGTTCTTCATAATCAGCATTCCGACCTGCCTTTCGGTGAGAAAACCCATGCGGCTAACCGCACCCAAGATGTCACGAAGTTTGAGCTTTGGGCTGCCCGCATCGGTTTTTTTACCGGCGGTTTCACCGTCGCCTCGTGGGCGCCTTTGATTCCTTTTGTCCAGTCTGAACTTGCGCTCAAGCCCCATATTCTCGGCATGCTGCTCCTGGGTTTAGGGGTGGGCTCTTTTGTCGGCATGCCCTTAGCGGGCAAACTCACCCAAAAGATCGGCGCAAGAAACGCTATTGCTGCTTCAGGTCTTCTCTCCTGCCTGCTTCTTGTGTTCCTTGCGATGATTCCGGGCTTTTACTTTGAATGTATCGCACTTTTGGCCTACGGTGTGACGTTGGGCTGCCTTGAAGTAAGCGTCAACATCTACGGCACTTATCTTGAAAACCGCCACAAAGGCCGCCTGATGAGCGGACTGCATGCGGCGTACTCAATCGGGGAGGTGGCTTCGGCCGCTGCACTCACAGCACTTTTTGTACTGGGTATTTCTCCCTTGGGAGCTGTCGGCACTCTGATGCTCATTTTGGCAATTGTTTTGATCGCCACCCTTCGTCAAATTGAAAATCACAAGATTGAAACGCCGAAAAAGGAAAAAGCTCAATCCGGCCGTATTAAACTCAACGGCCCCATCGGTATCCTGGCTGTAATCTGCGGTGTGATCTTTTTAACGGAAGGCGCGATGCTAGACTGGAGCGCCATCTATCTGCGTGACAATGCGGGCGTGCCTCAGGAAGCCAGTGCCTTCGGCTACACGCTCTTTGTGATAGCCATGGCTCTCTCGCGCTTAATCGGTGACAGTCTCACGACGAAAATCGGCGCCAAAAATATGCTGGTCGCAGGCAGCACCTTGATTTTGCTGTCACTTTTGGCGCTCGTCTTAATTCCCACACCAATTGTCGCTTTCGCCGCACTCTTTATCATGGGGTTGGGTATGGCTAATTTGGCTCCGGTGTTGATTTCGGCCGCCTCAAGAACCTCAACGATGGACAGCGTTAAGGCGATCACCGCTGTCACTACCGTTGGCTACGGCGGTTTGCTTGCCGGTCCCGCCTTAATCGGCGCGATCTCCTCGGCAATATCTCTTCAAGGGGCTTTCCTTTTTATCTGTCTGCTCCTTGTGGCCGGACTCGTCATGATTAACCGCCATCAATCGGTCTTTAAATGATCTGAAAGCGGGGCTTCCCGGTTTTAGGTTATTGAAAAATCGATATATTTCTACACTTTTTACCTTAGCTTTGAAACTTTTTTTTGCAAAAATATCCTTTTGAATACACATTGCCCCTAGAACAAACCCTAATACGTCATTAAACTTCAAAGTACAAAGATTCATATCCCATGTTTAAGCCCTGAGAGCTTTTAAAGACACTCAGGGCTTCTTTTTTTAAGATCGACGAAAGAACTATTTGATTGACTTGCCAAGCTCATAAGCTTTTTTCGGATAGATCGAATTTTTCGTCATGGCCGGCGTGCCGCACCCAAGTCCCAACACCATACCTTCGTCGCGGAAATTCAGATAACGAACCAAAGTTTGGTAGTGTATTTTCAACGCGTCAAACGTCCAATCGGCGCTATTCCAAGCTGCGGCAAGCAAAGCGCTTCGCATGTGCTTGTCATTGAGCGAGGAATTGAAAGCGCAGAAACGGTCAATCACGATCTTTAATTGCGACGAAAAGCCATAGTAATAGAGCGGTGTGGCAAAAACAAGCATATCTGAATCCAAAATTGCCTCTTTAATTTTGGTCATACCGTCGTGCTGCGCACAAGGTCCCTCATAGCCGCAATGAATGCAGCCCAAGCATGAATGGACATTGGCGCGTGTCACGTCAATGCTAGTGACTTGATGTCCCGAGGCTTTCGCGCCATTCATAAATGCATCGGCAAGCATCGCAGAAGATCCGTGCACATTGGCGCTGCCTTTTAAGACCAAAATTTTCATTTTCGCTCGCTCTTTAAAGTTTCAGAGTTTTTACCCACTCGCGGACATCTGATCCATGCAAAAGTTTGGCGGATTCAACCTGAAGCTGAGGATACCAGGCTTTGAGCTGTTCCAAAGCGTCATGGGCGGAGCTGCCGCCCGAGGTGGCAAAAACAATAACTCGTCCTTTAAATCCGTTGATTTGCTCAAGGAATGTGTCAACGGGACGGGGAGAGACTCCCCACCAAATCGGAAAACCGAGCAGCAGTACTTCGTATTGAGTCATATCCGGTGTTTTTTCAGCCAAAGCCGGTCTGCATGACGGATCTTTGTGCTCCAAACAACACCGACTCTTTGGATTCGTCCAATTCAAATCGGCTGCGCTGTAAGGCAGTTGCGGCGAAATTTCAAACAGATCAGCGCCACTTGCCTTGGCGACCGCCCGAGCAACCCCGGCGGTCGTACCGGTAGCCGAGAAATAGGCAACCAGTACATTACTCATTAGAGACTCTCCTTCAAAATCTGAACAATTTCTTCATGATCGAGCACCTTGTAGCCGCCCTTTAAAATCAAAGTGGCGCCCGCAATCCCTTCAATCATGTCTTCGGTTGCGCCAAGTTCGGTCAAATTCATCGCCAGACCCAATTCACGCATCCAGGACTCCATCGCCTTTAAGCCTTCCCGGGCGACTTCTTCATCACTCTTGCCTTCAGCGTTCACATTCCAGGCGTTAACGGCAAAGCGTTTGAATTTAGCCAGACCGTAAGGAAGGATGTGACGGTAGTAGGGCAAAGAAACAGCAGCAAGAGTCATGCCGTGCGTAGCGTTGGTGTAGGCACCTGCTGCCTGACCGAGCATGTGCACCATCCAGTCGGTCGTCTTTCCCTTAGCAATCAAAGTGTTGAGCGCCCAAGTAGCCGTCCACATGATGTTGCTGCGGGCTTCATAGTCCTGCGGGTTCTTATTGGCAATGCGGCTTGAGTGCACGACAGAGCGCATCAAAGCTTCAGCGAGGTAGTCGCTCGTGTTGTCATCTGTACCCGAGAAGTACTGTTCGCAAATATGATTGAAGATATCATAGATGCCTGCCACCATCTGGTAGTGAGGCAACGTGAGCGTGTAGCGGGGATTGAGGATGGAAAAGCGCGGCATGATCTTTTCGTCGGCAAAGACATGACCGATCTTCATCTTCTTTTCCGTATTGGTGATCACAGAACCGGCATTCATTTCAGAACCCGTGCCGACCATCGTGAGCACGCAGCCCACGGGAACCGTCTCGCAATCGGGTTCTTCAAAACGCACGTAGTACTTTTCCCACGGATCGTCGCTGCAGTGCACAGAAACCGACACAGCCTTGGCATAGTCGCAAACAGAGCCGCCGCCCACCGCCAAAAGCAGGTCTGCGTTATGAGCGCGGGCGATTTCAACACCTTCGTAGAGTTTCTTAAGCGTCGGATTGGGCATGACGCCTGAAATTTCAGCAACGTTTTTACCGTTTGCCTTCAAAATTTCAATGACTTCGTCATAAATACCGTTCTTTTTAATGGATCCTGCGCCATAGATCAAAACCACGTTCTTGCCGTATTTGGGCAATTCTGTGTTAAGGGCCTTCAGAGAATTGTCACCGAAATAAAGTTTCGTCGGATTACAGTAAGAAAAATTGCCTAACATGAAAAAAACTCCTTAGAGAAACAATTTCAGATTTTCTTTTAACGCTTAGAAATATAGTCCCAATCGAGTGCCGACCCCAGAATAATCCTCTAATTTTTTTGCCTAAAAAAGTCATTTCAATCAGGCGCTTGAAAGTCTGAATTGAAACAAAATATGACGAGAGCATTCGGCAATTATTAAGCCGCTTTGGAAAAGATTTTTCCCGTCCTCTCATTCAAAATAGTTGCAAGACATTGAGTCCCGGGTAATTTCTGAACAATGATTCTTTTTTGAGGAACCATCATGTCGAAATACATTATCGGTCTGGCTATCGGAGCTTGTTTATTAGGAGAATGTGCCATGGCAGAAACCATAGAAATGGTGATCGGCGATAAAGCCTATCCCGTTCAGCTTGAGAATCATGATGCGGCAAAGGATTTTGTAAAGCGCCTGCCGATGACTCTGACTTTTGAAAATTTTGGCAGCACCGAACGTATTGCCTATCTCAAAAATGCGTTGACGCTCGGCAGTGCTCCTCGGTCAACCAATCCCGTCACGGGTGACTTTGCCTATTACATTCCCTGGGGCAACGTCTGTGTCTTTGTTCGCGATTTCAGACCCTCTGAGGAATTGGTGCCGATGGGGAAATTCTCCGCTGAGGCCACTGAAGCCATTAAACATAGCGGCGACAAACCCGTCACTTTCCGTGCGCTTCAAAAATAGTTTTCGCTGATTGTTTTAGGCGATGAGGTTTGATCATGAAACGACGTTCATTTCTGCAGTCTTCGGCCTTATTGGCCGGCACAACTCTATTGCCCGCAATATCGACTGCCGCACCGGAAAAGTCCCTATTGTCTTCGGTGGCACTCACTCATCGGGTAACTGACAGCAAAGCACCGGAGGTTTTCTTTGTCCCTGAAGTAAGCGGTCAGGCGCTCATTCGCGTCTATCAGGCACTCAACCAATCATTAAAAGGCAAGGTCGGCATCAAGATGACTTTTGAGGAACCGGGCGGTCCTCATCTTGATCCGCAGCTAGTGAAGGCATTGGCACAGCACACCAAAGGCACATTGATTGACAACAATTGTTTCTCTCCGCGCGATACAACAGAAAAACATCTTCAGGTTGCCAGAGAAAACGGCTTCGATGACTCCATTGCGCCGATTGATATTTTGGACTCCGAAGGCTTTGTCGATTTGCCGATTTCCAAAGGCTATCATCTGAAATTCACCCGCACGGGCAGCCACTTCCTTAATTACGATACCTTGATTTCAATTGTTCGGTTCAAGGCTCATTTTCTGGACTTTTACGGTGGGACCCTTAAAAATCTTTCCATCTGCATGGGAACAGGAACGGAGGGCAAGTGCTTCATCCACAGTGCCGGTGAAGTGATGGATCATTTTTCTTCTAGAGATGACAAAACCACCTGCGAGTCTATGTCCGATGCGGTTAAAGGAGCGATGCAAGCCAAAAAGGGCAGATGGGCTTTCATCAATGTGATTGATTTGTTTGAACCGTCTGACGGCTGTGAGCAGGCTGTCAATTTAGGTAATGTCGGTATTTTGGCAAGTCTTGATCCGGTCGCTGTCGACCAGGCTGCAATAGATATCACGTTCGGTGCCGCTCCGAATAAAGCTGTCCGACAAACTTGGGAAGAGCACCACTCAACGATGCTGACTGCCATTTCGGAGGCAAACGGAATTGGGAAAACTCATTACCGCCTGAATATTCTCCGTTAAACTGACAATATTGTGTCACATCGCAAACTCATGCGGGAAAGTCCACAGATGGTCGAGATCTCACCAACGGTCAGATGCGGCGCCGCAAAAAACTCAAAAGCGTCGGATTCTGCATCCGGACGGCATTTGACTGTGTATGCAGCGCATTTGTGCTGGAGGGGTTCTCAATTTTTGCACAAATTTAAGCATCCGGTCGCTTAGGATCCGGCAATAAAAAGGAAGAAATTGCACAAAGTGCACCGATCACCACAAGCGTGACCATCACCGTCGTAATTCCGTAGCTGTCGGCTACTACCCCCAAAATCGGAGTAAAGATTCCGCCGAGACTTGCCGACAGCCCCATGGTGACACCGGAGGCAAGACCTACGTTTTTCGCTAAATAAGATTGCCCCAAAACCACAAACGCCGCATAAGTACCGTTTAGCGTAAAGCTGATCAAAACAAGAATAGGGAATATCCACCAGACAGAGGGAACAATCAGCACAAGGGCAAAAGCGGGAGCCATCAGGAGGTATCCGAGCTTACAGGCGCGAATCAAGCCCACGCGGTCTGTGAGCCAACCGCCCAACACCGTCATGACAGCGCCGCTTAAGCAAAGAGTGGAGAGCAAAACACCGGAAAACTCTTCTGAGATCCCGAACCGATAAATACAGAATAGGGGAAGGAAAGCAAGAACGCTCGTTTGTGCGACACTTCTGAACAGAATCACCAAACTCAAACGGGCAAAAGCATGCCAGTCATTTGTACCATCAGAGTCACTGACTTTCTTAACAGAACCTGCTGACGCTTGTTGACTGGCCGCGGACATCATTTTGGGGATCGCCCAAATCATAAGCGCTGAGGTCAAAAGCCCGAATACTAAAAACAAAACCGTACCGGAAGTACCCCAGAAACTTAATGCCGCTGCAGCAATCATCGGCGCCACACCGAAACCGATGTTGCCGCCGACTGAAAAAATACCGATGCCTGTGGCTTTGTTTTGGGCAGAAATACGGTTGACTGTTCTGGCAGCCACGGGGTGGAAAATGGAACTGCCCACGCCCATCAGTGTAATAGCTGCGAAAATGAACCAATAGTTTGAAAAAAGTCCTGAAATTCCCAAACCGATGCCGCTCATGGCGATACCGAAAGCCATAAACCATTGTTTTGAACTTTTATCGGCCCAGTAGCCAAACACAGGTTGAACAATAGAAGACAAGCAGGACGAGGCAAACATGAGACCTGCTACCTCGGTGTAACTCAGTCCGTTATATAAAACCAAAAAGGGGAGAATGGCGGGGAGGGCGCCTGGGGCAAAGTCCACACTCAAATGACCGAGAGAGAGTAAATAGACGAAAAATTTTTGCACTTTGGCGCCTCTGCAGAATTTCTTTTTAAGCTGCGCTTAACAGATTCAAAATTATATTCTGATAATTTGCAATTATTTTGATTTAGTATTACAATATCAGTAAAAAGAAACCCTCTTTGGGCGAAACCCGAAAGAGGGGAGTCATTATGACTATTCTAAAGTTGACTTGTCCTGAAAAAAGTTGACACCTTTTGATTAAGAAAGGAGTGTCAATGACATATTACAGAGGCGAGGCGGATCCGGCCTATCGAGAGTATTGTGCAAAAATCGTTAGTCTTCAAAAGCGTTTTTCTCAAGAAGACCGAGAACGAATTGTGAGAGAATTCCTCTCTGAAGGGCTCAACGCCAAAGAAGTTTCTATGGCTCAACTCTATTCAGACGAACTGTTAAAGGGAAAGCCTCTGGAGCAAGAGCAGGGACCGTCGATCTCGGAGACAATGGCAAACGGAAGCTCCGAGGACGTAATCCGAATTTTCAATCATGCTGTTTCTGCGATTGATTATCAGAGATATCCAATTACGGATGAAGCAAGCTGCCGCGCATATATGCAAGTTTTATTACTTGGTGCAGCGATGCTGCCCCAGGTGGAAGTTCACAACGCTTTAGGAAGAAGTGACATGAAGGTCCGTGTTGGCAGTCGCCATTGGGTTTTCGAATTTAAATATTCCAAACAGAACTCAATTGCATCCGGTCTGCTCAGAAAAGCAGTTGAACAAATTAAGAGCAGGCAATACGGACACTTTTCTTCTGATGAAGAATTGATTCGAATTGCATTGGTTTTCAGTGGCGAATCAAAATCTTTTATTGCCTGGGAAAAGATCTGAATAAACAATTAAATTCCGTATTAAAAACCCTTAACGCAACTCAACATAATAATAGTTATGTTGAATTATTAAAGGTTTTCAGTTATCCAAAGTTCTACTCTATCTGTTTTGTTTTCTATGATAGATAAAAAATAACTTTTTCTGATCTCTGTCATTTCTCATGCAGCGCTCTATGCAAATGACAATTTTGAACTTAAAAAATTTAATCAATTCCAGCAATAAAGATTTTGCTAGCACCGGCTTACCGAAACACATCTTCGGTTACGTTTATGCCCAATTTAAGCTAAGTTGTTGAAAACAAAATCCAAAATAATTTTTGAAAAGTATTACTTGGTTCGAATAAGTTGAGTTATTGTTAAGTCTGTCGTTATTAAAGCGCTCTTTCTAAACTCCACGGTTATTTTTATACAAAATAACTGTTCAAAAGTCTCGCTTGCTTTATCATCTCAAATTGCTCATCCTCTGTACTAAATTCAAGAAATTGAAGGCCAGTGGTTGTCTAAAAAATTACGCTATTGGAGAATTTTTAAACCATGATCATTTTAATTGCAGGAGATACGCATACCGGAAAAACTTTATTGGCACAAAAGCTATTGGAAAAAACTAAATTCCCCTACCTATCAATAGACCATCTGAAAATGGGGCTTATCAGAAGTGGTCAATGTGAACTTTCCGCTGATTCTGATGATGAACTAACCGAATACTTTTGGCCGATAGTTCGTGAAATAATAAAAACTTGTATTGAGAACGACCAAAATTACATTGTGGAAGGCTGCTATATACCTTTTGGTTGGGAAAATGATTTTTCGCCCGAATACCTACATGAAATCAAATACATATGTCTGGTATTCAGCCGCACTTATATAAACAATCATTTCCACGATATTTCGCAGTATGAAAAAGTGATCGAGAAACGACAGTTTACTAATTTAGTCAAGGAAGATTTAATAAGTACAAACGAATATAACCTAAAGCAATGCATGCTACGCAATTATAACTATTTTCTTATAAAAGACGACTATAAGATAGACATCGACAGCATTTTGAATGAGTAAAAAACCAATCCTTGACGGCTAATTAATATAAAAGTGCCTGATTTTTGGTCAGGCACTTTCCAACGGCTATTGATTCAGGTTGTTACTCACACTTTCTGCGCCGCCATTAAAGGCTTCTCTATTTCGTTTAGAGTGACTTGGCTTAAAACTCATCGCGAACCCAGACGCGGCCGGAAACACCCTTACGTTGACCAAAATACGTCCTGATTAGCGCATCTGCTTTGACCGGACTACCCTCCTTGAGTTCAAAGGTGACACCTGCCCAAGCAAGACCGCTATTGCCACTAAGGTCGGCTTCTTCAAGACGATAGCCTGCAACGCTGCCGTCCACTTCACCGTCAAACTCACGTTCCCAAGCCACACCGGCGTACGGTCGGAAGCCCTTGTCTGCCGTGTAACCTACTTCAGCGGTTAAGCGCATTCTGTGCGATTGCACCGAGTCAAAGTCAAACTTGTCTTGAACGATCTTCACTTCTTGGCTTTCCAAGTAGTTCCAGAGGTACGTGGCACTGATGTCCATATCAAAGCTGTCAGTCACGTTCCATCGGTAACCGGTCTTGGCGTGTGCCGCATAATAAAGCGAATCGTTGTCGTAGCTTGCCTTTTGACCGCTGGCGTTGGTCAAATCTGCGTTGCTGTAGTCCGTAGAGATGATACCCACGTGGGCTGCGGCTTCGGCATAAAGACCCGACAACAAACCTTGAGTCACGTCATACTTGCCGATTAAACCGGTACCAAAGTAGTAGCTGTCGCCATCACTTCGCAGATCGTCAATATGCTTTACAACCTGGTGGACCGGGTTTACATCGGACACATGCAGCCGGTGGAGACGGTGGGAAAGCTGGCACTGACAGGCGTTGGAGTCTGTTTGCCCATCATTATGGTGATTTCGGCGTTCGCGGCATTGCTGGCCATGGGCGGCGCCCCCCGGGCCTCCATTGAGGAAGGGCGGGGAAACAGCGGCGAAGCGGAGCGGATTATGGGCAACTGCTTTGCCATGCTGGTGATCGTCTCCCTGGTGCTGACGGTGGTGTTCCGGGTATTTGCCCGTCCCATGCTCATGACCTTTGGTGCCAGCGAAAACACCATCGGCTATGCGCTGGAGTACATGCAGATCTATGCGCTGGGAACCGCCTTTGTGGAAATCACTCTGGGCATGAATGCGTTTATTACGGCCCAGGGCTTTACCACGGTGAGTATGAAGACGGTCCTCATCGGCGCCATTTTGAATACGATTCTGGATCCCATCTTTATTTTCGGCCTGGATTTGGGAGTCCGGGGCGCAGCCCTGGCCACCATTTTGTCCCAGGCGGTGTCCGCCGTGTGGGTGCTGAAGTTCCTCACCGGACGGAGGGCCATCCTGCGGCTCCGCCTGCGGAATCTGGCGCTGAGCGCCGGGCGG
>CAJKMT010000045.1 GCA_905201055.1 uncultured Sutterella sp. | reverse complement strand
GCGAAACACTGGAAGTCAAATATAAGGACAAGTCAATCGCCGACGTGCTGGATATGACGGTTGACGAAGCGCATAAGTTCTTCGATGCCATTCCGTCCATCCGCAACCGTTTGGAACTGTTGCAAAAAGTGGGACTGGGTTATATTCATCTCGGTCAGCAGGCGACAACCCTTTCCGGCGGTGAAGCTCAGCGCATTCGCTTAGCCAGTCAGATCGGATCCGGTTTAACCGGAGTGATGTACGTACTCGATGAACCGTCGATCGGTTTACATCAGCGAGATAACGACCGTTTGATCGAAACGTTGAAGCGGTTGCGGGATTTGGGTAATTCCGTCATTGTGGTTGAACACGATGAAGACACGATCCGTGAGGCAGACTTTGTGGTGGATATGGGACCAAAGGCCGGGGAAGAAGGCGGAGAAGTCATCGCCAGCGGCACACCGCAGGAAATAACCCGAAATCCCAATTCGTTGACGGGGCAATACCTGAGCGGCAAGAAAAACATGCTGCCTTCGGGAAAGCCAAAACGCAAAACCGATAAAGTACTCAAAGTCATCGGAGCCAAGGGACACAATCTGAAAAATGTCAGCCTGGAGATCCCGGTGGGGCTGATCACTGTTGTAAGCGGCGTGTCGGGTTCGGGGAAGTCTACCTTGATTAACGACACGCTTTATCGGGCAATGGCGCAAAAACTGTACCGTGCAAGCGCTGTTCCGGAAGCTTTTGAGCGACTCGAAGGTGTTGAATATTTCGACAAGGTCATCAATGTTGATCAAAGTCCTATCGGTCGTTCTCCGAGATCCAATCCCGCCACTTACACGGGACTATTTACGCCCATTCGGGATTTGTTCGCGCAAACACCGACCGCAAGAGAAAGAGGTTATGACGCGGGGCGCTTCAGCTTTAACGTCAAGGGCGGACGCTGTGAAGCGTGTCAGGGCGAAGGCTTTATCAAGGTGGAAATGAATTTCCTGCCCGATATGTATGTTCCCTGCGAGCATTGTCACGGTCAGCGCTATAACCGTGAAACATTGGAAGTTTTGTATCGGGGGCTCAACATTGCTGAGGTTTTGAATTTAACAGTGGATGAAGCCAGAAAAATATTTTCTGCTCACCCGGTGATCAGCCGCAAGCTGGAAACCCTGGCCGATGTCGGTTTGGGTTACGTTAAACTCGGTCAAAGCGCACTGACTTTATCCGGCGGCGAAGCTCAACGCATGAAACTTGCGCTTGAGTTATCCAGAAAAGACACTTCAAAAACTCTTTATATTTTGGACGAACCGACAACCGGTCTGCACTTTGAAGATGTCAAAATGCTCGTGGAAGTGGTGAAAAAACTCAGAGATGCCGGCAATACGGTTGTCATTATCGAACACAACCTGGATGTGATTGCCTCGGCTGATTGGGTAGTGGATATGGGACCGGACGGAGGAGAAGCGGGCGGAGAGATTATCGCTTGCGGCACGCCCGCTCAGATTATTAAAAACAAAAAGAGTGTGACGGGTCAATACTTGAAAAAACACCTTGATGCCATCAAAGGAAACAGACAGTGAAAGTTGTTCTTTACGGGCAAAGCGGCCAGGTCGGTGAAGCGATATTGAAGAAAATCAAAAATGATTTTGAGTGGCAGCTGCCCGCTCGAACTTCACCCGAAGGCGACTTTTCCTGCCCTGAGAAGCTTGCAGCTTTTCTTTTTCAGGAAAAACCTGATGCGGTTGTCAATGCGGCGGCTTTTACTGCGGTTGATGAGGCATCTCGCCGGTTTGATGAAGCGCTGACAATTAATGCAACGGCCCCCGGCATTATCGCCCGAACCTGCTCGCAAATCGGAGCATACTTCATTCACTTAAGCACGGACTATGTATTTGACGGCAAGGGTGATTCTCCTTGGAGAGAATCCGATAAAACAAGTCCTGCGAATGCCTATGGTCTCACCAAGCTTCGGGGAGAAGAAAGGGTTTTAGCTCAAGCGCCGGACTCCCTCATTTTGCGCTTATCGTGGCTTCACGCGACCAATCATAGTAATTTCATCACGGCTTTTTGTCGGCGTCTTCAAACTCAGTCCGTTGTATCTGTGGTCGATGACCAGTTCGGCAGTCCCACTGCCGCTGACGACGTGGCCGATGTCATTGGGAAAATTCTGTTTTTAAAACAAGAGGGGATTGTATTAAGCGGGATTTATCACTTTGCCAATAGTGGGTTTTGTTCGCGTTTTGAATGCGCAGAGGAGATTTTAAGACAGTTGCAATCTGCCGGCATTTCCTGGACGTTTGATAAAACTCTCAAAAGGGCAAAAACGACGGACTTCCCCGCCATGGATCCGAGACCATTGAATTGTCGTTTGGATACTCAAAAACTCAGCCACGCAATAAAAATCGCACCCCGTACCTGGCAAGAGGCACTGGGTGCGACATTGCGTCAATATTTTTAACTTTGAGAGCAGTTTTTCTGGAATGCCCATGAGTGGCGGCACATATCCTCGAGACCGTATTGAGCCTTCCAACCTAAGAGTTCATAAGCACGCTGGGGATTGGCCCAGTTGCTGGCCACATCACCCGGGCGGCGGGCAACGATCTTATAAGGAATCGGTTTTCCGCAGGCTTTCTCGTAGGCATGAATGATGTCAAGCACTGAGTAGCCGACACCGGTACCGAGGTTAATGGCGATCCATCCGCGGTGCGTGAGACTGTATTGGGCGGCGTTGACATGGCCCTTGGCAAGATCAACCACGTGGATGTAATCGCGTACTCCTGTGCCGTCGGGCGTATCGTAGTCATTGCCAAAGACTCGAACCGCTTCTAATTGGCCTGCTGCAACCCGCGCGACATAGGGCAGGAGGTTATTGGGAATGCCTCGAGGATTTTCACCAATCAGACCACTTTCGTGTGCGCCGATCGGGTTAAAGTAACGAAGGCAGACTGCGGACCACTCAGGATCACTCACACATAAATCGGAGAGAATTTCTTCAACTTGTAATTTAGTCCGACCATAGGGGTTGGTGACCGACAAGGGATGATTTTCATCCAACGGTAAATACTGAGGCGTGCCGTAAACCGTTGCGCTTGATGAAAAAATGATGCGTTTGATATTTAAATCGCGCATGGCACGCAAAAGCGTCAGTGTGCCGGTGATATTGTTGTCGTAATACTCCAGCGGCTTTTCGACGGATTCTCCAACTGCTTTGAGCCCCGCAAAATGCACAACCGCCTCGATATCGTATTTTTTGAGAACGGCGCGCATACGGTCGTAGTCTCGAATATCACCCTCTTCAAATGGCAGGCGTTTGCCGAGAATTTTCTCAAGCTGATCCAAAACAGCTGCGTCGCTATTGCAGAAGTTGTCATAAATGACGACTTCGTGGCCGCTTTTAGTCATTTCTACCGCGGTGTGAGAGCCGATAAAACCGGCACCGCCCGTTAATATAATTCTCATGAGAAGACACCTTGTCAGTTCAAATTTTCCTCAATCATACTGCAATCCCGAAAAAACAAAGTAAGATAACTCGAATAACAGGAAATGCTCGCTATGATCGGTCGAATTTTCATCAGTTCGTTTGTCATTTTAACAATGGGTTTCTCTCAAACCGTTTTGAGCGCGGTTTCGGGAGAATCTCTTTCTGCTGAGCATCCCAAAGTTGCCCTGGTTCTCTCGGGAGGCGGCGCCAGAGGCTTCTCGCACGTCGGGGTAATCAAGGTACTCGAAGAATTGGGCGTGAAAGTGGATATTGTCACCGGAACCAGCATGGGCGCGATGGTGGGCGGCGGTTATGCCTCAGGTTATTCGGTTGAGCAGATGCAAGAGATCATTTTGGGAGTGGACTGGAATGAGATGTTCGCTCTGAGACCTGACAGAAGTGAAATCAACTGGAGGCGGCGTCAAGATGATTTTAAAGGGTTGGGCAGCGGAGAAATCGGTTTTTCTGATGGAAAAGCGCTTTTCCCGGACTCTGTTGTGCCAGCGCAGCACTTGGAAATTTTCTTGCGTTCGATCACCAAACACGTCAGTTCTGTCACCGATCTTTCCCGTCTGCCGATTCCTTTTGCGGCAGTCGCCACTGACTTGGATAACGGCGAAGCAGTGGTGATGCAAAAAGACGTGAGTCTGGCAGATGCAATGCGCGCCTCGATGTCGGTTCCGGGAGCCTTTTCCCCGTTTCCCTTTAAAAAGCATGTGTTGGTTGACGGGGGATTATCACAAAACCTACCGGTTGAACAAGCCCGAGCGATGGGAGCGGACATTATCATCGCTGTCAATGCCGGCACTCCTTTGGGCAAGTCCAAGGATATTCATTCCGTAGCGGGGGTGATGGGGCAGATGATCGGAATTTTGACCGAAAGAAATGTGGAACACTCCAAGTCGCTCCTCACTGACAGGGATATTTTGATCACCACGGATTTAGAGGGGTTAAATTCGGGCGATTTTACGAAAGCTGCAGAGATTATCGAGGCCGGTGAAAAAAGTGCCCGCACTCATATGGCTGAATTAAGACGGCTTGCCGTGCCCCGCTCGAGCTTTTTGGCTTGGAACAGCGCAAGGGAAGCGTCGGTTGTGCCTCCGCAATCACGTCAAATCTCAGAGGTACGGGTTGAGGGACTAAAGACAGTCAACCCGAAGAGTGTGATTAGAAGCACGGATTTGGATTTGTCACAGCCTGTGACAGAAGAGCAAATTGCTCAAGCCAGCGCAAAAATTTGGGCAACGGATGACTTTACGCTGGTGCCTTATGTGTTTGAGCCCGGCCCGAACGGAACTCAGACATTGGTTTGGCGTCCCCTTGAAAAGCCTTGGGGATATAACACGATTCGAGTGGGTGGAAAGGTTTCCACAGACTTTAATCAGGAACATACTTTTGATTTCCTTGTCGCTCACACGATGGGGTGGCTTAACTCTTGGGGAGGCGAGTGGAGAAACGAGGCTCAGATCGGAAAAGACAGTTATTTTTCCACGAGTTTTTACCAGCCGTTGGGTGCTGCCAGTCCGGTTTTTGTGATGCCGGAGATTCGCTACGAGAGCCAGCGTTACGATTGGTATAACGGCTCGAGCCATCCGGAGGCGACTCTGAAAAATAAGACCCTTGAGGGTTCATTATCCCTAGGCTTGGAATTGGATAACTCGGCTGTGCTGACCGTTGGTGCCGGTTATATCTCTGCGCAAAGCAAAGTGGCAGTGGGTCATGTTGACGGCTATGAAAGTATGGATGACAACGCGAGCTTTGTGGAAATGACTTTCCGTTATGACACGCTCGACAATATCAACTTTCCTACAAAGGGCTTTTATTTGGATGCTCAGGCCAGGCGCTATGGGAACATGAAAAATTCTGCTGAACCTGAACTCACCGACTATTATCTGGAAACGCTCTTTCCCTGGGATTGGGGACAGGGTTGGGTGAGTATCTTGTCTGCAAAAGCGGGTTCCTCAACGATTCCCGGTCGCTATCCGTTGGGCGGACTTTTCAATATGTCCGGTGCTTACTACGGACGCTACAGCGGCTCAGACATGTTCCTCGGTCGTTTAATGCTTCAGAAGCGTTTGCAGACAACTGATATCTTCGGTTTCCCGGTGTATTTGGGGGCAAGTTATGAAATGGGTCGGGTTCAGGAAGATGAATGGCCTGATTACTTCAGCAGCAATGATTTGGGTGAATGGAAAAACGCGATGAGCGCCTATGTGGCGATTGATTCGCTCTTCGGACCTCTGTATTTTGCTTTAGGTCACACGAGTGATGGGGACTCTGCAATTTATTTCTTCTGGGGACGCCCGCTTCAATAAGAAAACATCAGGCGACAGATTACTCTCTGCCGCCTGAGAAGTTTTAACGGTGATCGACGCTCAGTCCAATGGCTTTGGTTGACAAAGAGACTTCCCGCACAAAATAGATTGTTGAAATCAGCAAAAAGCAAATTGACAGAATCAGGAAACTGAGTTTCAGAAAATCCAAATCAAGCATGAAAAGGCATTCCAAAATGCCCGCTAGCACCTGAAGACCGCTGAAAGTAGCAGAAAGCACCACCGTTAAAATCGATTTTCTCAAAAGAGAGGCTCGCTCGAAAATAAAGTCGATTTCCTTATTGAGATCGGGATTCTCTCTCGGTGCGATGGAGTTTCTTTCTCTTAAAAGCTGACGCACGCGGTTGGTTGAGTGGTTATAGCGAGCCGTCATCGCCAATAAGAGCAACCCGACGCCGGAAATCAATGTCACCGGAGGCAGAGATGTGGCGAGCATCTGATGATATTCAACCATGATCCTCTCCTTAGTGGTGAACGCTCAAACCGAGCGCTTTCATCGAGGTGCTGACTTCCTTGGCAAAAATCAGCGTTGAAAAAACGACCATCAGGATCGCCACCAGAAGCAAAATGGATTTCAGGACTGTAAGGCTGTCACCCAGTGCGATTTCAAAAATGCTCATCAACACCAAAAGTGCACTGAACATCCCCGAGAGCACAATCAGTAAGATGGCTTTGCGCAAAAGGCGCACGCGTAAAAAAATCAATTCAATCGCATGGTCAAGATCAGCGTCTTTACGAGGTTTGATGGCATCGCTTTCGCGCAGAAGCTGACGCAAACGGTCAGTCGAGTGGTTGTAGCGGTTGGTCATCGACACCAGTAAAAGCCCGACACCTGAAATCAGGGTAATCGGTGTGAGGGCTGCTTGCAAAACAGTGCCGTATTCAATCATGGCAAATAAAAAGTCAGCTAAAAAGAAAGTCGCCAATGATAGACCTTTTTAGCCGACTTGGGAAGGCGTATTAAACAAAAAAGTTTAATTACGTCAATTGGTTAAGAGGCAGAAGGTTCTTTCAAAAATTCGATGAGTTCCGGGTGAACAATTCGTTTGTAGTCTTCGGTTTTAATGATGATCGAATGATCCAAGAGCCCCGCGTTAAAAGCCAGTTCATCGTAGCGTTCATAAAGGCTTGGGTCAGCCACCAGTTTTAAATCGGGATGAAAACTCACAGGCGGTACAGCGCCAAACACGCAGCCCGTTAATTCAGTCACTTCATCGGGACTTGCGAGCGAAGCTCGGCGGCCGCCGAGGGCAACAGCGAGCTTGGATAAATCGGCTTGCTTATCGGCAGGAAGGATGGCTAACGCATAAAGCTTGACGCCGTTTCCCTTCACATGACAGACGAGTGCTTTGGCGCCTTGACCCAATTGAGTGCCGCGAATTTCAGCTACCGATTGGCTGGATTTGCCGGCAGCAGGGTGCTCAAGCACACGGAAGTGAGCCTCACCTTTTTCAAACAGGTCTATCAATTTGTCTAAAACGTTTTCAACCATGGCAATCTCTAATGTAAGAAAGTTTTCTCATCATAGCGCAGCTCAAAAAGATGTGTGAAAATATCCATCGGCGGTTTTTAGAGGTTTCAGTGATGCCAGGTTTTGTTTCCTATAAAAATCATTTTCTGATTGCGGCGCCCAACATGAAAGATCCGACTTTTGAGGGTACCGTGGTCTACATTTGCGAGCATACAAAAAGCGGCGCAATGGGCATTGTCATCAATCGATCCATCAGGCTGAGCGTGGATTCGCTTTTAAAGCGAATCGGGATAGAAAACAAAAATCCTGCGCTTGAGGAAGCTTATCTCTACGACGGCGGTCCTGTTCAGGTTGAAAGAGGGTTCGTATTGCATAGTGCTAACAGGAAATACAATTCCACCATGCAGATCACCGACAGTATTTACCTTTCGACTTCCCGTGATGTATTGGAAGCTGTAGGGGAGGGAAAGGACGCTCCGGAGAAGTTTTTGGTATCGCTCGGTTATTCAGGTTGGAGCGAGGGACAGTTGGAAGCAGAGTTGGCGGTAAGCGGTTGGCTGATTGCGCCGGCCGATGAAAGCATTATTTTTGATACGCCGGATCAAGAGCGTTATGAAAAGGCTTTGAAATTGTTGGGAATAGACTCAAGCACACTGGAGGCTTGGGGAGAGGACGCGGGACACGCATGACAGAAGGTGTAATTATCGGTTTTGATTTTGGGTTGAAACGTCTGGGGGCGGCAGTCGGCAATACACTGACCCGATCGGCTTCTCCCTTACGTATCATTGATTCGCGTACCAATCAGAGTCGTTGGGAAGGTATAAACGCAGTTATTAAAGAGTGGGCTCCCGTGGCTTTTGTTGTAGGAATTCCTCGTCATCCGGACGGAGCTGCCCATGAAATGACCGAGCGCTGTGAACGCTTTGCCAGGCAATTGGAAGGGCGTTTTCATTTACCGGTTTATCGGGTTGATGAGCGATACTCCTCAGCGGTTGTTGACAGCGATGCTGACTTTATAGATGATGAAGCGGCGTGTATCATCCTTCAGCACTTTTTTGATGAAAATAACTTAACTAGATTATGAATAAGATTGTCGGCGCCGCTCGATTTGTTTCAGCGCTTTTTTATGCACTCGCCTGTATTTTGTTGGTTCTGTTTTATCTGCAATGGGTAAAACCGGAAAAGAAAAAAGACATCATCCGGTCCTGGGCCAGAACTTTCATTAACATCGTCGGCATGCGGTTTGATGTGCAGGGCGAGGTCTATGACCGCTATTGCCTTATTGTGGCCAACCACATCTCTTTTATCGATATCTTTGCCTTAAATGCGATGAAGCCCGGGCGCTTCATTGCCAAAAGTGAGATTGCAGGATGGCCTGTTTTTGGTCGAATTGCCAAAGGTGTGGATACGCTTTTTATTGAGCGCAAAAATCGCCGCTCCATTATTTCTGTCAATGAGCAGATCAGCGCCGCCTTAATGAAAGGTCAGACGATTATGCTTTTTCCGGAAGGCAGAACCAGTATCGGCGTCTCACTGCTGCCGCTCAAGGCGAATTTGATAGAACCTGCGGTTCTCTCCGGAACGCCTGTGCTGCCCGTGGCGATCTGTTATACGGAAAACGGCGAAAAAACCACCAAGGCTTCTTACGCCAATATTTCAATCTTTAAGTGCCTTTGGACGATTTGCAGCACGCCCGGTCTGGCAGTGACTCTGAAAGTTCAGCCTGTGATTGACGTGGATGGGAAAACGCGTCATGAAGTGGCAGCAGAAGCTTCAGCCGTGATGAGCCGCGCTATGGGCGTGCCCGATCCCATGCTGGGCGAGGTCAATTTACACCATCACTGCGATGCAGTCGGTGCGGAAAAGGCCTCTTAAGCGAAAGGATCACAATACTGCGGAGCTTTTACCTGGTAAATTTTTCGGCTCGGCAATTCAATGGCGCTGAGTGACCCGCCCCAGACGCAACCGGTGTCCAGGGCGATGACGTGTTCCTTAAGAACCAGCCCCAGTGTCGACCAGTGTCCGAACACAATATTGTCTTCTTTCGTTTTCCGAACGGGGCACTCAAACCAGGGCATTAAATGATCGGGCGTCTTTCCCGGGGCGTCTTTGACTTTGTAGTCAGGGATGCCTTTTTTATCAACGAAACGGATACGAGTGAAGCCGTTCAAAATGGCACGCATACGAGCAGAACCTCGCAGATCATTACTCCAAAGATCTTTGCCGTACATTTCCTGCAAATAATCTTTCCAATGATTGCTTCTGAGGTGTTCCTGCACTTCTGAGGCCAAGGTGCGAGCCTTTTTCAGTGACCAGGCCGGATCAATGGCGGCATGCACAAAGGTGTAATCATTCCAGTCTAAAAGTAAATATTGATGACGAACCCAGTCGATCAAATCGCAGGCATCGGGAGCGTTCAGAATCTCGTCGATTGTGTCGCGGCGGTTGACTTTGCCGGCACCGGCCGCCGTGGCCAGAAGGTGCATTTCGTGATTGCCCAGAATAAGCTTCGCCCGTTCGCCGAAAGAGCGCACCCTACGCAATGTTTCCAACGAGGCCGGTCCCCGGTTGATAACGTCTCCGATGAAAATCAGCGGACTGTCCTCTGGAATTTGTGCCAGGAGTTTTTCCAGAGTGGGTAAACATCCGTGAACATCACCGATAGCTGTTACATTTTGTTTAGTTTGCATAGGAGTTAATCCTGAAAGCGAGACGGAGCGAAGTTGATATTCGATATACTTAGCGCATTCGCATTTTATTACTAGAGCGGGAAATTATGAAAGACGTTCGCAAAGTGGTGTTCCCGGTGGCGGGTCTCGGTACTCGTTTTTTACCGGCCACGAAAGCTATGCCCAAAGAAATGCTTCCGGTCGTGGATAAGCCTTTGATTCAATATGCCGTTGAAGAAGCCTATGCGGCAGGCATCACAGAAATGATTTTCATCACCGGCCGTTACAAACGGGCAATTGAGGATCATTTTGACAAGGCCCCGATGCTCGAAAGAGAGTTGATCGAAAAGGGTAAGAACGAATTGCTGCAGACGGTTCGCTCCATTGCGCCGATCGGTGTGACTTTTGTTTATATCCGCCAGCCTGAACCGTTGGGATTGGGACACGCGGTGCTGTGCGCTCAGCCCGTGGTAGGCGATGAACCTTTTGCCGTGATGCTGGCCGATGACTTGATCGACGCTCAGCAGCCTGCCATCGGTCTGCTCATTGAGGCTCGCCGGCAATTGGGCGGCGGCAATATTTTGGCTGTTCAGGATGTGCCCAAGGCCGATACTAAGAAGTACGGTATTGTGGGTGTTGAAGACAGCTTGGCAGCTACGAGCCGCGTGCATGAAATGATTGAAAAACCGGATCCCGATCACGCTCCGTCCACCTTGGCGGTCATTGGCCGTTATGTGCTTGAACCGGAAATTTTTGAACGTTTGAAGAAGGTTCAAAAGGGAGTGGGTGGCGAAATTCAGCTCACTGACGCTATCGCCAACCAATTGGATTTGGGCTGCACGTATTCGCACCGCTTTGACGGTATCCGCTATGACTGCGGCTCCAAGCAAGGTTTCCTGGATGCCACCGTCCGTTTCGCCCGTAAAGCCGGTTACTCAATTTAATTATCTTTGAGAAAAAAAGGCCTCCCGAGAAAATCTCTCCGGAGGCCACCTTTTATTGGGAAAGGTTACCAATGGTTGGGTTTTGAGGGATCTGTTGACTATTATTCGTCAAAGATCTCCTGCAGAGTCTTGGCATCTTTAGCCAATTCGGGATTTTCACTCAAAGCAACGATCAATTTCAGACGTGCCTTGGCGGCTAAAATTTCACCGCCCATGATGGCACCGCGTTTGCGGCTGTCAGTGACGGATCCCGGATAGCCGTAGACGTCCAAAACACGGCCGCCCGGTGTGCGGGTTGAAATCACCACGACAATGCCCTTGGCGGTAGCGTCACTGATGGCATCTTCCATCTTCGGCGGAATGTTGCCGCGACCGAAGCCTTCAACAACGATACCCTTGCAACCTTGAGCAACAGCGAAGTCGATATATTCGCGGTCAGAACCAGTCATCGCTTTAATCAAGTCAACACGGGCAGTCAGTGCCTTCGGATTAAAGTGGCGATGTTCAACAGGAGTGCGGCGATACACCAAGCGGTCGGCTTCCACATAACCGATCGGACCCCACCAGGGAGAAGCAAAAGTTGCACAGTTAGCTGAGTGCGTCTTCATGACTTCGCCTGCGGCGTGCAAAAGGTTATTTAAGCAGACCATCACGCCCTTGTCGCGGGAGGAGCAATCGGCAGCGGCTTGAACGGCACAATAAATGTTGGCCGGACCATCGGGGCTGACGTCTCCTGCGCCACGCATGGCGGCGGTCAATACAATCGGCTTATCCGATTGATGGGTGATGTCGAGGAAGTAGGAAGTTTCTTCGAGCGTGTCCGTTCCGTGTGTGACCACAACCCCTGCGACATCGTCTTGAGCGAGGAGTTCTTCGGCGCGCTGGTGAAGCTTGAACATGATTTCAGGAGTCATGTTGGGGGAAGCCACATTACAAATCTGCTCGACTTCGACATCTGCGACTTTGTCGAGTCCGGGGACGGCAGCGACCAAGTCTTCGCCAGTGCAGGCGGGCACCAACCCACCGATCTTTTCATCCATCTTCATGGCGATGGTGCCGCCGGTGGCGAGCACCACGACTTTTTTCTTAGAACAACAAGTCATTTGAAACTCCTTTTAGACTGTGTGTTTGTCAACGATAGCTTGGGCTTGCGGAAGACGATCGGCAAGGATCAAAACTCCTTCCTTCAGAATATCAGCATAGCGCCGAGCGTCGCTAAGTGAAAGGGAGGGCAAGACAACTTCCTGGATGCTTGAGCGCGGAACAAAGAGGCTCATGCAGGCGGTCAAGCCTGGGATTTGACCGACGCCGCCCATAATTTTGTGGATTTCATCCCCCATAAAGGTGATGCCGCCCAACTCTTGGCTGGCAAATTCATTGATAGCTGCAGAGATGCGGCACTTTTCAATAGCAGTGGTTGCCTGAGCAAGCTCACGACCGAACTCTTCAATACGATGCCCATTTCTTCCGTGAGTTTTCTCATTGCGTTTTCGCTGCGAGCCAACAACAGAGAAGACAAAAACACTGTCTCAGGAAGAAATCCGCAACGGTCCCATTCGTTTGATGAAATCCTCACGCAAGTGTTTCATTCGAGATCAGGAAATCCGACTCAATGACAAAGAGTGGAGACTGTTGGAAATTTTGATGAAAGATCCTGGCGCCGTTATTCCTCATGAAAAATTGTTGGGGGCCGTCTGGGGGGCTGAGTTTAGCGGTGAGGTACAGTATCTTCGAGTGAGTTTTGCCCGTATTCGTAAGAAATTTGAGGATATCGGTTTTGACGGCAGTGTGATTTCTGCCTATTCGGGGGTCGGGTACATTCTCAGAGATTTGCGCGACGAAGACGCAGACGGCTTTTGACATAAATTGTGCGGTCGGAGTTTTGACCCCGACCGCACAATGCTCAGTGGTAGGACTCTACCTTGAGGATTCTTTCAGCATTGGCGACGCGTTCTGCCGTGGGTGCGGAAATATCTGTCAGGTCATACTTCAACCCCAATTCCTGCCACTTATACATTCCGAATGAATGGTACGGCAGGACTTCCACGCGACGGACATTGTGAAGAGTGGCGATGAAGTCTGACAGTTGCTGCAGGGCTGCATCGTCATCGGTGTGTTGGGGCACGAGCACATGACGAATCCATACATCCTTGCCGATCTCATCTAAATAGCGGGCGCAATCGAGGATGGTTGCGTTGCTTTGTTTGGTAAGTTCGCGGTGTTTGGTCTCATCAATATGCTTGAGATCCAGCATGATCAAATCCGTGTATTGCATCAACTCACGGAACTTACTGAAAAAAGGTTCTTTTCGGGTAAAAGGCCAGCCGGACGTATCGATCGTGGTGTGGATGCCTTCGGCTTTAGCCATCTTGAAAAATTCAAGCATGAAGTCTATCTGCAGCAGGGGTTCACCTCCGCTTACAGTAATGCCGCCGTCATCTCCCCAGTAGGTTTTATAACGCAGAGCGAAATCCAAAATTTCACGGGCACTTTTTTGCTCACCGATCCCCAGTTTCCAGGTATCGGGATTGTGGCAATATTGACAGCGCATTTTGCAGCCCTGTAAAAACAGCACAAAACGCACCCCCGGTCCGTCAACCGAGCCGAATGTTTCGTAAGAGTGGACAAAAGCCGGAGTCATAAAAGAGCCTTAAAAAAAGAACACGCCACGGATTCGCCCGAGCGAATCCGAAGGCGTGCACCGTCAGTCAATTACATGGTCTTGTGGCAGGTACGCGAAATCACGTCAAGCTGTTGTTCACGGGTCAAGTCAATGAATTTCACTGCATAACCCGAGACACGGATCGTGAAGTTTGCGTATTCCGGTTTTTCCGGATGCTCCATCGCATCGATCAACTTTTCGGTACCGAAAATGTTGACGTTGAGGTGGTGAGCGCCGCGTGCGAAATAACCGTCCATGACGCGAACCAAATTGCTGATGCGTTCTTCAAGCGAATGGCCGAGCGCGTCGGGGCTGATGGTTTGCGTGTTGGAGATGCCGTCTAAGGCATACTCATAGGGGAGTTTCGCCACGGAATTGAGTGAAGCCAGGAGCCCCGTCTGTTCAGCACCATAGCTCGGGTTGGCACCCGGCGAGAGCGGTTCACCGGCTTTGCGGCGATCGGGCAACGACCCGGTGGCCT
>CAJKMT010000044.1 GCA_905201055.1 uncultured Sutterella sp. | reverse complement strand
TGGAGAGATTCGCAACCATGCCAATCGCATACAACAACATGGGCATACTCTGCCTGCAGGAAGGAAACCGGGACAAGGCGGAGGTATACCTCACCATGGCTGCGGCAGCAGGGGTGAAACAAGCCGACAAAGCGCTTAAAGAACTGAAAAGGTAGGCGGGAAATTAAAAAGACGAAGAATTATAAATATATCAACTTATAAAACAGGCGGACATGAAAACAAACAATTATTTATGGAGCATGCTGGTAACAGCAACCTTTGTACTGACCGGATGCGGCAGCGATGAGAATGGAATAACAGACCCCCTGCCACAAGGAAAGACAGCGCAACTGGAACTGTGTCTGACGGGTAGCGGAGTGAATACCAAAGCCACAGGCAGCGCATTACCCACACAAGCCGAAGAGAATACGGTGAAGCGTTTCACCGTTGCCATCTTCAACAGCGACGAATCAGTAAATGCCATACAGACCGTAACAGATAACACCACCTCGGCAACAACCATCAACTGTACTCCGGCAACAAACTGTACGGGTATCGTGGTAGCCAACGCTCCCACAGACGGTTATTTTTCAGGCGTCCTGAATAAAACCGACTTCTTGAAGAAAACAATTACACTGGACGATGCCCAAACCAAGGATTGTCTGCCCATGAGCGGAGACGTAAAAGACGGTAGTGGCAACGCCACTTTCACACTGAGCGCAGGCAGCAACACCGGTATGACAGCCCAACTGAGCCGACTCGTAGCAAGAGTGTCTGTAAGCAGCATCAAAACCGCCTTTGACCTCAGCAAGCGCACCAATTGCTCAACCGGAATGTTGGGGCTGTCAAAATACTTTGGATCAGGCCAAACGCGCACTCGCGTTCCGGTGGACGATTTCGGACGAGGGCTCTTGACACTTGTCAAGGGTTCAATGACTTCTCCCGCGGCAAAAACAATGCGATGCTCCTTACCTTCGCGCCAAACAGTGACTTCCAATCGGGTCGACAACGCATTGGTGACGGAAACGCCAACGCCGTGCAGTCCACCTGCAAAGGAGTAAGCGCCACCGGAATCTTTTTCGAATTTACCGCCGGCGTGCAGACGCGTGAAAACCAATTCAACCGCCGGAACGCCTTCCTCGTGGTGAATGCCCACCGGAATGCCTCGACCGTTATCGGTCACTGTGACCGATCCGTCCGCATGAAGTGTCACTTCAATACGGGAAGCACCCCCAGCGAGCACTTCGTCGCTTGAGTTATCAATGACTTCCTGAATGATATGCAAAGGATTGTCCGTTAATGTATACATGCCCGGACGCTGTTTGACAGGCTCCAACCCTTTAAGAACTTTAATACTCGACTCGCCGTACTCGGTGCGCTTTCCTGTGGCCATATTCACCCTTTTTACGCTCAATGCGAGTCATCAAGCACCCGCATCAAATGATTCCATCGATTGAGTTTTCAGAAAAAACAAGAACTTTCATTTTTGTCACGCGTCTGCATACCGAACAAGGACTCGGTTTGTTTGATGCGAGAAACGGCGACAAGATTACCGAGCGGTATTTTAACGAAAAAGTTCGTAATCGCATGAAAGCGACTGATTTACCGACAAGTTTTGATCATTTATTCAGCTAATGCCCTTCAGCGATTCACCGAAGATATGAGCGATTCAAAATTTTTTCATTACAATGTGTGGGTCTACGAGTTAGATCCCGTGGTGAAACAGGATATCACGCTAGCCTCCTAAGCTGTCGTTCCGGGTTCGAGTCCCGGCGGGGTCACCAGACGCCATTTTGCCTTTCCTTTCTTTCTCATTATCTTTTGCGTTCAAAAGCAGACGAAGGCCAATAAATACTGGCAATTCAAGCATCCCCATTCATTTTTATCTTAGCTTTTATGTTTTTTCTTTTGCATTTTGTGCTTAATCAGATAATCAGTGTATGGTTTTTTGTATGGTTTTATCAACGTCAAGTAAAAATGAACATAACTCAAAGAGTATCGGGTTGTTAACTGATAATGAGAAATTCTCCGACAAAAATGTCAATAAATGCTCCAGCTTACAGCTCATCATCTTTTGATTAAAAATTCAATGAAGAAAAAGATCATTATTGGAATAACTTTAGCATTCAACAAGATAGAACTAAAAACTCAATCTCTAAAGAAATAACTCTCAAAAACACTTGCATTTTGAAATGCGATTCTTATAATTCTCAATCCTGATTCCCCGATAGCTCAGTCGGTAGAGCGACGGACTGTTAATCCGCAGGTCGTTGGTTCGAACCCAACTCGGGGAGCCATTTTAAAAGCCAGCCTTTTTAAGAGCTGGCTTTTCTTTATCCCAATTTTTGGAGTAATTCCCGAGACGTGCCCGGGAATTCTGCTACGGAACTTCCTTCAAAAATTCGGCGGTTAACTCCAAACCTTTCTTGAGAACTTCCTTGTTATTAGCGAAGCCGATGCGGACAAACCCCTCGGTATGCAATGCCGAACCCGGCGTAAACATCACACCTTTTTCTTTTACGAGACGTTCGCAGAATTCGTGTGAACTCAGTTTGGTGTCGATTTTCACAAAAGCTGTCGTTCCGGCTTTAGGCTTCACATAAGACACTCTGGGTGTGTTTTTAACCCAGTCATCCAGAATCTGAAGATTTTCACGAATGATTGCACGGTTTCTCGCGAGAATCTTATCTTTTGCCTGCAACGCGAGTTCCGCAAAATATTCATCAAGCATACCGACGCTGATCGTGTTGTAGTCTCTGTGATATAAAACGGCAGAGATCAGTTCCTTCGGAGCGGCAATCCACCCGAAACGCAGCCCTGCAAGACTGAAGACCTTCGACATACTGCCCGTACTGATCCCCTTTTCATAGAGATCGGCTACAGAAAGACTGTACTCGTCTTCTTGGGTCAATCCGCGATAAACCTCATCGCACAAAAGCCAGGCGTCTACCGACTTAGCGATATCACAGATTTCACGAAGCATTGCTTCATTCATCAAGGCGCCGGTCGGATTGTTGGGGTTATTGATACAGATGAGCTTTGTCTCGGGCTTGACCATGGCACGTAATTCATCAAGGTCCGGCAGGAAACCGTTTTCGGGTTTTAAGCGCAATGTCTCAATGTTGGCGCCAAAACTTTCCGGAATGGAATAGTGTTGCTGATAGGTAGGAATCACTGAAATGACATGATCACCGGGCTCAACAAGTGTTTCGTGAATAAGCATGTTGGCGCCGATGCAGCCATGGGTGGTCACCACATTGGCGGCGCTTTGCTTTTGATAAAGACCGGCGATAAGCTCACGCACTTTTGTGCTGCCTTCAATCCACCCGTAAGTGAGCTTTTTGCTCATCAAATCCTGTGTCATCTGTTCGGGAGTCACTCCCGCCATCTGCAAAAGTTCTTTAACTGTAATGGATTCCACACAGGTTTCCGCGACGTTGTAGGCGCACTTGGTTTCCCACTCGTTCATCCACTGTTCAACACCGAACACTTTAATTTTCATTTTTGATCACCATTATTTTTGAAACTCTTTCATAACCGCCAACGCAACCGCCACGTCTTCCAAACCTTGACCGATTGAGCGGAAAAAGACAGGTTTGTCACCGGTCGGCACCGGACAAGAACCGTTAACCAACGCTCCCAAATCCCCTTTGACCATCTCGGGGCTCCAGCAACCCGATTGAGCGGCCGACTTCATTTCGCCTGCCACCGTCGCGGTCGTTGCCGTGCAATCACAGTACACTTCCATATTCGCCAACATCGCCGGATCAATTTCGTGCGCGCCCGGCGCATTGGTGGAAATTGAGGTGATGAGCGGAGAGCCTTTAATATCGCAGGCTTTGATGACAGCGCTCGCCGCGCTTGTGCAAAGCAAAATGACGTCAGCTTCTTCCAGCGCGATTTCTTTTGTCGGCGCGAACTCCAACACACCGTTGCCCGCGCGCTTAAATTCTTCTTGCTTTTCGGCGGTCAGTTCAGCGCTATTGAGTGACCAAACTTTGATCGACTCCCAATTTCTCAATCCGCTGACATATCGGATGTGGGCAAGGGCTTGAGCGCCGGAACCGATCACTGCCAGTTTTTTCGCTTCTTTTTTACTCAGATATTTCACAGCCACGGCGGTCGTCGCGGCCGTGCGCTCAAGAGTCAAACGGGAGCTGTCGACAAGCAGCATCGGTTCGCCGGTTTCGGTTGACATCAACAAAGTCCAAGCCGTCACGGTGTAGCCTTTATCGTGCACGATAAAAGGAGAGGTCTTAAGGCCATAAACTCCCGCGCTCATCCAAACGCCGCTGTAATTGATGTAATCGCCTTTATTGCCGGGAAACAGTGTCTGCACCTGCTTGGGTTGAACGGCTTCGCCCCGCCCCAACGCGCCAAACATCGCCTCAACGGTTGTGAATACATCCACCTTGGGCAAAATCTTTAAAACATCGTCTTGAGATAATGTGAGCATCTTTAAACTCCGCAATGCGTTACGTTCAGACGGGCTTTGGCGCGTGAAATTTGCTCTGTCACGCATTCAGGCGCGGTTCCGCCAAACGAACGGCGGGCCGCCACACAGGCTTCAAGCGTAATGTATTGATGAATATCCTCTTCGATGGCGTCAGAGAATTTGCGATACTCTTCAAGCGTCATCTTTTCCAAATCGGTATCGTGCTTCACACAGTAATTCACAATGTGACCCACAATATGGTGAGCCTGACGGAACGGAATGCCTTTACGTGCCAGATAGTCAGCCAAGTCGGTAGCGTTGGAGTAGCCTCTGCCCGCTCCCAGGCGAGCCTGATCGGCAATCACCGTCATCTTTTCAAGCATAGGTTTCAAAATACGCAGACTCATGTGAAGCGTATCCACCGTATCAAAAGTGGGTTCTTTATCTTCACTCATGTCGGTATTGAATGCCAAGGGCAAGCCCTTCATCATGGTGAGCATCGCCTGCAGGTTGCCGAACACGCGGCCGGCCTTGCCGCGAATTTTTTCAGCAATGTCGGGATTCTTTTTATTAGGCATGATGGAAGAGCCCGTGCAGAAGTCGTCAGACAACTCGAAAAAGTGAATGTCCTGACTTGTAAAAAGAACAATTTCTTCACAGAGGCGACTTAAGTGCATCATGCAGATGGCAGCCGCCGAGTCGGTTTCAATCAAGTGGTCACGATCGCTGATCGTATCCACAGAGTTTTCACTCGGACCGTCAAAACCCATTTCCGCAGCCGTCATTTCCCGGTCAATCGGAAATGTCGTACCCGCCATAGCCGCAGCCCCCAGGGGACAAACGTTCAGGCGTTTGTAGGCGTCTTCAAAACGACCGATATCGCGCTCGAGCATCCAGAAATAAGCCATCATCCAATGAGAGAAAAGAATCGGCTGACCGGTTTGAAAGTGCGTATAGCCGGGGAACATCACGCCCATGTACTGCTCGGCTTTGGCAATCACGGTCTTTTGCAGATCGCGGATCGCTTTGATGATTTCTACAATGGCGTGACGGGTGTAAAGACGGACATCAAGCTGCGCCTGATCGTTTCTCGAACGCGCCGTGTGCATCTTGCCGCCCACCGGTCCCACGATTTCGGTGACGCGCCGCTCAATTGCCATCTGAATGTCTTCATCGGCCACATCAAATACAAATTTGCCGTCCTCAACTTCTTTTCGGACGGCATCCAACCCTTGCAAAATCTGTTCGGCTTCTTGCTGCGTCAAAATGTTTTGCGCGGCAAGCATGTGCACATGTGCCGTGCTGCCGATAATGGAAAACGGCGTCACGCGCTTTTCAATCAAAATCGTTGCATTAAATTCCTGAACCAGGTGGTCCATCGGCAAGTCAAAACGACCGCCCCACATTGCATCAGACATTTTTGTCTCCATCAGAAGAATTTTCTAAATTTTAATAATTTGAGCACTGTATTTGCATAGGCTCTTTTCAGGAGATTCCGACTATTTTGTTCCAAAAAAGACACACTATTTTTCGGAAAATGTGCCAATTTTTCACAAGGTTTCGGCACATTTTGTGTATCGCTTCGAATTAAACAATTTTTTTTCTTTCAGGTATTGCTATTGACGTCATTTGTCCCTAATATCGCGCTGTCAAACGATAAAAACTGTTAACTGTTTTGACCACCGTATCGGGGGAGACAACCTCCGAGTAAACGCGAGATGAACGTTTGGACGACGGACATCTTTTGAAAACACGTTGTTATTGTCGGACTAGCTTCGAAGCGAGAAATTACTCGTCGAAGACAAGATCCTGAGTCCTTGGGTAAAAGCCTGTACCCTCGGCGCTAGATCGCAATGACAGCACTTTGGGGGAAAGGCATTATGAACTCCCAAAATATTACGGCGAACAACGAGTCCCAATTTCAACGCTCGATGCAATTGCGCCACCTTATCATGTTGAGTCTCGGCGGCGTGATCGGCAGCGGACTCTTTTTTGGAACGGGTCACATTATTGCGAACGTCGGTGCATTCGGCACCGTGTTGGCATACCTGATCGGTGCCTTCATGGTGTATCTGATCATGTTAAGCCTCGGAGAGCTTTCCGTGGCACACCCCGAACCCGGTTCCTTTCACCTTTACGCCAGCAAATACATTTCGCCTGCTTCGGGCTTTGCCGTAGCGTGGCTCTATTGGCTTAACTGGACCGTCACACTCGGTACGGCCTTTACTGCCGTGGGCTTTGCCATGCAGTACTGGTTCCCGCAGGTGCCGATCTGGTCGTGGTGCCTGATCTTCGGCGGAATTATTTTCCTGCTCAATGTGATTGACACCCGCTTTTTTGCTGAAAGTGAATTCTTCCTTTCCATCATCAAGGTAGTGACGATCCAGGTATTCATTGTCCTGGGTGCCTGCGCTTTCTTTGATGTGATTCCTTTCGGCGAGTCGGGCTCACCGGGCCTCACCCACCTCGTGGGTGATGGCGGATTGCTGCCCAATGGCATCACGCCGCTCCTATTCACCATGGTGACCGTTTGCTTTGCTTATTCCGGCACTGAGTTGATCGGTGTGGCTGCAGGCGAAACGAATAACCCGGAAAAAGTGATCCCGATGGCAGTGCGTGCGTCGCTTTTGCGCCTCGTGATCTTTTTCGTGGGCACGGTTTTGATTGTCGCAACGCTTTTACCGCCTGAGGCCGCTTCTGTCTCCAAGAGCCCCTTTATCACGGTTTTTGAACAGATGGGAATCCCCTATGCAGCCGACATTTTCAATTTCGTGATCATCACGGCGATTCTGTCTTCGGCTAACACCGGGCTTTTTGCCTCAGGCCGCATGGTCTGGTCCTTGGGCAACGACGGCATGATGCCGGCAAGCCTTGCCAAACTCAATAAGCGCGGCGTACCGGTCAACGCGCTGGCATTTAGCATGCTGGGCGGACTCTTGGCTCTGGCTTCAAGCGTCATTGCCGCTGACACTGTCTTTGTGATTCTCACGTCCATCGTGGGCTTTTCTACCGTGGCAGTGTGGTTGAGTATCTGCATTGCGCACTACCGCTTCAGAAAGCAATTTGTGGCTTCCGGCCGCAGCCTTTCTGAATTGAAGTACGTGAGCCCCTTCTTCCCGTGGGTTCCGATTGTGGGCGGCGCGATGTGCGTGATTGTAATGATCGGCATGGGTATCGATCCCGATCAGCGCATTGCCCTTTACTGCGGCGTGCCCTTCACGGTGCTTTGCTACGTGATTTATCACTTAACGCAAAAAGTTAAAAAGGGCGGCATCAGTCAAAAGAATCAGCGCACCGACACTCGTGTAGTTGCCGGCTGAAACTAGGCTAAACCACAGTTAACAAAGCCTCGGACTGAACTTTCCGAGGCTTTGTTTTAAAACGTCATCTACGGTTAAAAAGCGCTGTTGTCTTTGAGCACATCAACACCCTTTGGGACTTTGAACTCAAAGTCACTAGCTTTGAGTTTGGTGTTGGTTTTGAAGTCTGAAAAAGTCAGCCGCGTCTGCTGCCCGAAATTGTCCGTCAAAACCATCTGCCAAGGCAGTCCCGCTTTAAAACCGATGGTCACTTCAGAAAAACCGGAAGAAGCGTCTTTCGGAGTGGCTTTAAGCCAATCGAGTCCATCCTTTGCGGGCAGATTCTGAACATCAAAATCTTTACGAAAATCACGTGCGCCGAATAAAAGTGAGGCAGGAGATGCAGGAATGGCACCGGAAAGCGCTTTCACTGTCACCTGTGCTAATTCGGCGTCATAGAGCCAAAGCGTTTTACCGTTTGTTTGAATGAGCTCTTCAAAAGGCGCGTTATAGTGCCAGCGGAATTTCCCCGGTCTTAAAAAGGCAAAGTCGCCGCTCCCGGCAGCATCCTTATTCTCCCCTTCGCGAGTAAAAACCGTTTGCTCAAAAGTGCCTTGAGCGCTTGTGACGGAATTTAAAAAACGCTCGAGATCATCCGTGGCGGCAGCCATCACCGATGTACTGGCAAAAATCAGCGTTGCCGCTGCTGCAGCGAAAATCTTACGCATCAAAGTTCCTCGTTATTTCTGGCGTTAATTGTGCGGCGACCGCTCGAATCAGCCGGGCTCACAATGCCTTCGGCTTCCATGTCTTCCACAATGTTAGCCGCTCTCGGGTAGCCGACACCCAAGCGTCTTTGAAGGTAGGTCACCGAGCACTTATTGCTTTCAATCACAATCTGCACGGCTTTATCAAAAAGGGGATCCTTTTTACCACCGTTGGTACCGCGCGGTTCATCGGAAGCGGCGCTTTCTTCTTCATCGCTCACAAGCACGTCATCCACATAATTGGGCTTAGCCATCTGACGCAGCGATTGCGTGACACGCTCCAATTCTTCGTCGGTGACAAATGCCCCCTGGATGCGCTCGAGCACCTGAAGACTCGGCATCTTAAAGAGGAAGTCACCGTTGCCAAGCAGGTTTTCTGCGCCGGTCTGATCCAAAATAATGCGGCTGTCGGAACCTGTAGCCACTTGGAACGCGGCGCGCGACGGAATATTGGTGCGAAGCAGACCCGAAATCACATCAGCGCTCGGGCGCTGCGTAGCCAAAATCAAGTGAATGCCGGCCGCACGGGCTTTTTGTGCCAAACGAATAAGGGACTCTTCCACGCCCTTCTTATCAACCATCAGAAGGTCTGCCAATTCGTCAACGACAACAACGATGTAGGGCAGCTCTTCGAGTTCAACTTCTTCCCCAACATTCTTAGCCAAGGGATTCATTAAGGGAGTACCGGCAGCTTTGGCTTCACGCACCTTGGCGTTATAACTTTCAAGGTTTCTCACCTTGACGCTGTGAGCAAGCTTATAGCGCCGCTCCATTTCTTTGACGCACCACTGAAGACCGTGCTTGGCCTCGTTCATCTGATCGACGACCGGACAGAGCAAATGCGGAATGTCTTCGTAGTAGGCAAATTCCACTTTTTTCGGGTCAATCAAAATCAAACGCAGGGCGGAAGGCTCAAATTTGTAGAGCAGCGACAAAATCATGCTGTTGACGCCAACCGATTTACCGGAGCCCGTGGTACCGGCCACGAGTAAGTGAGGCATCTTCGCCAAATCCACCACAAAGGGTTCACCCGTGATGCGTTTACCCAAACACAAGGGCAAAATGGCTTTTGATTTTGCAAAATCCTGAGAACCCAAAAGTTCGGAGATACGGACAAGCTGGCGTCTCGGATTAGGCACTTCGATACCCATGTATGGGGTGTTGGGCACCGTATCGAGTACTCGGACAGACTGCACGGAAAGCACGCGTGCCAAGTCTGATTCAAGGCTTTTTACGCTCGAACTCTTCACGCCTTCGGCCAATTCAATTTCATAGCGCGTGACAACCGGGCCGGGATTGGCAGCTTTAACCTTGACGGAGACGCCGTAGCTTGCGAGTTTGCTTTCAATGAGTCCGCTCATGACAGCTAGAGACGCCTTATCAATCGAGGGCTCAGTGTTGCCTGCCGGATCAAAAAGGCGAAGCGAAGGACGAACCGGTTGAGTGATGTCTTCAAAGAGCGTGTCTTGCTGTGCTTCAAGCGCCACTTCAGACTTCTTCACCTTGGCCTGGGGGTTGATCACAGGACGACTTTGAACGGGAGGGCTGGCTTCCGCGGCCATGTCGGCGGCCTTATCCAAGGCGGGCACTTCAGAAGCCTCCTGACTGAAGTGTTGAGCGAGCTCTTGCTGAGCGGTCTTGCCCTTTTGCTCGTCCACACGGGCTTCATGCCTGTCGGTAAAAAAGTGCCACAATCGATCCAGCCTTGTGCCGACCTTTTCCGCCACATCCAACCATGAGAAATCAAAAAAGACCGCCGCGCCAAACATGGCAAAAACGATCATCAAAAGTGTCAGTCCCAAGGCACCCACAACGGGCACGCAGGTCGTCATTAAGGTTTGGCCGAGAATGCCGCCCGCCAGCCCCCCCGGCAAAGGGTCGGCGAGGTAGTAAAGGCGCAGCGCCTCAAGCGAAGTGCTCGCTGACAACAAAATAATGAGACCAAACAGATGACTGATTTTCCCGAAAGCCGGTTTCTTATAGCTCGGGCTTACCGCACGCCAGGCGCTCATCAGGCACACGGGCACCAACCAATAGGCAGACCAGCCGAGCGCAAAAAGCGCAATATCAGAGACCCAGGCCCCCAATAAACCGATCCAATTTTTCGGATTGACCTGAGGCGCGGCATGAGTAAAAGAAGGATCTGCTTGATTGTAGGAAATCAGCATCAGCAGATAGAGCACGGCAAAAACGAGCAGGCAAACGCCTGCCACCGATCCGAGCCTGACTTTTTTGCGTTTATCCTGCACTGCAATGGGGTTGTTTTCCACCGCGCTCACCGTTACGGGAACGGCGGCTGCTTTGCTGCGTGTCGATTTGCGGGCTGACGGTTGCAATATATTTTTTTTCGCTTTTTCTTTGATTAATGCCGGTTTTTTCATCAACGAAACTTCTGTAATCAACCTCAACATTGTACGGTGTTTACGTCATGAAATGAGCGCTTCTTGACCAATGTTTGCAAATTTTCCGCTCTTTTCGCATCTACTCTCGGATACAATGAATTCGTTCAATCATAGAAAATGAGGCTCGAAAAATGTCAGATACGGTTCAACACGAAAAACTCATCATCATCGGCTCGGGTCCTGCAGGCTACACGGCTGCCGTTTATGCGGCTCGCGCCAACCTTAAGCCGCTTCTCATTACCGGTATGGAACAAGGCGGTCAGCTGATGACAACCTCTGAAATCGAAAACTGGCCCGCTGACGTCAACGGCACGCCGGGGCCTGAGCTCATGCAGCGCTTCATGGATCATGCCGAGCGCTTCGGCACGCGTATTGAATTTGATTTGATCACGGCCGCACACCTCAAAGAAAAACCGATTCGCCTTGAGGCCGACTCCGGGAAAACCTTCACCTGTGATGCGCTCATTATCGCCACCGGTGCCAGCGCCAAATACCTGGGACTGGAATCGGAAACCCGATACAAGGGCCGAGGCGTCTCAGCCTGCGCAACCTGCGACGGCTTTTTCTACCGCAAAAAACCTGTGGCGGTGGTAGGCGGCGGCAACGCCGCACTTGAAGAAGCGCTTTACTTATCCAACATCGCCTCTGTTGTTCACCTTGTGCACCGCCGAGACACCTTCAAAGCAGAGCCCATCATGGTGAATAAACTCATGCAGGCGGTCGAAGAAGGCAAAGTCGTTTTGCATCTTTTCAGCGAAGTCAAGGAAGTGCTCGGCGATGATCAGGGCGTCACCGGCGTTTTGCTCAAGAGCACTGCCGGAAAAGCCGATGAAACGGTCACGGTCGACGGCGTTTTCATTGCGATCGGTCACTCGCCCAACACAAAGATTTTTGCCAATGAATTAAAGCTCGAAGGCGGCTACATTGTCACGCAAGGCACCGGTTCTTCGGCTGCAACAGCGACCAATATTGAAGGCGTTTTTGCTGCGGGCGACTGCCAGGATCCCGTTTATCGTCAGGCAGTCACAAGTGCCGCCACGGGCTGCATGGCTGCGCTTGACGCTCAGCGCTATCTCGAAAAGCTGGAGTAAAACACCATGCGTGCCAAAGGTTTTGATGCGTTAAAAGGGATGAAAGCGCGGCTTTCTGAAGAAGCTGTTATTCGGGAAAAAGAACAGGCCGCAAGACTTGAGCGGCGGGAAAAAGCAGAAGACGACCGGGCGCTTTTTGCTGCAGAAATGAAAAGGATCGGTGTCACGCCCACCGAGCGCGATGCTTCTGAAAAAGACCTTTTCGAAAAGGAAATGAAGCGGCTTGGCGTTGTCAAACTTAACCAATGCACTCAAAAGGTTCAGCCGGCAGTCAAAAAGCCGCCTCGCCCGATTGTGCAGCAAACCCCCGCTAAGCTTCATGCCGAAGTAGGGTTATCCGACAGCTACGATGGCGCAAGCGCCGATGACTGGGGCGATCGGGAATATATTGCAGTCGGCTGCGGCGTGGATCTGGCTCAAAAGCTCTCGCGAGGTCTTTGGCCCGTGGGCGCTCACCTTGATCTGCACGGCTACCGCACGGAAGAAGCTCGGCGGGCACTCGTGGATTTTATTTTGCAGGCTCGGGAAGCCCATGTTCGATGTGTTCGCGTTGTGACCGGCAAAGGCATCAACAGCGGAGAAGACGGACCGGTATTAAAGGGACAGGTAAGACGGTGGCTGCGGCAAATGAGAGAAGTTCAGGCATTTGTTCAAGCGCCCGCTGAAGAAGGCGGATCCGGCGCTCTGCGAGTGCTGATCGCTAAGAAGTTTTAATACTGAAAAAGCCGACTTTAATCGGCTTTTTCAGTATTTAGTGTAAAGCTACCGGCTCAAAATCTTCAGTCATCGGATTCCAGACATTAAGTGAGCCAAGATGCATGTCGTAGTAGAGCGCATGCAGTGACAGAGCGCCGTTTTGCACCGCCTCTTCAATCCAGGAATAAGATAAGAGGTTTTCCAAAGACAGCAGCACTGAAGCCTCTTCGCATAGGCGTACTCTCTGCGCCTCTGGTTCCCCGGGATTTTCCTCGTTAATTTTCACGACAACCGGACAGGCCAGGGAAACCCAACGGCTGATGTAGCGCTCATTTCTGATTTTTTTAGGATTGAAAAGTCCCGCAATGCCTCCGCAATTGGAGTGTCCCATGACAATAATGTTTTGCACGTTAAGGTGCTTGACCCCGTACTCCACGGCCGCCATCACCGCATCGTACTCGCCTGCCTGGTTAGGCGCGGGCACAATGGCCGCCACACTGCGAACGACAAAAAGATCACCGGGTTTGCAGCCCAAAACAATCGCCGGATCGGTTCTTGAGTCGCAGCAGGCGATGACCAACGTTTTCGGACTTTGCGAATGAGCCAATGCCTCAAAAAACTCTTTTTCTTTGAGGAAATAATTGGCGCGGAAGTGATGAAAACCTCCGACCAAATCATGGAAATTTTTCATGATTTTCTATTTTCTGAAGGCCATTTCCTGACGTGTTTTGGCAGAAAGTTCATGCACACGAAGCGCCCAGAAAGCCATTTTGTCGAGCACTTCTTCGGGATAAGTCCAGGAAAATTCGCCGTTATCACCCATGTAGTGGTGCATGATGGAATCCATGGCCTTGACGCGGTCGGTGCCAGACAGCCGTTCGATGACTCCGCGTCCGATTACCGAGAAATAGTTTTGACCGGATCGGCAGGCAGGATTGTCTTCAATGATGGTGGCAGCGGGTTCAGCCACACAGAAACTCACGTGGGGGTTCTTCTGATAAAGATCCACTTTGTGACCTTCGGCAGCCCCATGGAAATAGAAAATCAGCCCGTCGTCATTGACTTCGTAGCCGTAGCTCAAAGGCACGATGTACGGGAAAGGCTCATCGTGAATCGCCAAGGTGATCATCTTGCAGCGGTGCAAAAAAGCCTTGATGATCGTCGGATCGTCCACCGCGCGGTCTTCGCGGCGCATTTCAGTATGAATCGTAGTGGTAATGGACATTTCTAAACCTTCTTTCAAAATGACTGACGCTAGACATTTTAGTCGTTTCTTGAAAAAGCTTAGACAGAACCCAGCACAAGAGGTTCTATTCAATGATCAGAACACCTTCTTAAAGAAAACTCAGTTGAAAAAAATTAATTTTTGACTGAGTGCATCAAATTCTGAAGTTTGACCTTTTATGCTGAATCAAAAGAACAAAGTAATGAGGATTCATTATGAAACTAGCTGAAGCTCTGATTCTGAGAAAGGACCTGCAAACTCGCTTGGTTCGTATACAAGAACGGCTAAATGCCAATGTGCTGGTACAGGAAGGTGACCGCCCCAGTGAAGATCCTGCTGAACTCATCAAACGTCTCCATGAAACTTGTGCAGAATTAAGCTCATTGATTTGCCGTATCAATAAAACCAATTCAAACACTCTAATGGATGGTCGTCCGCTGTCGGACGCTATTACTGAACGAGACTTGAATCTAAAAAAAATCAGTGTATTGCGTTCTGCACTTAAAAAGGCCGCCGACCGTCCGAACCGATATTCTCAGAAAGAAATTCGATTACTGACACCTCTGGACGTGCAAAAAGAAGAAAAGGTTGTCGACCGTCTCTGCTACGACACCAGAGCGTTAGATGCCAAAATCCAAGGAAAGAACTGGGAGGTTGAACTGCTTTAAATAATAAGGTTGTAGCAGACAAAATTTGGGCGAGGACATAAAGCTGCAACAGCTTTAGCTCGAGAGAGCAGTCGGTTGAGGGCCGAAGCCAAGCTAACGGCGG
>CAJKMT010000043.1 GCA_905201055.1 uncultured Sutterella sp. | reverse complement strand
TCGTTGCTCAGGAAGCGCAGCGCGCCGGCTGCTGCTGGGTTGACCAGCGCTGGCTGGGCGGCACGCTGACGAACTTCAAGACGGTTCGCGGCACGATCAAGCGCCTCAAGGACATGGAAGAGCAGCTCGAAGACGGCACCGCCGCCAAGCTCACGAAGAAGGAAGCGCTTGACTTCCAGCGTCACGTTGAAAAGCTCAACAAGTCGATCGGTGGCATCAAGGATCTCAATGGTCTTCCCGACGCCCTCTTCATCGTTGACGTGGGCTACCACAAGATCGCCGTTCAAGAAGCCAACAAGTTGGGCATCCCCGTGATCGGTGTTGTGGATACGAACTGCAGCCCGCTCGGCATCGACTATGTTATCCCGGGCAACGATGACTCGGCCAAGGCCGTTTCCATCTACGCCTCCGGAATGGCTGACGCCATTTTGGCCGGTCGTCAAGAAAGCGAAGAAAGCTTGAAGGAAGTCGCCGGTGAAGAAGAATTCGTTGAAGTTGCTGAAGAAGCCTAATAAACTTCAATAGCTGTTCTTTTTCGGGGCGAGGATTTATTCGTTAAAGCCTCGCCCCTTTTTGAAATTCATAAACCAAACCTCTACTGGAGAAATACATGGCCGTTATTACTGCCGCTATGGTTAAAGAATTGCGCGTCAAGACCGACGCTCCGATGATGGAATGCAAGAAGGCATTGACCGAAGCCGAAGGCGACATGGCTCGCGCTGAAGAAATTCTCCGCGTCAAGCTCGGCAACAAGGCTAGCAAGGCTGCTGCCCGTATCGCCGCCGAAGGCGTGGTGAGCATCTACATTGCCGAAGACGGCAAGGGCGGTTCTATTTTCGAAGTCAACTCTGAAACTGACTTCGTGGCTAAGAACCCTGAATTCCAACAAATGGCTGCCGACGCTGCCCGCTTGGTTGCCGAAAAGAACCCGGCTGACGTGGCCGCTTTGGCTGCTTTGGAAGTCAACGGTCAGTCTTTGGAAGCCATCCGTACGGCCTTGGTCGGTAAGATCGGCGAAAACATGACTTTCCGCCGCTTCAAGCGCATCGAAGCTCAAGGCAAGCTCCACCAATACGTGCACGGCGGCTCCAAGATCGGTGTGCTCGTTGACATGGTCGGCGGCAATGACGAAGTCGGTCACGACATCGCCATGCACATCGCCGCTTTGAAGCCGAAGGCCTTGGACGCCAACGGTGTCGATCCGGAACTCTTGGCTACCGAACGCCGTGTGGCCATTGAAAAGGCTCGCGAAGCCGGCAAGCCCGAAGCCATGCTCGAACGCATCGCCGAAGGTACGGTCCAGAAGTACCTGAAGGAAGTCACGCTCTTGTCTCAACCGTTCGTTAAGAACGACAAGATGAGCGTCGGCGAATTGCTCAAGCAAAACGGTGCTACGATCGCCTCCTTCGTTCTCTTCGTTGTCGGCGAAGGCATCGAAAAGAAGCAAAGCGACTTTGCTGCTGAAGTGGCCGAACAAATGGCTGCTGCTCAAAAAGCCTAATCAGTTTTCTAACTGATTCGCTCCCCATGGGTCTTGGAATTCATGGGGAATTTTTTTGCTCAAAGGTTTAACAAAATCGCGTTTTTTGCTTCGGTTTCTCAAAAAGAATTACATTTCTTTGAGCCAAGCGCCAGCCTTTTCATTACAATGGCAAATAATGCGTAGTAGAGCGGCGCGCCTGTGACGAAAGTGACAAGCGCCGTTTGTTGTGCGCCTATGACTGAATATCAATTTTCGGGAGTTCTCTAAATGACGGAACAAACGCCTGTGAAGTATAAGCGAGTGCTTTTAAAGTTATCCGGTGAGTCTCTGATGGGACCGGACGCTTTCGGCATTAATCGTGAAACCATTCAATCCACGGTTGAAGATATTAAAGAAGCCTATGACATGGGTGTTCAGATTGGTATCGTTGTGGGCGGCGGCAACATTTTCCGCGGTGTTGCTTTGGGCTCAACCGGTATGGAACGCACGCAGGGCGACCACATGGGGATGCTTGCTACGCTGATGAACGCGTTGGCTCTTCAGGACGCATTGCGTAAAAACGGCGTTGAAGCCCGTGTGCAGAGTGCTTTGAATATCGAACGCATCGCTGAATCTTACATCCGCGGCAAGGCCCTTCGTCATTTGGAAAAAGGCCGCATTGTGATTTTTGCGGCCGGTACCGGCAATCCCTACTTCACAACAGATACGACCGCTGCGCTGCGCGGTGCTGAAATCGGTGCCGACATTGTGCTTAAAGCCACAATGGTTGACGGCATTTACTCTGCCGACCCGAAGAAGGTGCCTGATGCCACGTTCTATAAGACCATCACTTTTGACGAAGTGATCAAACGTGACCTCAAAGTGATGGACGCCACGGCCTTTGCTCTTTGCCGCGAACAAAATCTTCCGATCAAGGTCTTCAATATCCGCAAGAAGGGTTCTATCGCCCGCGTTTGCCGCGGTGAGGATGAAGGTACCTTGGTCTACAACCCCTAAACAGTGATGACTGACATCAACGGAGTGATTTTTTATGTCAATCAGTGAAATTCAAAAACAAACCGAATATAAGATGAACCGTACGGTGGAAACCTTGCGTGAAGATTTCATCAAGATTCGCACCGGCCGCGCATCCACCGGTTTGCTCGATCATGTGATGGTCGACTACTACGGTACGATGACCCCGATTAACCAGGTCGCTCAGGTCGGTGTGGCCGATGCCCGCACGCTCACGGTTCAGCCCTGGGAAAAGTCCATGGTGGCTCCGGTTGAAAAGGCTATTCGCTCGTCTGATTTGGGTTTGAATCCGGCCACTTCCGGCATGCTTATCCGTGTGCCGCTGCCGCCGCTTACCGAAGAACGCCGCCGCGAACTGACGAAGGTTGTTCGTCATTTGGGTGAAGAAGCCAAGGTTGCCGTGCGCAATCTGCGTCGTGACGCCAATGAACAAATCAAGAAGCTCACGAAGGCCAAGGAAATTTCCGAGGATGATGAGTCCCGCGCCGAAAAAGAAATTCAAAAGTTGACCGACAACTTTGTGGTTGCGATCGACAAGTGCGTGGCTGAAAAAGAAAAAGAAGTGATGACGGTTTAATTTTCAACCGCCGCAATGACAGAAACTAAGCAGACAGGCGGCGCGGCTCCGCGCCACGTCGCCATCATTATGGACGGAAACGGCCGCTGGGCTCAGCGCCGTTTTCTGCCTCGAGTCGAAGGTCACCGCCGCGGCGTGCGCAGTGTGCGCCGAGTGATTGAAGCGGCGGCTCAAAGCGGTGTGCGTTATTTAACGCTCTTTGCTTTCAGCAGTGAAAACTGGAAGCGCCCGCCCGAAGAAGTCAATGCGCTGATGGCGCTTTTTGCAACAGCGCTCAAAAAAGAAGCGCAGGCGATGCGTGATAACGGTGTGAAGATGCGCGTTGCCGGTGATCTTTCGGCATTTTCTCAAGAAATTCAAAACAGCATTCGCGACAGTGAAGCGATGACTGCGCACTGCGAGCGAATGACGCTGACGATTTGCGCCAACTACGGCGGTCGTTGGGACATTATTGAAGCTTTCAGAAATATTCTGAGAAAAGACCCCTCGATTGCTCAGCACCCTGAAAAGATAACCGAAGCCATGGTTGATGCCAATTTGGCTTTTGATTGGGCACCGCCCGTGGATTTGATGATCCGCACGGGCGGCGAGCAGCGAATCAGCAATTTTATTTTGTGGCAGGCAGCTTATGCGGAACTTTTTGCCTCGCCCACATTGTGGCCCGACTTCGATGAGAATGATCTCGAAGAGGCTCTTAATTGGTATGCCGGGCGCGAGCGGCGTTTCGGCATGACAGGCGATCAGATTAAAGCTCTCGAACACGGAGATAAGTAATGCTCAAGCAGCGTGTGATCACGGCTATTGTTTTGTTGTTGATTTTAATCGGTGCCTACTGTCTGGGACCGGTGGCTTTTGCCGGTGTCATGGCCGTCGGATTTGCCCTGGCTCAGTGGGAGTGGCTCAAGCTTGCCGGATTAACATCGCTTGCTTCAGCGCTTTTGGCGGTGATTGTAAGCGGTTCGACCGCAGGACTGACTTTTGTTGCCTACCAGGATCTGCAGGTCATTCATCAGATTTCTGCCGAATATCAAATGCTCTACGCCAATCTCTCGAGCATTTTTGTCATGTATCTGGCTGTTGTCACGCTGCTTTGGATCGGTATTTCCATTCGGGTGTTCTTTGCCCGCATGAAGGGCCTGCCCGTTAATCGTATTGCGGTCGGCGTCACCGGCGTCTTTTTCCCGCCTGCTGCCTGGTTGGGCTTTGTGGCGATGTACGCCTCTTTCGGTATCTCCATGGTGATTTCGCTTTTGGCTATCGTCTGGGTGGCCGACATCATGGCATACTTCACCGGTATGGCTTTCGGCAAGCACCGCATGTGTCCGGCCATCAGCCCGAAAAAGAGTTGGGAAGGTGTTGCGGGTGGCATGTTAAGCGTGATGGTGCTCGGTCTGATTTTTGCGCTGTGTCTGCCTGAAGTGAAAACAATTCCGGGGGTGCTTACCGAATCGATGGGGGTAGCTGCCTGGATTGTCGTGGCTTTTGTGCTTGTGTCGCTTTCGATTGTGGGAGACCTCTTTGAAAGCGCATTAAAGCGTCAGGCGGGAATTAAAGATTCGAGCAATCTCTTGCCCGGTCACGGCGGCTTTTATGATCGCCTTGATGCCATGATGCCCACTTTGCCTGCCGGTTTTCTTCTGACTGTACTGGTGGCTTCCGGAACAATCGGTTTTTAATTAATTTCTACTCTTATGCAAAATATCGCCATTTTCGGTGCGACGGGGTCGATCGGGGGATCGACCCTTGATGTCTTATCGCACTACCAGGATCGTTATCGTGTTTTTGCCTTGACGGCCAACAGCCGTTTGGATGAGCTGACGGCGCTTTGTGAGCGTTTCCGCCCGAAAATTGCGCTTGTTGCCGATGCAGCTAAAAAGGCGGAACTGGCTCGTCTTTTGGCAGATCGCGGCTTAACCGATATTGAAGTTTGGGCAGGACAAGACGATATCGTGAAGTTGGCAGCCCTGCCTGAAGTGGACGTGGCGGTATTGGCTATTGTCGGGGCGGCGGGTTTGGCGCCGACCTTTGCTGCGGCAGCTGCCGGCAAGCGCCTTCTTTTAGCTAATAAAGAAAGCGTGGTGTGCGGCGGCGCACTCCTGATGCAAACAATTAAAGAACACGGTGCCGAGCTTTTGCCCGTTGACAGTGAGCACAACGCTATCTTTCAGTGTCTGGCATCGAGTTCCGAACATGACCGAAATCAAGCCCGAATTATTCTGACGGCCTCAGGCGGCCCATTCAGAAAGCGCATGGATTTGACGAATGTGACGCCTGAAGACGCCGTGGCCCACCCGACATGGAACATGGGTCGAAAGATCAGCGTGGACAGCGCAACCTTGATGAATAAGGGGCTTGAGGTGATCGAAGCGTCGTGGCTTTTCGGATTCCCGCCCGACAGAATTGATGTGGTCATTCACCCGCAAAGTCTTATTCATTCAATGGTGGAATACGCCGACGGCTGCATTTTGGCTCAAATGGGTGCGCCCGACATGCGCACTCCCATTGCCTATTCTTTAGGGTGGCCTGCTCGTTTGGACGGTTTTGCCAAGCGAGTGAATTTTGCCGCTTTGGGCAGCGTTACTTTTGAAGCGCCCGATATCAAACGTTTCCCGCAGTTGGGCTACGCCTACGAAGCCCTTCGCGCAGGCGGCTCGGCAAGCATCGTACTTAATGCGGCCAATGAAATTGCAGTTGAATCTTTCCTTGAACGCAAAATTGCATTCCTTGATATTGCCCGTGCCTGCCGCACCATGTTGGATTCTTTGGTGCTTGAAGCGCCGGCTTCTCTTGAAGAAGTGATGCACAACGACCGTTTGGCTCGCGCCAAAACCCGTGAGGTGATTGCCCGATGGTAACGGCGGTTATTGCGTTTGTTGTTGCGCTCGGCGTGCTCATCACGTTTCATGAGCTCGGCCACTACATCGTTGCAAAACTCTGTGGGGTGAAGGTTCTTACGTTCAGTTTCGGTTTCGGCCCCAAGCTCTTCAGCAAGCGTTTGGGTCGTGATAAAACCGAGTGGTGCATTTCAGCACTGCCTCTGGGCGGTTATGTTTCAATGCTCGATGAACGTCAGGAAGGGATGGTTGTGGATCCTTCTGAGGCGCATCGGGCTTTTAACCGACAGTCCGTCTATAAGCGCTTTGCGATTGTGGCGGCAGGTCCCGTTGCCAACATCATCCTGGCGATTCTTTTTTATGCCATTATGGCCTGGAGCGGGCAGCCGGAGATCCGTCCGGTGATGGATACGCCGGTCGCAGCTTCTCAAGCCGCTCAATTGGGTATTCAAAAACTTGACCGTGTGGAAAGCTTTGGCGCGAAAACCGTTGAGGGGCTCGAAGATCTTAACTGGGCTATTTTGGAGCACATCGGCGAAGAGCGAGTGCCGGTTGTTCTTGATCGTCAGGGAACACACTATAGCGTCGACTTCAATCTCGAAAAGGTGACGATTGACGAAGAAGGGGAAAGCCCTTTTGCACAATTGGGCATTCGCATCCATTTCGGCAACCCCGTTCTCTTTAATATTCAGCCTGATTCGCCGGCTTTGGCCGCCGGCATTCAAGACGGTGACGTGGTGTTAAGCGCTGACGGTCATTACGGTTTGTCCGTCACAGAACTCGTCAGCTACATTCGCGGTAAAGAAAATCAGCCCATCCGTTTTACCCTTCAAAGTGAAAAAGGGGACGTGCGTGAAGTCACCGTCTATCCCGAGCTTCGCGTTGTTGAAAATGCTCAGGGGGTAAAAGAAGAGCGTGCCGTGATCGGTGTCAATGTCGGTATTAAGCCTGATTTGATTTGGTTATCCAAGGGGCCGATTGAAGGCATCGAAGCGGGCATTAACCGCACGGTTTCCATCACTAAGACAACATTTAAGGCGATTGCCCAAATGATTACCGGTGAGGCAAGCACCAAAAATCTCACCGGTCCGGTGACCATTGCGGATTACGCCGGCAAAACTGCTCAAATGGGCTGGCGGGTTTATCTGTCGTTCTTAGCTATGATTTCTGTCAGTCTGGGGTTGCTGAATTTACTGCCGATACCGTTGTTAGACGGCGGTCACCTCCTGTATTATGTGATAGAAATTTTGAGAGGCCGGCCTTTGTCCGATCGGTTGATTCAGATGGGGCAAAAGGCAGGGATGTTTATTGTTTTGGCATTGGGTGCCTTAGCCCTTTCCAATGACTTCGTAAGGCTGATACAATAGGCCATCCAAGCAAATCGTTAGATTAAAATGCATTTGAAATCTACCTTGTTGCGCGCTTCTGTTACGACCGCGCTCTTGTCTTTAGCGGGTGCTGCTTTTGCAGCCACCTCTGATTTTGTTATTCAAGATATCCGAATTGAGGGCATCGCCCGTACTGAACCGGGTACGGTGCTGTCTCACCTGCCGTTCCAAGTCGGCGATGAATTTACCGATGCCAAGGGCAATACAGCCATTCACTCGCTCTATGGCTCCGGCCTTTTCCGTGATGTTCGACTCGAACGTGACGGCAATGTGCTTGTGATTCAGCTGCAGGAACGTCCCGCCGTTGCCTCTATCAGCACGCAGGGTATCAAAGCTTTTGATAATGCGGCTATTCAGCAGAGTTTGCGTGATATCGGCATGGCCGAAGGCCGCATTTTCGACCATGCCGTGCTTGACCGTACCGACCAGGAACTGCGCCGTCAGTATTTGGCGCGCGGCTACTATGGCGTTGATGTCAAAACAACGGTGACGCCGCTGGAGCGCAACCGTGTGCGTCTGTCCATCGTGGTCGATGAAGGTGAAGCCGCCAGTATCGATTCCATCCGCTTTGTGGGTAACCGCATTGTTGATGACGACACGTTAAGAGAACAGATGCAGCTCTCAACCACCGGTTGGATGAGCTGGTACACGAAAAATGACCTCTATTCCCGCGAAAAACTTGCGGCCGACATTGAAGCCATTCGCTCCTACTACTTAAATAACGGCTATCTTGACTTCAAGATCGACAGTGTCCAGGTTTCAATTGCTCCGAATAAGAAGGACATTTTCATCACGATCAACATGACTGAAGGGGAGCAATATCACATCACCGGTGTGGAATTGACGGGCGACATGCTCGGCCTTCAGGATGAACTGCAGCAATTGATTCAAGTCGAACCCGACTCCATCTATAACGCTACCATTGTGAACGCGGGTTCTACCGCCATTGTCAATAAGCTCTCTAGCTTGGGCTATGCGTTTGCAACCGCTCGTCCGACGCCGGTTGTGGTGGAAGACAACAAAGCGAAGATTGTCTACACAATCGACCCGGGCCGTCGCGCATATGTACGCCACGTCAATATTTCCGGTAACAGCAAGACGCAGGACGAAGTGATTCGCCGTGAAGTGCGTCAATATGAAGCTTCCTGGTACGACAGCGAAAGAGTGAAGCTCTCTCGTGACCGTATTGACCGTTTGGGCTTCTTTGAAACAGTGACGGTGGATCCGAAGCCGGTGCCGGGTACGCGCGATCAGGTGGACCTTGAAGTGGTGGTGAAAGAACGCCCGACAGGCAGTGTGAGCTTGGGTGCCGGTTTCTCCACGAGTGACGGTGTGATTTTGTCGGGTTCGTTCTCTCAAAACAATATCTTCGGTACCGGTAAAGCCTTCAGTGCCGAAGTGAGTAACTCCGACAGTACGCGTACGTACGCAGTGTCTCTGACCGAGCCTTACGTGACGCCGGAAGGCATTTCGCGTTCCATCGACCTCTATGATCGTAAGGTCGATATGGAAGAGCTCGAAGTTGCTCACGATTTGATTTATGAAACCCGTGGTGCCGCGGTAAGCTGGGGTATTCCGTTCACGGAATACGACCGAGTGTTCTTGGGCGCGAAGTGGGAAAATACCATTGTGGATGCTGGTGATCGTGCTCCTTTACGTTATCAACGATTTGCAGATAATTTCGGTGACACCACCAATGCTGTTGCTGCGACACTAGGATGGTCACGTGATAGTCGTGACAATGCCTTAGCTCCGACACGTGGTACTTACCAACGAGTGTCTGCGGAAGTGACGTTACCGGTTTTGGATCTTCGTTACTATCGAGCAAGTTATCAATTGCAACATTACTGGCCGATGACGCGTGATTTGACGTTAGCCTTTAACGGCGAAGTGGGTTACGGCGATAGCTGGGGCGGCAAAGAGTACCCGTTCTTCAAGAACTTCTACGCCGGCGGTATCGGAAGTGTCCGCGGTTATGAAAATTCAAGCTTAGGCCCGAAGGATTACACCAGCGGTTATTGGTATGACGATGATGCCGACAACGTGGGTGGTACGGCTTCGTTGAATTTCTCCTTTGAAATGCTGATGCCGTTGCCGGGCGCCGACCGCACTCTGCGTTGGTTCACATTCTTTGACGGAGGCTGGGTCTGGGGTGATTCCTATTCAGGAAATGAAGTTGTAGAAGGTAAGAATATTTCGCTCTCAGACCTGCGTTATTCTGTTGGTTTAGGCGTGGCCTGGATTTCGCCTTTGGGACCGTTGAAATTCAGTATTGCCAAACCGATCAACGACAAGCCGGGTGACAAGACAGAAACCTTCCAGTTCCAAATCGGTACAGGTTTCTAACGTAACTCAGTCGTGATCGACGGTGCGAATCATTCGGGGGAAAGGGGATGAAAAAAGGCCGCCTTTCCCTTGAGCGTACATGGAGTACTAGAAAAGATGTTGAAAAAATTGGCAATTGCTTCGTTTTTATCCGTGGCTTTGCTAGCTCAGTCGGCGATGGCCGATACAAAAATCGGTGTGGTGAACCCGGATCGGATTTTGCGTGAAAGCGGGGCGGCGCATACAGCTCAAGTAAAACTTGAAAAAGAGTTCGCCGACCGCCAGAAGTCACTCTCTGTGTCTGCCCGTGCGCTTAAAGCGGATGTGGAAAAATATCAAAAGCGTGCTCCTAAAATGAGTAATAAGGAGCGCATGGCCGAAGAGCGAAAACTTGCCGATCGTGAACGTTCGCTGCAGCGCCGGGAGCGTGAGCTGCGTGAAGATTTAAACCGTCGCAGAAATGAGGAGTTGCAGTCGATTTTGATGCGAAGCAATGACATCATTCGCGACATTGCCCGCAAGGGTAAATATGACCTGATCGTGCAGGAGGCCGTTTATGTCGGCCCGAACGTGGATATTACCGATCAGGTTATTAAAGCTTTGGGGAAATAAGTTATGACGCAAAGACCCGCTTATCCGATTGCAATGCTCGTGGAGGCCGTTCGCAAGCAATGCGGCGGACGCCTTGAGCAACAACTCGTCGGTCCCTATGAGAACGTGACCATTAGAAGCATCGGCGCGTTAAGCCACGCCAAACCCGACGAGGTGGCTTTTTTGGCCAACCCGAAATTTATCCATGAAGTCAAGGATTGCAAGGCCGGGGTTGTGGTGCTTCGAAAGGAAGACAAAGAAGCGATTTATGGCGAAGAGACGCCTCGCGCGATGGTGATCACGCCCAATCCTTACGCGTGGTTTGCCTACGCGCTTCAGGTTGTGCAGGCCATGCAACTTACCTTTGCGAGCGGCATTCACCCGAAAGCTTCTGTTGCGGTGACCGCTAAGGTTGATCCGACAGCCCGAGTCGATGCCGGTGCCGTCATTGAAGACCACGCTGTGGTAGGCGCTCGTGCTTGGATCGGCGCCAACAGCGTCGTCGGTGTGGGCTCTGTCATCGGAGAAGACACGCATCTTCATCCCAATGTGACGGTCGATCATCACTGCACGATCGGCGCACGCTGCATTTTGCAGCCGGGGTGCGTCATCGGCGGCGACGGTTTCGGTTTTGCGCCTTTTGAGGGTGAGTGGGTGAAGATTCCGCAAATCGGCGGCGTTCGTATTGAAGACGACGTGGAAATCGGCGCCAATACCGCTGTTGACCGCGGAGCTCTTGATGACACGGTGATCGGCAAGGGCTCAAAGATCGATAACCTTATTCAGATTGCGCATAACTGCCGCTTGGGCGAACACTGCGTCATGGCCGGTGCCGCAAGCATCGCAGGTTCTACCACTTTGGGTGATCATGTGACAATCGGGGGCGCGGCCAATATCAACGGTCACATTTCAATTCCGAGCGGCGTCACGGTGGGTCCTGCCACCACCATCATGTCTTATCCCGATGACGAAACAAAGCTGATGATGGGCTTTTTCCCTGCAATGCCCGGACGCACCTTTGAGCGCTCGGCCGTACTGATTAAACAATTGCCTGAGATGCGCAAGCGCCTTAAAGCACTTGAAGCAGCTCTGGCTAAATTGGAACAAACTTCTGATAAGGAATAATAAAAATGAAATACAACATTCAGGATATTCTGAAGTATCTTCCGCACCGCTATCCGTTTTTGTTGATTGACCGCGTGGAAAGCGTCTCTGAAGACCTGACGACTGCCGTAGTGATTAAGAACATCACTGCCAATGAACCGCAATTTCAAGGACATTTCCCCGAATGCCCCGTGATGCCCGGTGTGCTTATCATCGAATCGATGGCGCAAGCCTGCGCAGTGCTTGCTCTGGCCCGTTTGACTGAAGAGCAACGCAATGACGGATCCCTCTACTTTTTCGCCGGCATTGATAATGCCCGCTTCAAGAAAGTGGTCCAGCCCGGCGATCAGTTGAAGATTCATTGCCATTTCCTCAAGGACCGCGCCGGCATCGGCAAGTTTGAAGCCACGGCCATGGTAGATGACCAAGTCGCCTGTGTGGCCACGATGATGTGCGCCCGCCGCAAGATGGATTAATTGCGGTTTTGAAGTAAAAAACGCCGGTGGATGTTACTGAAAAAAACCGGCAACGATTAACAACCGAATTAGGGCGAGCCAATATGGCAAAAATTCATCATTTCTCTTTAGTGGACCCGCTTGCAGAGTTGGCCGATGACGTCATCGTCGGTCCGTTTTGCGTGATCGGTCCGAAGGTGAAAATCGGAGCGGGTACCGAACTGATTTCCCATGTCAATATTTTGGGTAATACGGAAATCGGTGAACGCAATCGGATTTTCCCCAACGCAAGCGTCGGTTGCGAACCTCAGGATAAAAAATACAAGGGCGAAGATACGCGCCTGGTAATCGGCGATGACAACGTGATTCGTGAACACGTCACCATTGCCACCGGCACGATCCAGGATCACGGCATCACCGTTGTCGGCAACCGCAACCTTTTTATGGCTAACGTGCACATTGCGCACGACTGCATCATCGGCGATGATACGATTTTGGCCAACAATGTCGGTTTGGCCGGTCACAGCACGGTGGCTAACCGCGCCATTATCGGCGGTCAGGCGGGTGTCCACCAATTCTGCCGAATCGGTGAAGGCGCCATGGTGGGCGGGGGCTCCATTCTCGTGATGGATGTGCCGCCTTTTGTGATCTGCAACGGCAACCCTGCCGAACCTCACGGCCTTAACATCGTGGGATTGCGCCGTGCGGGTTATGACCTTAAAGCGCTCAACGCCTTTAAGGCCGCCTACAAAACCATCTATCGTGACGGTTTGCGCATCCCCGAGGCTGTACAGGTGTTGGACGTGCTGATTTCCAATAACCCGCAAGTGGGCCGTGAGCTTCGCTTGATGCGTGACTTCATCGCCTCGAGCGAACGCGGCATTATTCGTCCGAAGGCTTGATCGGCTGATGGCTAAAGACATTGTTTGGCTCGCCGGAGAAACTTCCGGCGACTTTATCGCTTCTCTTGTGCTGCCGCATGTTGCAGCGCTTTATCCCGATGAACGGATGTTGGGTATCGGCGGCGATCGGATGATCGCGGCAGGTCTTGATGCCTGGCATCACAGCAGTGTTCTCTCGGTACGCGGCTATGTGGAAGTGCTCAAAAAACTGCCTTCCCTCCTGCGCCTTCGCTCTGAGATGAAAAAGCGTACCGCCGAGCTTCATCCGCGCGCCTTTATTGGCGTGGATGCGCCGGACTTTAATCTTGCCATTGAAGAGCATCTCAGAGGACGGGGAATCAAAACGATTCACCTGGTGTGTCCCTCTATCTGGGCATGGCGCCCTGAACGCATTCATCAGATCAAACGGGCAGTCGATCACATGCTGCTCATTTTCCCGTTTGAGAAAAAACTCATGGATGAGGCGGGGATTGACTCGACTTACATCGGTCATCCTTTGGCCAGAGAAATCCCGATGCAGCCCGATAAAGAGGCGGCTCGAACTAAACTCGGCATTGCCGGTCATGAGGGTCCCGTTTTTGCCGTTTTGCCGGGTTCTCGTCAGGCTGAGGTGGCTTGGTGCGGTCCCCACTTTTTCGGTGCCTGCGAAAAAGTGCTTGATTTTGACCGCCGCTCAATCTTTTTAGTGCCGGCCTCTGACGCCGCGCGAGAAGCTCAGATTCAAAGTGTCTTAAAAAATTTCCCCAAAGCCCAGGCGGCTACCCGCATCATTTCAACGGGCAGCCACACCGTGATGGAAGCCAGCGACGCAATCCTTGTGGCTTCCGGCACCGCTACGCTTGAAGCGGCGCTTTTTAAACGCCCCATGGTTGTGGGTTACGCCATGCCGGGCATCACCGGTATCCTGATGCAGAAAAAAGGCATCATTGATTTTGTGAGTTTGCCCAATATTTTGGCGGGGGAACGCCTGGTACCGGAAATCCTTCAATATTACTGTCGCGCGGAGACTTTAGCTTTTGCACTGTGGCATGAGTATGAGCGCCGAAACGACACTGTACTCATGGATCGTTTTGTGAAAATGCATGAGTCTTTGCTGCGCGACACGCCCAAGCTTGCCGCTGATGCCATCGCCCGTGTCTGCGGTGATTAAAAATGTCCGACAGTCTCGATTTATTTTCTTTGGATCAATTCCGCTATGTGGCCGGTGTCGATGAAGTGGGCAGAGGGTGCCTGGCCGGTCCGGTCGTCGCCGCCGCGGTGATTTTGGATCCGGCTCGTCCCATCGAAGGCCTTCGCGACAGCAAAAAACTGTCTGCACACAAACGCGAAGAACTAGCCCTTGAGATTAAAGAAAAGGCTCTGGCTTGGTCAGTAAGTGCCATGGGCCCTGAAGTCGTAGACCGCATCAATATCCTTCAGGCAACGCTTTGTGCCATGAAGGAGGCGGTTGAAAATCTGTCGGTAGAGCCGGATTTTGTCCGGGTTGACGGCAACAAACTGCCTAAGTGGAAGTGGCTTTCCGAAGCTGTGGTCAAAGGTGACGATAAAGTAGCGGAAATTTCTGCGGCCTCTATCATTGCCAAGACCACGAGAGACGCCTACATGCAAAAAATGGCGGCTCTTTATCCTCAATACGGTTTTGAGCATAATGTGGGATACGGTACAGCCGATCATTTGGCTGCGCTCGATGCCTACGGTCCCACGCCGATTCACAGAAAAACGTTTGCTCCGGTTAAAGAGGTCATGGATGAATTATCAGCTCATTCAAAGTGATTCAAACGCTAAGTTCAAGCGCTGGAAGAAGCTCTCTGAAAATACCCGCTTTATTAAAAAAGAGGGGATGACGCTTGCCGAAGGCGCCCACCTTCTTATCACGCTTGATCAGAAAAATATCAGACCGGCGGCGCTTTTGATGAGGGCATCGGGCGTCACCGATGAGGTGGCGGGGATTGTCGAACGCTTAAGTGAAAAAGGTGTTCCTTCTTACGTCCTTGAAAACCGTCTCTATGATCTGATCTCGCCGGTTGAACACGGAGCGGGCATCATCGCGGAAGTCGCTGTGGTAAGTGACCCGTTGCCCGAGCATGAGGCCTGTGATGTGCTTTATCTTGACGGTGTTCAGGATCCGGGCAATGTCGGCACTCTTATTCGCACGGCAGTGGCTT
>CAJKMT010000042.1 GCA_905201055.1 uncultured Sutterella sp. | reverse complement strand
AGGGTGTCGATATTAGCAATAATTCCTTTTTCTTTCAACTGATTAAAGCGTCTTTGCGCACGTGCTTTCGCGCTTGCGGTCAGAAACACTTTCAAAGGCGCGTCAGGAAAAATCACACTGCCCATATCACGGCCGTCTGCCACAAGACCGGGCAGGCGTCTGGCGCGCTTTTGTACATCCAAAAGTGCTTCGCGAACCTTGGGAAGAGCCGCCACTTTGCTGGCTGCCACGCCAACCTCTTCGGCACGGATCTTGTCGGTCACGTCCTCACCGTCAAGCTCAATGCGACCGTCCTTAAAACGAGGACTCAAATCGCCTGCGACACGAGCCAGAGTCTCTTCATCAGCCAAATCGAGATGGTTTTTAAGAGCCTTATACGCACTTAAGCGGTAAAGCGCACCGCTGTCCAAATAATCAAAACCTAAAGCGGCTGCGACTCGGGAAGCCACCGTTCCCTTGCCGGAGGCCGTCGGTCCGTCAATCGTAATTACAGGAATCATTTTCTTTTAAATAAGGCCCCCCTGATATCGGGGAGCCGTGTGTTTCAATTAAAGGGTTTGCTCTGTTTCTTGAGCGGAGTCTGCCGGCTGAGCTTTTTGCTCTTCTTGCTTAGCCTCTTCTGCCTTTTCTTCTTCAATGTCCGCTTCGGTAATGCGTTGGACAGCCACCAAGCTGTCATCCTTTAAGGCAATGAGTGTGACCCCCTGGGTTGCACGCTTCAAAACCGAAATGTCAGCTACAGGCGTGCGAACAATCTTGCCCTTTTGTGTGAGCAGCATCACTTCGTCGGCATCATTGACCAATGTGGCCGCAACGACTTTACCGTTTCGATCAGTGGTCTGAATCGCGATCATGCCCTTGGTACCACGGCCGTGGCGGGTGTATTCACTCACCAGTGTGCGTTTGCCGAAACCGTTTTCTGTTGCCGTAAGCACCGTTTGCTCTTCGCTGTCAGCCACCAACATGGCAATGACTTTCTGATCGTCTTCCAATGCCATGCCCTTGACACCGCGTGCACCCCGACCCATGGGCCGCACATCGGCTTCACTGAAGCGAACCGCTTTACCGGCATCGGAAAAGAGCATCACATCGTGCTCGCCGTCGGTAATGGCCACACCGATTAAGTGATCGTCATCATCGAGGCCTGCCGCATTGATGCCGGAGCGACGCACATTGGCAAATTCTTTCAGGCGGGTCTTTTTCACCACGCCGTTGGCTGTGGCCATGAACACGTAGTGCGTGTCGTCAAAATCCTTAATCGGAAGCATCACCGTAATGCGTTCGCCTTCGGAAAGGGGTACAGAGTTGATGATGGGGCGACCCTTAGAGGTGCGCGAACCTTCAGGCAAAGCGTACACATCAAGGCAGTACATACGGCCGAAGTCCGAGAAGCAAAGAATGCGGTCATGAGAGTTGGCGATAAAGAGCTGATCAATCATGTCACCTTCTTTCATGGTTGCCGCCTTTTTACCCTGACCGCCGCGGCGCTGAGCCTGATAGTCTGACAACTGCTGGCTCTTGATGTAACCGTCGCGAGTCAGCGTCACGACCATTTCGCGGCGCGGAATCAAGTCGCGCGGATCAAAGTTGGGATCACCCGTCGGATCAATTTCCGAGCGGCGGTCATCACCGTATTCGTTCTTAATTTCGATAAGATCGTCTTCGATAATCTGACGAACGCGCTCGGGCTTATCCAAAATATCCAACAAATCGGCGATCATGTCGATGACGTTGCGATATTCCTGAATAATCTTGTCTTGTTCCAAACCAGTGAGGCGCTGCAGGCGCATCTGCAGAATGCTGTCGGCCTGAGTTTCGCTCAAGTAATACAAGCCGTCATCTCTGCGGCCGTACATCGGATCCAACCCATCGGGACGGTAATCATTTTGATGGGCGCCGGCACGATCGAGCATTTCACCGACAAGAGCGGAATTCCAGCCGCGTCCCATCAATCCCGTCTTAGCCACTTCCGGCGTGGGTGCCGAACGGATAATGGCCAAAAAGTCATCGATATTGGCCAATGCCACGGCCAAACCTTCGAGCACATGACCTCTGGCACGATTTTCCTTCAGATCAAAGAGGCAGCGGCGCGTCACCACTTCGCGTCGATGCATCAGGAATGCTTCGATAATCTGCTTTAAATTCAAAAGCTGCGGCTGACCGTCAACCAAGGCCACCATATTGATTCCGAAAGAATCCTGCAGCTGGGTGAGCTTATAGAGATTGTTGAGCACTACATCGGCTACCACACCCGCCTTCAAGTCAATCACCACACGAACGCCGTCCTTATCGGTTTCGTCGCGCAGATCGGAAATGCCTTCAATTTTCTTTTCATTGATCAAATGGGCAATGCTTTCAACCAAGACGCGCTTATTGACCTGATAGGGAATTTCATCAACAACGATGCGGGTGCGGCGGCCGTGGTCGAACTCTTCATAGTGAGTCTTGGCACGCATCAGCACGCGGCCGCGTCCGGTGCGATACCCTTCAATCACGCCTTTGAGACCAAAGATTGTGCCCCCGGTGGGAAAGTCCGGCGCCGGGATAAATTTGATCAGGTCATCAACCGTGGCATCGGGGTGATTGAGCAAATGCACGCAGGCATCGATGGCTTCCCGAAGATTATGCGGCGGAATATTGGTGGCCATACCCACAGCAATACCGGCACTGCCGTTAATCAGAAGATGCGGCAGGCGCGTGGGCAAAACCGTCGGTTCTTTTTCCGTGTTGTCGTAATTGGGGATGAAATCAACCGTGTCTTTGCGGATATCGGCGAGCATTTCACCGGCTAATTTCTGAAGCCGCACTTCGGTATAACGCATGGCTGCGGCCGAGTCGCCGTCGAGACTGCCGAAATTACCCTGACCGTAAATGAGCGGATAACGAAGGGAGAAGGGCTGAGCCATACGCACAATCGTGTCATAGGCTGCCGAGTCACCGTGAGGGTGATATTTACCGATCACATCACCGACCACACGGGCAGACTTCTTCGTGGGTCTTGAATACGTGTTGCCCAACTGTTCCATGGCATAAAGCACGCGGCGATGCACAGGCTTTAAACCGTCTCTGACATCAGGCAAAGCACGACCCACAATCACGCTCATGGCGTAATCAAGGTAAGCACGCTTCATTTCTGCCTCCAGAGAAACTGGCAGCAGCTCCTGAGCAATATTCAACATGGAACCCGGGACTTCGGTATCAGTGGTTTCTTGAGCGGTGACGTTATCTTGACTATTCTTAATATCTTCGTTATCAGACATTGATTATCTATCCATCGTTTAAAATTTTTAACCTGTTGATTTTATCAGGATTTACCTAAAAATGCCCATTGAAAGCGGCTTAATTTTCTTTTTATTTTCAATGGGTTAAGAGTGTTTACAAGACAAGAAAAAAGAGAGTCGGTACCGGAAACAGAAAAGCTGCGTCTGACATACAATGTCTGCTGAACGATTTTTATTCTTTCCAAAGGTTTTTTATGCATGTTCAAACCATAATCGAAGCCGGCTGGGTAATGCCCATGGCTCCCAAGGGTGCAATTCTTGAACACCACAGTGTGCTCATTGATGAAGGCAAAATCGTCGGCATCGTTCCGACGCCGCAAGCCAAAGACATCGAGGCCAATGAGCGAATCAGCCTGCCCGATCACATTGTTTTGCCCGGAATGGTCAATGCGCACACACACGCCCCGATGCACCTTCTTCGCGGCATGGGAGCCGACCTCGCACTCATGGATTGGCTGCAAACGAAAATCTGGCCTGCCGAAGGCAAGCTGATGAGCCACGAATTTTGCTACGAGGGTTCACTTATTGCCGGTGCGGAAATGATCGAATCCGGCATTACATGCGCTAGCGACCATTACTTTTTCAGTGAAGATGTGGCCCGCGGTCTGACTGAGGCGGGATTAAAGTGTTCCGTTTCGGGCATTGTGATCGGCTTTCCCTCGGCCATGGCAAAAAATACCGATGAATACATCCGCTGTGCCGAAGCCTTATTTGAAAAGTTCAAGGATAGCGACAAGGTACGTGTCACGGTCGGCCCTCACGCCCCCTACACCGTCGACGATGAAGCGCTTATTAAAGTGCGTGATTTAGCCGAAAAACACAATGCCTACATTCACATGCATGTGGATGAAACTACCTCTGAAATCGAAGGCTCCCTTAAGCAATACGGCATGCGCCCTGTTGAAAGACTGCATAAGCTCGGGTTACTGAACAACCGATTTATTTCCGTACACACGGTTCATGCCGACAGCCACGAGCTTGAACTCCTGGCTCAGTGCGGAGCAAGCACTGTTCACTGCCCCTGCTCCAACCTTAAATTGGCAAGCGGCTTTTCCCCCATTGCTCAAATGATGAAATTGGGCATCAATGTCGCGATAGGCACTGACGGCGTGGCAAGCAACGACAAGGTCGACCTTTTGGGTGAAACGCGTTTAGCCGCCATGCTTGGCAAAGCGGTGTGTCAGGACACCACGCAGATGAAAGTTGCCGATATGCTTTATGTGGCAACCATGGGCGGAGCCAAAGCTCTTGGCTGGGATGATCGGATCGGCTCTCTTGAAAAAGGCAAAGACGCTGATTTAATCGCTGTGGACTTAGGTGACATTGATACACTGCCCGTTTTTGATCCGGCTTCTCAATTGCTTTACAGTGCCGGACGCGAAGACATTACGCACGTGTGGGTGGACGGCAAGCTTGTTGTCAAAAAGCAACAAAGCACTGTGCTTAGACCGCTTAGTCGAGAAAACGCACAGAAAATAACCAAAACGTGGCAGAATAGAATTTAGTGTATGTCAGTGTCCCCAAAAAGCCACTCGCGAGGGCGGTGGGACACCGGCAAGACGTTTGCGGTCGTCTGATGTTTACCGCAGCTAATCCAATTGGAGAAAATAATATGAAAAAAACTTTAGCTTTGAGTGCTGCTTTGGCCGCTTTGCTCGCTACGAGCGGTATGGCCAGCGCCGCTGACGTTTTCCCGTACGTTAAGTCTACTTCCGGTCAAACCGTGATGAGCGGCTACAACCTCTGCGTGCGCACCGGCTTCTGGACGCCCGCCCTTGCCGAAGGCATCGAATGCGACGCTGACATCGCCAGCAGCGGCAAGATCGTTTTGGCTGCCGACACGCTCTTTGACTTGAACTCTGCTCGCGTCAAACCCGAAGGCGTGAAGATGCTCAACGAATTGGTCGCCCGTATGTCCGGCCTGAACGTTGAAGTCGTGATGGCTACCGGTTACACCGACGTGACCGGCCCGGCTTCCTTCAACCAAGCTTTGAGCGAACGCCGCGCTGAAGCCGTCAAGTCCTACATGGTCAAGCAAGGCGTGCCCGCTGACAAGATCCAAACCGAAGGCAAGGTCTCCGCTGATCCTGTCGTGACCTGCGAAGACAACGGCTCTAAGGCTGATTTGGTTGCCTGCTTGGCTCCGAACCGCCGCGCTGTCGTTGAAGTGGTCGGCACTCGCGCTCAATAATTGATGAGACTGTCTCGTTAATTAAATAAAATTAAAGGCGCTCCGTTAGCGGGGCGCCTTTTTTCAACTCCTCTGCCGCTCTCAATCAGCCGATTAAACACTTGCGATACTTGTCGGTAAGTCGCGGCACTTGACTGTAATCATTTTTGGCTCGGTGCAATAACATGGCTTTAATTCTTTTTGATCTGGACGGCACGCTCGTTGACAGTGCACCCGACCTCTGCGCTTCGTTGAATCGAATCCGCGGTGAAGAAGGTTTGGATCCCCTGCCCTTTGAAACTCTCAGAGAATACGCGGGCTCGGGCGCTCGGGGATTGCTGAAAATCGGCTTTAACATTACCGACACTCACGAACGATTTTCAGAATTAAAAGAACGATTTTTAGCCGATTATCAAAAACACTGCGCCGAAGAAGTGACCTGCTTTGAAGGTGTTGCCGAGATGCTCGACGGCATTGAATCCATGGGATGCCAATGGGGAGTCGTGACCAATAAATTTCAGTGTTTCACTGACCCGATTATGAAAAAACTCGGTCTTTTTAACCGAGCCGCAGTCATTGTAAGCGGAGACGCGACAGGAAAACTCAAACCCCATCCGGACAATATGCTGATTGCGTTGGAAAAAACACACGCTCAAGCCTCCTGCACGCCCTATGTGGGCGACGACATCCGCGACTCGAAAGTCGCCGCCACGCTCGCCATGCCTTTTGCCGCTGCCTCATGGGGCTATCTCAGAAGTGAATTCCCGATCAAAGAGTGGCGAGCCGATCTGATTGCTCATACTCCTTTGGAGATTATTACGTGGCTCAAATCCCTTCAGGCTCATAACTGTCTTTAAGCTTGAAGCAATATTTCTGCACTACAATGATCGTCATGCCCAAAAGAATTTAGGGTTATCACTAATAAAGTTAGGGTAAACGATAGAATTTTCGGTCATCTTTTATCGTTGACTTCCTATTAGGCTTTGCGTTTGTATTTTTTCCCGCTAACAGGATCAATGCAGCGGGAGAATAGGAGAAATAAAAATGAAATCTGTGCTCGTGCTCTATTACAGCCGAAGCGGACATACGGCCCGTGTAGCGCGTCGCATTTGGGAAACGGTCATTGCCGAAGGCAATCAAGCCGACATGATGAGCGTCATGGAAGCCGACCGCGAAGGCGTGCAATGGGATAAGTACGACCTTTTCATCGTAGGCTGCCCGGTTCTCTACGGCACCTACCCGAAAATTTTCTACAGCTTCCTGGCTAAGCACAAAGATGAGCTCAATGCCAAACCGCACAGCTTCTTTAATGTTTCTGTCGTTGCCCGTACGCCGATTAAGGCGACTCCCGAAGGCAACCGCTATATGCAGAAGTTCCTTCAAAACTCTCCCTGGAAGCCCCGCGATGTGAAGTGCATTGCCGGTAAGGTTGACTACCCGAACTGGGGTTGGCTTGATGCCAAGATGATCCAATTGATCATGAAGATGACCAAGGGACCGACCTCCATGGACGCCGTGATTGATTACACGGACTGGGAGGACGTGAAGAGCTATGCCCGTCACTGCCTGACGCTCGCTTAATTTTTCCGAACGTCACATTTAAGAAAATCGCTCCGCGGTGAGCGATTTTCTTTGTTTACAATAGTAGATTATCTTCGTTATTTTTACAGCAGGATTTAATTACGATGACCGATTATCCCTGGCTTGCCAAATACCCGAAAGGCGTTCCCGCCCAAATCGATCCCGACCGTGTGCCCAACATCCCGGCTTTGCTTGACAGCATCGCCGAAAAGCACCCCAATGCCCCCACGTTTACCAACATGGGCGTCACACTGACGGCTAAAGAGTCTCAGGCTCTGTCCTTTGATTTAGCGGGCTATCTGCAGTCGCTGCCCGACATGCAAAAAGGCGATCGCGTGGCCATCATGATGCCTAACCTTTTGCAGTACCCGATTGCGCTTTTTGCCATTTTGCGAGCCGGGTTTATCGTCGTTAACGTCAATCCTCTCTACACGGCTCGTGAGTTGGAACACCAGCTCAAAGATTCGGGCGCCAAGGCGATCATCATCATTGAAAACTTCGCCAAGACTCTTGAGCGAGTACTGGACCGCACGCCTGTTAAGCACATCATCACGACGCAAGTGGGCGATATGTTCCCCTTCATGAAGCGCACAATCGTCAATGCGGCCGTTAAGTATGTGAAAAAGATGGTGCCCCAATGGAATCTGCCCGGTGCCGTTGATTTCCGCCAGGCGCTTGCCATCGGTCATCAAAAAGGCTTTACTCCGGTCACCCTTTCCAACGAAGATGTCGCACTGCTGCAATACACGGGCGGCACAACCGGCGTTTCCAAGGGCGCGATGCTCACGCATCGCAACGTGCTTGCCAACGTCGAGCAGACCGGTCACTGGATCAGTGTTTCCTTTAAGGAATGCGAAGAAGTGGCCATGTGCGCATTGCCCCTTTACCATATCTTTGCCTTTACAGCGACGCTTGCTTTCCTTAATTGGACTGCCCGTAGCGTGCTCATTACCAATCCTCGAGACATCAAGGGGTTGGTGGCCGAGTGCAAACACTGGAAATTCTCCGTGTACACCGGTGTGAACACCCTTTATAACGCTCTGCTCAATAACCCTGAATTTTCCTCTGTCGATTTCTCACGCCTGAAAATGGCTGTGGCAGGCGGCACTCAAATTCAAAAGGTGGTGGCCGAGCGTTGGAAGAAGACGACCGGCATCGGCATCCTCGAAGCTTATGGCTTGACCGAGGCCTCGCCCGGTGTCTGCGGCAATCTGCCCGATGCACCGTGGGATGGCTCTGTGGGCTACCCGCTGCCCAACACTGAAGTCAGTATTCGAGGCGACGGCTTCAAAGACCTCGGTCTTTGCAACAATCCGGAAGAAATCCCCGAACACACCGGCGAAATCTGTGTCAAGGGACCGCAAATCATGGCCGGCTACTGGAATCGTCCGGAAGAAACCGCTGGCGTATTCCGTGACGGCTGGCTTCGCACGGGCGACGTCGGCTACATGGCTGCCGACGGCAAAATCACGATCACTGATCGTAAGAAAGATATGATTTTGGTCTCAGGCTTTAACGTCTATCCGAACGAAGTCGAAAGCGTTATCGCCTCGATGCCTGGCGTGCTTGAATGCGGCGTGGTCGGTGTGCCGCACGAACGATCCGGCGAAACGGTCAAGGCCGTCATTGTGTTAAAAGATCCTTCCATCACCAAAGAAGACGTGGTGAAGTACTGCCGCACCCAATTGACCGGCTACAAGATCCCCAAACAAATCATCTTTGTGGACTCACTGCCTAAGACTGCCGTGGGCAAGATCCTTCGCCGTGAGCTTAAGGATATTGTTTAGTTCGTACAAAACGGAGAAACGCTGCCTGCACCGTCAGGCAGCTTTAGATTTCGTTAAAAACCGACAGTTGGTTTGACCGCTAAACGTCGGTATATTTTTGCTCTCTGATAAAGTCACGAGGTACAAAAAAAGGAGGAAACCCAAAAGGAATCCTCCTGATTTTTTTAGCTACACACTGTTAACTGGCGTTGGCTTTCTTGGTCTTTTGCCGATTCACGAGCATCCTCGCAATCAGGACAACCAGTATTGCGCCGATTACGCAGCTTGCATAGTGCACCACGTTAGTCTGCGGGATATGCTCGGCCATAAAGATGTCACTGACGACCAAGCCGCCGCCGATCCAGCCCAAAAGCGCGCCGCCCAGTGTCACAATAATCGGGAAGCGGTCAAAAACCTTAAGAATGATCTGGCTGCCAAACACAATAAAGGGCACGCTCACCACCAAACCGAAGATGATCAAAAGCGTCTGATGATGTTCATGCGCAGCCTGAGCTGCGCCTGCAATACCGATCACATTGTCAATACTCATCACCAGGTCAGCCACGATAATGGTCTTAATGGCCGACAAGACCTTAGTGCTTGCCTCAATATGCTTATCTTCTTCATCATGCGGAATCAGGAGTTTCACACCGATCCAAATCAAAAGAAGACCGGCTACGACTTTCAAGAGCGGCAGCTGCAGGAGATAGACCGCGCAGGTAATCAAGACCACACGCAACGCAATGGCACCGAACACGCCCCAGAAAATCCCCTGACGACGTTGTTTCGGCTCCAGGTTACGGCAAGCCAGAGCGATCACCACCGCGTTGTCGCCCCCTAACAAAATGTCAATCATGATGATCTGAGCCACGGCACCCCAGTGCATCGTTGTAATCAGCTCGGTCAACCATTCCATAGTATCTATATCCCTCTTGTTTAATAAGAACGAAGAATTTTAATCAATTTGTTTTAAGCGGAGATTATATTTTTTCAAATCTACACGCTTTTGTTTTTAGCCCGCCTGAGACGAGAGTTCCAGAAACTTTTTCGAGCAATAAATCGGCGCATAAGGCGCTGCCTGAGTAATGGAAATGAGCCCCTCGCGAGAAAGCTCCAAAATCGCCAGAAAGCTCACCACCCGCTCCTGCATCGTGTTGTGGTTTTGAACCAAATCGTCGAAACTCACAAAACGGTCATGCTCAACGCGTCTGATAATGGCAGACATAAACTCGTGAATGGAAAGCTCCTGCCGGGAAACCGTGTGATTGATTTTCAATCCGGCATTCTTTACCACCGTGAGCCATACGCGGGCCAACTCCTGAGGCAATACCTCGGGTTCGGGCTCCTCGTCCTCATCAACAGGCACAAATCCGCGCCAAAAACCGTCGCCCATTGTCGGCAACGCATTAAGAAGCTGAGCGGCAACCTGAATTTTTTCGTATTCCGCCACTTCGCGCAAAATACGAGCCGTCGGATCTTCTTCCTCTTCCCCTTCTTCAGTCACCGGCACGGGCAATAGGAGCCTACTTTTGATCATCATGAGGTCGGCGGCCATCACCAGGTAGTCACTTGCCAACTCCATGTTCTGGGCGCGAATCTGCTCAACGTACTGCATGTACTGATCCGTCACCGCGGCAACAGAAATCTCGTTGAGATCCAGGCGCTGCTTACGAATCAGGTAAAGCAAAAGGTCAAAGGGACCCTCAAACGATTCCAAAAACAGCTTGAGAGCGTCAGGCGGAATGTACAAGTCATCAGGAAAGTGCAGTAGCGGCTCACCTTTCAGACGAGCGACCGCCACAACGTCTTCAACAGCAGGCGTTGTGTCAGGAATCAATTCCGGTGCGACATCAATCAGAGCGTTTGGATTCACGGCTATTAGCGGGCAAAACTTGGGCGGAGACAAACTCCGCCCTTATTTATTGCATCTCCAATAAGCTTAGTAAGACGGCGTGTACATGCTGGCTTTCATGGCTGCCTTCAGGTCTTCCGGACGTTCAGCGAAGGCCAAGCCCTTATCGTAAGCGTATTGGGCAACAGCCACTGCGATTTCTTCGGAAATCGGGCGAATGTCATTTAAGGACGGATAAAGGCTGCCGCGTGCCAGATCTTCTTCGCTCACTAAATCAGCCAACTTACGGGCTGCAGCAAGGAACATACCGGTAGGCATGGTCTTCGCCTTCACAAAGGTAACGGCCTTACCTAAAGCCGGGAACACATAAGAGTTGTTGCCCTGACGCGGCACGAAAGTCTTACCCTTATAGGTGACTTCATCAAAGGGAGAACCGGAGGCAAAGAGTGCGCGGCCGTCCGAGAACTGATAAGCCATTTCTGCCGTGCATTCGGCCTTAGAAGTCGGATTAGAGAGAGCGAACACAATCGGACGTTCGTTAATCGCGCTCATCTCGCCGATCACCATGGAATTAAAGGCGTTTTGCTGGGCAGCCACACCGACAATGGCGGTCGGACGCAATTGCTGGATAGCCTGCAGGAAGCTTTCGGCGGGTTCAGCTTCATGAGCAAACTCGCGCTTATGAGCAGACAGATCGGTTCTTTGAGCCGTCACCAAACCCTTCGAGTCAAAGAGGTAGCAGCGGGTGCGGGCTTCTTCAATCGAAATACCTTCTTCATCGGCAATGGCTTCTGCAATCAGATTGGCAATACCCGTGGCGGCTTCACCGGCACCCAGGAAAAGCACGCGCTGATCGGCGAGCTTTCCGCCCGTGACTCGCATAGCGGAATAAAAACCGGTCAGAGCCACGCAGGCTGTGCCCTGAATATCGTCGTTAAAGCACAAGCTTTTATCTTTCCAACGGGCAAGCAGGCGGAAAGCATTGGCGTTACCGAAATCTTCAAACTGAATGAGCACATTGGGCCAGCGTTTGCGAGCTGCCACCATGAATTCATCAATGAGTTCATCGTAGGCAGGACCGCAGACGCGTTCCTGACGCAAACCCATATAGAGAGGATCGGCCAAATAGGTCGGATTGTTCGTACCCACATCGATGATCACGGGCAATGTCTTTTCAGGGGCGACACCTGCACAGGCCGTGTAAAGAGCGAGCTTACCCACAGGGATACCCATGCCGTTGACGCCTTGATCACCCAAGCCCAAAATGCGCTGACCGTCGGTGACCACGATCACTTCAACGTCATCGCGCTGAACATTTTCCATGATCTTAAAGATCTGACCCTTGTCTTTGATGGAAAGGAAAAGACCTCTGGACTGCAGGAAATTGTGACTGAACTTCTGGCAGGCTTCACCAACCGTCGGCGTATAGATGATGGGCATAACTTCTTCGATGTGATCGCACACAACCTTGAAAAAGAGCGTTTCATTGGTGTTGTGCAGTGCATCCAGGTAGAAGTAGCGCTGGATAGGCAAGGGGAAGGTACGCATGAAAGCGACAGCGCGCTTAGCCTGTTCTTCAAGCGTTTCCACACGAGCGGGCAGAAGCCCTCTCACGCCCATTTGATCTCTTTGTTCATCAGAAAAAGCCGAACCGTGATTTTGAAGCGGATCACGGAGGATATCCAATCCGCGGCGAGAGCAAGTCATTTTCAAGTATCTCTATGCAAATACGAGGACAATTCCTCAGGGGAAAAAATAATTTTAATCCTGAACGGTCAACCGAGTTTCTTGATCTGCTGCAAACGCTCTTTAGCCGTTTTCGCAGAGTCGGATTTCGGATAACGTTTAATCAGGGTGTTGAGGCTCTTGGTTGCCTCATCAATCATTCCTTCACTCAATTCAGCGGAAGCCTTCAAAAGCAGTGCCTCCGGCGCTTTGGGTGATTTCGGGTAAACACGATACAGGTTATTGGTCACCGTGATCGTGCTCTTAAAATTATTTAAAGCGTAGTAGGAACTCGCGCGCCAATAGTCTGCATCAGCCATGTAAGCCGATTTCGGCCAATTTTTCTTAAATGTGTTAAGGGCTTTGAGACAGTTGGAAAAATCGCGGTTGCGAAAGAGTTCCACCGCCTTTTCAAATTCACGCCGCTCGGCGGGCTTGACAGTAATCAGGCGGCCGTTTAATTCCACCTGGGCGGGCTCTACCTCCACCAAACGCTTATCCATTGTTTCAACCTGACGGGTCAATTCCTGCATCTGACCGATCATGCGCTGATTTTCCGAACGAAGCGCCTCAACCTGGCTCATTAAATCCACTTGTGCACGCTGGCTGGCTTTCAACTGCTCGCGCAATTCCAAAATGGCCGTTCTTGCCTCATCGTCGGCAAAGGCCCAAGCCGTTGTCGTTTGCGCGGCCACTGCCAACATCATCACTGCCAATAACGTATGACGCATAGTGTCCTTATCGTGTTGTGGTAGTCCGTTTTAAACGTTTTGCGCCCGCTCACCGCGGGCGCCTGCTTTCTCAAGTTATTTCGTGCGATAGATGATATCTACGCGGCGATTTTGTTGGTAAGACTCTTCATCATGACCAAGGGCACGGGGACGCTCTTTACCAAAACTCACGCTTTCCATACGATCGGCGGGCACACCCAAAAGCTGCAGACGGTTTTCAACGCTGTCGCTTCTCTTCTGACCCAAGGCAAGGTTGTATTCGCGGCCGCCGCGTTCATCAGTGTTGCCCTCGAGCACAACAGTAGCGCTCGGGTGCGTAGCGAGGTACTGGGCGTGCGCTTCAATCATCGCCTGAGATTCAGCGGGCACGGTGTAGCTGTCAAAGGCAAAATAAATGCTTTGTTGGCTCAGCGGAGAGTTCGGATTGGTAAACGGGTCGCCCGCATACTGATCCGGACCGTTCGGGTTCAAGTCCACCGAGGAGCAGCCCGTCAAAAGGGCTCCTGCCAAACCTAAACTCACCAATAAAATCTTACTTTTCAATTGCATTTAAAACTCCATTAAATTTTTCGAAACTATTGCAAAAGCGGTCCCCAAGAGGGTTCACGGATATCCCCGTGCGGTCCGGTCAAACGCGTTCTGACACGTCCGTCAAGGCTCACCGTTGCCAAAACACCGCGACCGGCTTCTTCAGTGGCGTAAACCAAAATCTTTCCGTTCGGCGCAAATGTCGGCGACTCATCACGCATTGTGTCAGTAAGCACAAGCTGCATACCGGTCATCAGATCAAGAAGCGTCACGCGGAAAGCGCCGTTAAAGCGCGAAATGAAGGCGAGTTTATCACCCTTGGGGCTGATCGCAGGGCTGATTGCATACTCGGTACTGTAAGTGACGCGTTCTGCCGCGCCGCCTGCGACAGGCTGACGATAAATCTGGGGCGAGCCCCCGCGGTCAGACGTGAAGTATACGTACTGCCCGTCAGGACTAAAGACCGGTTCGGTATCAATGCCTTGGCTGCGGGTGAAGCGTCGGACATTGGTGCCGTTGGTGCTCATCAGGTAAATGTGAGTGCCGCCTCCCATAGAGAGAGCCACCGCCATGGTCTTGCCGTCGGGGCTGAAAGCCGGCGCCGAGTTATTGCCTTTAAAGCTCGCAATAAGGCGTCTTTCACCGCTACGAACATCGTGCAGATAAATCACAGGCTTATTCGCTTCAAAAGACACGTAAGTCAGCAACAAACCATTGGGCGACCACATGGGAGAAATAATGGATTGATTGCTTTGAAGCGCCACCTGCGGATTTTCACCGTCACTGTCACTGACCACCAACTCGTAGGAGGAGGGACCGCGCTGAAGCACATAAGCCAAGCGAGAGGCAAAAATTCCCGTCTCACCCGTGAGCCGCTCATAAACGGCGTCGGCAATGCGGTGAGCGGTTAATCGCAAGTCTCCGGTACTCACCACAAACTGCTTTTCATCAATGACTTTATTTTCTGTCGTGCCGAAAAGCTTATAGGAAATGCTGTAACGAGTGTCCGCTAACTTTTCGATAGCCCCCATCACCAAGGCTGTAGCCCCCATCGTGCGCCAGAATTGTGCTCGCGGATTTTGCATATCTTCCGCGGGCAACTCTCCCATCACTTTGAGCGCGCGAAACGCCCCGCTTCGTTCAAGGTCTGCGGTGACAACCGCTGACAAATCCAGCGGTGCGTTATTGGTTCCTTGAAATTGGGGGATGGCAATCGGCATTTGATTGGCACCCACCCCCGTGATTTC